>CACZZB010000094.1 GCA_902785555.1 uncultured Ruminococcus sp.
CTTGTAAGATTCAATTTCGCTACTATTCCGAACAACAACACTCTTAAAGTAAGAGAAATAACACAGTTCAAGAATATCAACCCCGGTCTGCTTGACCTTACAAAGAAAGCTGCCGATTATGATGTATTTGATTATTCAATATCAAACAGCGGCACATCTACAGATGATGTATCGGACAGCGGAATAGTTTCTCCTACATACAACTATTATCAGCGTGATAATCTCGGTCAGAAAGCGTTGCTTTCGGGACAGAAAATTGTGCCGTATATTTACCTAGATATTAGCGAGACATTGAACGGAAAGAAATGGAACGCTGACAATGCCCGAATGGGTGCAAAATTGTCGGGTGATGGACTTGCCGATAAAATTGTGGTGGGTGAAAAAATAGGGGATTATCTCTATAGATTTGATGTCAGCGGAGGATATACCAAAGTTGATTTCCAAAGGCTTGCAACGTCAAGTGATACCGCTTGGAATACAGCAGGTATAGGTACATTTGAAGAAGGTGCAACATATAAGATCACAGGTTGGACAAGTGCAGCGTTTGACCATTCCGGCAGCAGCACTGAGTATAATGAAAATAACTTTGACCCGACTCAGGGCAATGTTGTCAAGAATGTAAACTATATTTGGACAGATGAATTTGCAGATGTCATAAAAGGCACAGATACAAACGGTCTTGTCGGTACAACTGACGGCAGGGGTAATTTCAGACTGATGTATGGTACTGATGACAAGGAATCTTCGGCAGAATTCCAGAAACAGTTCAAAAAGGGCAGTCAGATGACTGTCAATCAGCTTGATACCATGAGAACTGTCGAGAGAACCGATGTTGAAAATACACCCGAAACTTTCGGTACAACAAGAAGCCGTTCTTCAAGAGAATACTATGACACGACTGTTACAGTAGAAGACAAGAACGGAAATACAATTTTATCCGGGGCTATGACGGATACCGATTATGCTTATCAAAATACCGGCAATGTTGATGCAAAAGAGCCTGTTCAGATAACCGAAACTTTTGTAAATACCCCCAAAGTCGGTGCTATTACAGTTACAAAACAACTTGACCCGAATGATAATGTAACAGATGAATTTGTTTTTACACTCAAACTTTATGATGTTTTTGGCATTAAAGATATGAATGTAACCGATTATTCGGCTATAACGGCAAACAAGCCGATAACAAACATTACCGATAATACATTTGGTACGTTGGGTCAGTTTATTTTGAAGCGTGATGAAACTTTGACAATTCAGGGTGTTCCTTACGGTACAAAGTATACAATTACAGAAACTCCTGCCGAGAACTATGAACAGGAAAGCAATTCAGCCGAAACTGAACAGACAGTATATGAGGGCACATTTAATACTGAAAAAGATGTTATAAATCCTGATGAAAGAAATGAGGAGACTGTTGTAAACACTCGTCTGACAAATTCTCTTACACTTTCAAAGATTCTTGAGGGTGAATATACAGGCACAGATATAGATAATGATACGTTATTTACATTCAATGTGATACTTACAGCCCCGACAGGTGTTGATTTGAAAGATTATACATTTACAACAGATCCCGACGGTATTGTGATAGCTGACAAGAACAGCTTTACAGTTCAGGTAAGTGTTAATCAATCTGTTACGATATCTGGTATTCCATACGATACAGGATATACTGTAAGCGAAGTTACATCAATGGCTAATTGGTCAAACGACGGTGACAAAACAGGCACGATAGGCGAAACAGCATCAACTGCTGTTATTACAAATACTTATACACCACCGGCTGTCGGCAATCTTGAAATAACAAAGAATGTCCTTACTCCAACCGGTTCGGAGGATATTGAAGAAAGCGACAAGGCGTTGGTATTTGAATTTACTGTAACACTCACAGATATGAGCGGTTCTGCTCTTACAACAGATGATACTTATGATATAACAAAATCTTCTGTTACGGGTAAAACTGATGATACACTGATATTTGTAAAAGGTGTTGCAACAGTGACACTTTCGGATGATGAAAGCATTATCATCAAAGGTATACCGGCAGGCTATCACTATGCCGTAACAGAGTCTTATATGGCAGGCTTTACATCCAAATCAACAAACGATACAGGTGTTATCGCTGACGCAACCACAGTGACAGCTTCATTTACAAATACAAAGATATTCAAGCCTTATGTATTGCCTGATGCGGGCTTTGAGGATTCGAGAATGTATTTTGTATTTATCCTTTCGGGAATGTTTATGTTCGGTATTGCTTACTGGTATGTAAACCGTTCAAAGGCTAAAAGATAATTAAAAAAATTTTACAGCCCTGATGGATAAAGTTCATCAAGGCTGTATTTTTTATTGACAACCGTTTTTTATGAATATATAATAAAATTATAAAAATATCGGGAGTTGAAAAATATGGAGTTCCTTAAAATTATAATGCCTGTTATCATAGGCGGTGTGATAGGATATTTTACGAATTATATTGCTATAAAAATGCTTTTTCATCCTTATAAAGAAATCAGATTCGGCAAATTCAAACTGCCGTTCACTCCCGGAATAATCCCAAAAAATCAGGGAAGAATGGCGGAATCTGTCGGAAATGCCGTCAGCAGTCAGCTTTTTACATCAGATGATATCATCAGTAATATCATAAACGAAAAAACCAAAAAGGAAATTACCGAAAAAATCACTGATATGATGTTCACGTCCGAAATTTCTCTTTCAACCGCATTGAAAGAGGAGGATATAGAAAACAATGAATTTGTTTTGAATATATCCGACAAGGTTTCAAACAAAATCTGTTTCAAATTGCTTGAAACAGATATGAAACCCGTTATAAGAGGAGTTCTGAATAATATATCAAAAGAACGCAAAATGATAGCAAGTGTTATAAGTCTTATGCCTACCATAGATTTTAAAATCGAAGAAGGAATAAAACAGTATGTTGAAGAAAACGGTCAGGAATTTTTAAGCAATCATATAGTTGACATGATGAAAGATATATATGCCAAGCCTCTGAACGAAGCAGTTGAAGAAATGGGATTGGAAAGAGAAAAAGTTCTTGATATAGTGGGCAAAGGATTTGATATCCTTGCAGTGAAAATTGCCGAGGAACTGCCTAAAAGGATAGATATAGGAAAGATAATTACAGAAAAAATAAATGCGTTTGAGGTGTCACAGCTTGAAGAACTTCTTATGCAGGTCATGAAAAACGAATTGCAGGCTGTAATAAATTTAGGAGCCGTTATTGGTGCAATAATCGGTGCTGTGAATATATTCATCTGATTTTTTTAGAAAATACTGTTGTTAATCCGAAAAATTTTTGGTATCATATTAATTGAACCTTGGAAATTTAGGCGATTGTAAAATGCAAAATTAAAAATCGGCTTGAATAGCGGCTTTTTAAGCAAAACACCACTTTGTGTGTTTAAAAGTGGAGAAAAAGTTTCTTTTTGACATATAAAAAATCCAGTTATAATGCGGATTTTTTATATTTTACAATCACCTATTGGAAATTGGAAAGGAGACAAATTTATGTCAAAGAATATCAAAACAAAATTATGTGCAATAGCCATTGCGGCGGCTTTGGCGGTATCATTTTCGCTGACAGGCTGCAACGATTCTTTCAAAAAAACCGAGTCAGGTCAACCCCAGACATCTGACAGTTCTGTTGTTCAGGTGAGCAATGCCGAAAGTAAATTCGGTGATAACATAGCTGCAAAGTCAGAGCATTACACTATCAGTCTGCCTATGATAAAGCGTATATTCAAAAACAGCTATAACAGCTTTACTACCTATTATGCTTCATCCTACGGCTTTGATACGACAAAAAGTTCAAAGACACAATATTATGATGAAGAAAATAAAATTACATGGTATGATCAATTTATAGATAGTGCAAAAAATGAAGTGATACAGCTTTTTACTCTCTGTGAGACTGCACAAAAAGAAGGTATTACTATTGATGACGAGGACAGAAAGGATATTGACAAAACTCTTGATCAAATGAGAACTGCGGCTTCGGAAGCGGGAACAACTGTTGATGAATATATATCCTCTACCTTCGGTGAAGGGCTTACAGAAAAAGATGTTCTTGAAAATCTTGAACAAACTACGCTCGCTTCAAAATATTACAAAAAGATATATGATGGTTTCACATATACTGATGAACAGTATGAGAAAACCTACAATGAAAATAAAGAATCCTATCAGTATGTGGATTTCCTTACTTTTACTTTCGGATACGGTGCAAAGGATTCGTCCGAATCATCTGTAACTATTGATGAAGCTCAAAAGGAAAAAGCCAAAAAAGCTGCCGAGGAGCTTGCAAAAGTCAAAAGTGAACAGGAATTCAAAGATTATATAACAAAGTATCTCAAGGAAAATCCCGATTATGTTAATATATCTGCTGAAAATTCGTATAGTCAGGAAGAATTTGATGCAGCCGTGACATCACAGGTAAACAGTGCACTGAAACAAAAATATGCTTATGAAAAAACTACTGATGCCGGAAAATGGATGTTTGATGATACAAGAAAGGTCAATGAAACATATCTGTTCGAGGGAACAAGTTCATATAGTGTCGTTATGCTTCTCAAAACACCCTACCGTGATGAAAGCATACTGAAAAATGTCAGACATATCCTTATAGCATCCGATGCTGACGGAAGTGATGAAGAAGCTAAAAAGAAGGCTGATGAGGAAGCTAAAAAGAAAGCTGATGAGGTCTATGAGGAATGGAAAAATGGTGAGGCTACCGAAGAAACATTTGCTGCACTTGCTACTGAGTATAATGCCACGTCTGACCCGAATTCAGCCGCAAGCGGCGGTCTGTATGAAGATGTATATCAGGGCGAAATGGTACCTACATTCAACGACTGGGTATTTGATGCTTCAAGAAAACCCGGTGATACAGGTATCGTAAAAACAGATTACGGTTATCATATCATGTATTTTGTCGGTGACAGCATAGCGGCCTGGAAATCTTCTATTGATGCTGTTATGCGTAGGGATGATTATTCAAAGAAATATGAGGAGCTTAAGAAAGCCGTCACCATAGACTTTGATGATGACTATATCAATACTATTCTTGACCCTGTTGAAGAAGCTGCACAGCAAGAAGAAAATTCCGAAGAATCGTCCGAAAGTTCAGTTGAAAATTCCACTGAAAGCAAGCCCGAAAGCTCAGCTGAAAATTCCGTTGAAAGCAAATCCGAAAGTATAGTTGAAAGTTCCGTTGAAAGTGCTGCCGATAATGAAAACTGATATAAAATAATCAGTGTATTGACTGTTCAAAAATTGAAAGGAGTGCTTTTTATGTATGACGAACTGAAAAAAATTATAGCTGACAGTGATAATATAGTCTTTTTCGGAGGAGCGGGTGTTTCTACCGAAAGCGGTATACCTGATTTCAGAAGCGTTGACGGGCTGTATAATCAAAAATATGACTATCCCCCCGAAACTATTTTAAGTCACTCTTTCTTTATCCGCAAAACGGAGGAATTCTATAAATTCTACCGTGATAAGATGATATGCACATCAGCTAAGCCGAACAATGCCCACATAGCCCTTGCCGAACTCGAAAAGCAGGGCAAACTCAAAGCTGTCGTCACTCAGAATATTGACGGTCTGCATCAGATGGCAGGCAGTAAGAAAGTATATGAACTTCACGGCTCTGTTCTGAGAAATTACTGTATGAAATGCGGTAAATTTTACGGTCTTGAAGCTGTAACCGAAAGTACAGGCATTCCGAAATGCACTTGCGGAGGTACGATAAAACCTGACGTTGTACTTTACGAAGAAGGTCTTGATGAGGATACGATAGAAAAATCCGTTCTTGCAATATCAAAAGCCGATGTTCTTATAATTGGCGGTACTTCACTCAATGTATATCCGGCAGCCGGCTTTATAAGGTACTTTCAGGGAAGTAAAATAGTTCTTCTTAACAAATCAGCCACTTCTTTTGATAATGAGGCGGATATAATTATCCGTGACCCTATCGGCAAAGTTCTGAAAGAATGTGTTTTAGACAATTAGCAATGAATGTTAACGGCTGTTTTTTGAAAAATTGAACATCGAAAAAAATATCCACGCCCATAGATGATGATTCTATGGAGCGTGGTTTTTTTAGAAATTCAGACCTAATCCTGGTAAGAAAAAGGCAAGGGCGGCTAATATCAGTGCAAATATTATTAAAAGTGTGATACCAGCTTTGACACTTTGTTTGTTGGAATAACTCATTTTGCCGGTTGTCGGAATTATCTCATAGCCGTTGGGATTTGCAAGTAGTGCGATAGTCCTTGGAGAACTCTTGCTTCTTGTAAAGTCGTTAAGAGTGCGTATCTCGAAGTGTCCGTTTATGTATATCTCATACTTGGGGGCATATTTATAATAACTGCGATCGGATTTTGTTTCGTCGTTATAATCACGTACATATTCACTGGCATAACCGACAAGTGTTCCGCCTGCCCGTTCAGTGCAAACTCTTTTAAGTCTTGCTGTTTCAACGAATGGGTAAATTATGCCTATGACAGGTTCAAATAAAAACAAGGCGATAAATGCCAACTTTATATTGTTTCCGTATTTTTCAAAGACATACGGACTTTTGACTGCTGCCATTGCAGCCAAAATAAGACCAAACAATACAATTATAAATGCAAGCATTCTCCAAAATGGTGTTCTGCTACTCAAAATATGGACAAATATACCCATATTGAGAAAATTCCTGTTTCATCGTATCCGACTTTGCCAAAGCTACCATCGTTTGTGTGACACTC
>CACZZB010000095.1 GCA_902785555.1 uncultured Ruminococcus sp.
ACTGTTTTCGGCAATACGCTATTATGCCGTAAAATCAAACTATGAAACGGGTAACGGCAGATCGGATATTATCATAAAAAATAATCCTAATCTTCGTGCAGCTATACTGGAACTTAAAATAGCCAAAAATATTGCGGATATCCCTGTAAAATGTGATGAAGCACTTCAGCAGATAAAAGACAGAAATTATGCACAGCCCTTGATAGACGAGGAAGGGCTTGATGTCATAAGTTATGGAGTAACTTTCTACAAAAAGAAATGTTTTATCAAAAAAGGTTGATTGAATGGCTGTCAGGGCAAAATTGCTTTTGACAGCCGTTTTTTATGTCAGTTCAAAACATTTCATTATTTTTCATAAATTCCATCAGATTGATATGCTTGATACCATTTCTGTTCTGCAATATATAATCGTCGGTCATAAAGATAACAAAAATACAAGTTAAGGGGGTATATTTTAACAAAAATTAAAATTATACCCCCTTAACACCGATTTTTGCATATTATTTTATATCGGCAATATTGATAACGGTACAACCATGCTTTTGTGCATACTTCATAGCAGTATAGGCACCGCCCGTATTTCTCTCAACGTAGCAAATAACAAGCTGTGATTTTTTAACCATGTAAGGGATAACTATATTCAAATGGCTGTTAAGGCATACAAAGATGCTTTGACAGCCGTTTTTTTGTTCTGTAAAATAGAGTGACAATGGATTTAGGTTCGGTGTCGCTCTTTTTTAATAAAAATTTTTAAGAAAGACGAGGTTTTACAAATGACCGAAACAATCACACGAGGTTTTACAAATGACCGAAACAATCACAATGGCGTATCAGCCGAAAGTTCTTTGCAGCACGGCAGGAATGAGTGAAAATGACTGGCTTGCATGGAGAAAAACAGGCATTGGCGGAAGCGAGGCAGGCATTATTCTCGGTTCTAACCCCTATCGCACAAAAAGAGAGCTTTTCTATGAAAAAACGGGTGTTGAGCCTGTCAACGAAAAGGAAACAAGCACACTTGCGTTGAGATGGGGACACGCTCTTGAAGAAACTGTTGCACAGGAATTTTCCTACAAGACAGGTCTGAGAGTGTATCAGATGCCCGAAATGTACCAGCACCCGATTTATCCCTTTATGCAGGGAAATATTGACCGCTTTATTGATTTTCCCGATGGTACAAGGGGGATTTTGGAGTGCAAAACAGGCAACCCCAACACCAAAAGCAAATGGAATGATAATAGTCTGCCTTTTCATTACGAAGTGCAGGCAAGACATTACATGGCAATTATGAACATCAATATTGCTTATGTGGCTTGTCTGTTTGAAAACAATTCCGATACAATGGAAATCCGCAAAATTGAGCGTGATATGGCCTTCGAGAGAGAAATGATTGCGGCAGAAATGGATTTTTGGAATAACTATGTTATGACGAATACACCGCCACCATTTACAGAAAATCCTGAGCTGTGCTTTGAAACGATAAACAAGTACGTTCAGACACAGCTCAATAAAAAGCCTGTTGCAATCGAGGGTTTTGATGAACAGTTGCCGAGAATTGCAGAATTGAGGGCAAAGAAGAAAGAACTTGAAGACGCTGTAAAGCCTGTTCAGACGGAGATAGATTCGCTTGTACTGCCGTTGCTTGACAGTATGAGAAATCAGACTTCAGCGACAGCAACCGTGAACGGCATGAAATACGATATTTCCTACAAGCCTGTACCACGCACGACCATCAACAAGGATAATCTCGAAAGGCTGAAAAACAGCTATCCCGACATTTACGACCAGTTTGTAACGACAACAACAAACAGAAGATTGACTTTCAAATCGAGTACAGTCTAAAATTCAAAAATGGCTTACCGTACAAAAAACTTGTACGGTATCAGCCTTTTTGAAAAAAATCATTTAAATCGCAAAGTTATACAAGACTTTTCCCATAAAATGTGGTATAATAAAAAATTAAGAATATTTGAGATTGGAGGAAAAATACAGAATGTTAGCAACTTACAACAAGACTATTTTTGAAAACGGAGATTTTTCCGTCTGCACATTCATTCCCGATAATGAAAGTGAATTGCCCGAAAATGCCCTTAAATACGGTACTTTTGTTGGCATAGGAAATAATATTCCTCATAGCAATGACATACAGCTTATGATTGAGGGTGAATGGAAGTCAACAAAGTACGGTTTGCAGATGGAAATAAGTTCATGTATATCCGTTTTGCCGAAAACCGAAGAAGGTATCATTGAATTTCTGTCATCGGGTGTTTTACCGCATATCAAGCGTAAAATGGCTGTCAGGCTTTACAATGCTTTCGGTGAACAAGTGTTTTCCATTCTTGAAAATAATCCTGATGAATGGCTGAAAGTTCGTGGCATAACAAAGAAAAAATTAGAGAAAATCAAAGAAGCTTATACAGTAAATTATGGCTATCAGGATCTTGTGATGTTATTGGCACCGTTTGGAATTTCCGTGAATAAAATCAAGAAAATAGTGGATAAATTCGGTGCGGAAGCCTGTGAAAAGGTCAGTGAAAATCCATATCTGCTGTTTACAATTAAAGGCTTTGGCTTTAAGACAGTTGACGAAATTGCAGGGAAAATGAATACTCCGAAAAATGATCCTTTGAGAATCAGAGGTGCATTGGAATATGTTTTGGCAGAGGCTGAAAAGAATGGGCATTTATGTCTGGAACAGGAAATTTTAAGACAGCAGGCTTATGAAATGCTGAATGAGGGCATGGAGATGCCTGTTGTGACAATAAATGATGTTACCAACGTCATTATCCAGATGGCACAGGATAAGATTTTGAAAGGCGATAACGGAATGGCATATCTTGCAAGCAACTATGATAATGAAGTTTATTCTGCCAAGAAAATACGTCAATTTCTGAACACACCGCAAAGCAGGATTGATGTTTCAGATAAGATTGTGAAGTTTGAAAGGCAGAATTTTCCCCTTGCTGACAGGCAGAAAGAGGCTATCAAGCAGTTTTTCAATAATCGTTTCAGTATCATTACAGGCGGTCCGGGTACGGGCAAATCTACGGTTTTGAAAGCAATTTTAGAGATAAATGCACAGGTGTATGAAAAATCGGAAGTGCTTTTGCTTGCCCCGACAGGAAAGGCAGCTCGAAGAATGGCACAAGCCACCGGAAAAGAGGCTTACACGATACATTCGGGCTTGCATATCATGGAAGATACGGATATTTCCTCGACAAAAAATCTGGAATTTGACACGGTTATCGTTGACGAAGTTTCAATGTGTGACATGAAGATTTTTTCTATTTTGATGTCAGCTCTTAATCCAGATAAAACAACTTTATTACTTGTGGGTGACAGCGACCAGCTTCCGTCAGTAGGTGCAGGAAATGTATTGAATGAGTTGATTTCATGCGGAAAAATTCCTGTTACAAGGCTGAATTTGGTTTATCGTCAGGGTGCAGGCAGTATCATTCCTCAAAATGCAGAATTTATCAATAACGGCAATTCAAGACTTTTGTATAACAGTGAATTTCAGTTTATCAATGCAGATGAGCAGGATTCATGTTTTGAGTTAGTTGTGGAAAAGTATGTTCATGCAGTGAAAACTATAGGCATTGAAAATGTGTGCATACTTTGTCCGATGAAATCAAAAGGATTGAATTGTGTCAATGAATATAACAAAGTTATCCAGCAAAAAATAAATCCTCCTGCACCGGATAAGCCCGAAATGAAAGTAAAAACTACGGTATTCCGTCAGGGTGATAAAGTTATGCAGACGAAAAACAATGAATTTGTTTCCAACGGTGAAACAGGGATTATTGTCAGCATAGAGAAAGATGAAGATGAAGAATTGTTGTGCGGTATCAAGTTTGATGGAAAACATGATACAATCTGGTATGATATTGAAGACATGAGCAACATTACACTTGCATATAGCATTACTATTCATAAATCGCAAGGAAGTGAGTATAAAACTGTTATTATGCCTATGATGAAAAGAAATTTGCTGTACACAGCCGTAACCCGAGCAAAAAGTAATGTAGTGATAGTTGGTCAAAAGCAGGCAATTTTCATTGCCGTGAACAAGAACGAAACCGATAAGAGAAATACCCAGCTTGGATTAAGGATATAAAGCAAAAACAGAGAGAAAGCAAAATTGCTTTACTCTCTGTTTTGTTTGAATGAAAGAGAATGGCACAAATAAAATCTAAAAATCCCATGTATGTAAATCGGAGAATTAAAAGTTATGTTTCAGAGTGTGCAAAAAAACGGTCTATAGAACGTTCATTGTCTTCAGAGATATATTCACTATAACTAACATTTAAATCAATACAATGTTATTTATATCAATATGCAGGATTTTTTAAGCAGGAGCAAGGATATTGATGATATGCTGCAAAGACTTGAAAAAAGACTGTTCAAAGATTTACAGGCGGAAAATGCTAAAGTGAATTTAGATGTTGATGATGGCTTGAATTTTTGGATGGAAGATTTTTTTAATGTTGACCAAGTTCCTTTTGTTATCTTGATAGACGAGTGGGATTGTGTTATGCGTGAACATATGAATGATAAAGAGGCACAGAAAATATATCTGGATTTTCTTCGTAATTGGCTGAAAGATAAGGAATATGTTGCATTGGCTTATATGACAGGTATTCTTCCAATAAAGAAATATGGCACACATTCTGCCTTGAATATGTTTGATGAATATTCTATGCTTGAATCCGACGGACTTGAAAAGTATATAGGATTTACCGATGACGAAGTTTTTGGACTTTGCCAAAAGTATGGAATCGACTTTGAGCAGATGAAATCATGGTATGACGGATATAACTTGGAAGGAACAGAGTTGTATTGTCCTCGTTCTGTTGTAAAATCCATCTCTTCCAAAAAATTTAGGGGTTACTGGACGGAAACAGAAACTTATGAGGCATTGGCAAAATATATTGCCATGAATTTCGATGGTCTGCATGATACACTGGAAGAATTACTTTCAGGTCAGCCGCAGCAGGTAGTGACAAGAACTTTTACCAATGATATGGTTACATTTACAAATAAAAATGATATTCTGACACTGCTGATACATCTTGGTTACTTGGGGTATAATTCATTTGATAAAACTGTTTACATTCCAAATAAAGAGATAGCCGATGAATTTGTTGTCAGCATGGAAGCAACAGGCTTATGGAAAGAAACAATAGAGACCGTTTTGCAGTCAAGGCAACTTCTTGCAGATACTTTGCAGGGAAATGCTGATGTTGTGGCACAGGCTATTGAAAAAGTGCATGACAGCAATTCTTCAATATTGAACTATAATAATGAGCAGTCTCTGAGATTTATTATTTTGATAGCTTACTATTACGCAAAAGAGCAGTATGAGATCATTCAGGAAATGCCATCAGGAAAAGGCTTTGCAGATATCGTTTTCATTCCGAAACATAATGTTGATATAGAACAATATCCTCCGATGGTAGTTGAATTGAAATGGGATGATACTGTCCAAACGGCAATTAAGCAGATAAAGGACAGAAATTATCCTGACAAGCTGAAAAGTTTTGAAAAAATACTTTTGGTTGGTATCAGTTACGAGAAAGACATTGAGAAAAATAAAAAGCATAGGTGTATCATAGAGGAATACAAAATAGTGTGAAATTGTAAATCAAAATATCAAAAACCACTTGTCAACTAATGGCAAGTGGTTTTTATCATGTAGTTTTATAAAATCCTATATTTCAAACACTGTTGTTTCTTGCAAACATTTCTACTGCACCGGTATTCTCTCTCAATTCAAGCACTTCCGCATCAAGCAAGCCATCTTCATAACGCTTGAAATTTTCCATTGTGATATAAAGAATATAATCATCGGGGAATGCCGAAACAGGCACCATTTTTTCTTTTGAGCCACGAATCTGCGGTATGCTCATGGGAATAGGTCTTTTATCTGTGAAGTTCTTCAATTTGCCCTCATAGGGTACTAAGAAATATTTTCCCGGTCTTGTGCCGATGATTTCAACCGCAATGGAATCTTTTCTCAGTTCAGCAGGTATCAAACGGCTGTTGGGATAGCCTGTACGCTTTATTGTGTCACTCACTTCATAAGATACGCTGTTGTTTTCATATTCAAATTCGATATTCTTTAACTTACTTAAAGCAGACTGGTAACTGAATTTTTTGAATGCCTCGCTAATTTCCTCATAAGCTTTTGCCGAGTCTTTATCAAACGGAATAATAAATAGTGTTTCGTCATGGTAACGCTCACTTGAATCCTTGTCCAATAAAACGGGAACAATCAAACGCTCTATTTTAAACATGATATTTGGAGCATAAATACACGGTGCTGATGTGTAATTGAATACCGACTGAAAATTCGGATATAACTTTGTAACGGCAGTCAGTGTGTTTACTTTGCCGATTATTTTATCTTCAAAATCTTTTTCTTCGTTTTTGGGAGCAGTTACCGAAAAGCTCTTCAGTCCGTTGTGTTTAAATGTGAGCCTGTCTTTTTCAAGGATAAATTTTGCACTTTCCGCAAACATATCATCTGCATTCTTTATCAGGTCATAAA
This sequence comes from uncultured Ruminococcus sp., assembly GCA_902785555.1. Taxonomy (GTDB): domain Bacteria; phylum Bacillota; class Clostridia; order Oscillospirales; family Acutalibacteraceae; genus UBA1213. Next base: position 6,548 of record CACZZB010000095.1, read on the forward strand.
TAAACTGTGCTTTTTCGGAAGGCTGAGTAACAGCGATTTCCTGCAAGTCTCTGACAGCAAATTTTTCCATCATGTCGGCTATCGCAGTTCTGTCTTTCTGCAATGCCTCAAAATACGTTTTTTCTGTATTATTCATATTCAAACTCCTTTATGTAAATTTTTAAATCACTATTTTTCGTTATGATAAAATATGCGATTATTCCCACTGATTTTATAAAAACATTTCGTCGTAGTTACCATCAACCGTGACTACTTGATTGAATTGAAATTTGTCAAATAGTCAATCATCAAATTGTCATCATTGCATACAGGTATAATATAGCAGTAAGCCAATCTGAACAAAGCGTCAATGTAATCGGAAAAAACACAAAATATATCTTCGTCACAATCAAACATGAACAAATCCACACCGCTGTTTTCAGATTCGTATTTTTCTATCAGTATTTTTGTTAATTTTTCCCAATCTTTACTATTGCCCTGTAATCCCGCTTTATGAAATACTTCTGCTTTGAAATTATCTTTGATTCTCAACAATAACGATACAGTATCGGGATAATGGCTTACAATGAAAAAAGGTTCAAGTTTTTTTAAATCCAGTTTCTTTTCCATTTCATAATAAATATCTGCATCATAAGACTTCCAATGCTGAAATTCCAATTCTTCTTGCTTGACTAAGCCGTATTCACATATATCTTTCATATTGTCACCTCCAAATTGTTTTAGAGCCCGTTTAAAATCTCCTGATAAGTAAAGATACAAAAGTAAGAACAGTAATTTGTAAAGAAATAGACAGTTTTCTTTCACAGTTTTTCCACAA
>CACZZB010000096.1 GCA_902785555.1 uncultured Ruminococcus sp.
GCATACATTTCACCTCATAGCTCCTATACTTGCATTTCTATATTAGCATATTATTGGGGATTTGTATACATTTTTTTAATTAAGTTAGTGCATATGGGGTAGTCCCCTAAATCGGGTGCTGAATATCTACACCCATTTCTTCATCTGACAAAGAAGGAAGTATCTTAGTGTATAGATAGTTAGTAGTATATATTACTGATAGGTTATGGATATGAGTAAGATATATAGGTTTAGTTGTATTTATATGATATATAGAGGTTAGACAGTAGTGTTTTAGAGATTTTGGGTTAGTAGTTGTGGGAGTGGGTTGGTTTTGGTGGGATAGACATGGAAATGTGGTGATATGTGAGATTTTGAGGTTGAGTGTGGTGTTTTTGAGTATTTGCTGCAGTTTTGGGTGGCTGGTTGCAGAAAATACGGTGGATTTTGGGGTTAGAGAAAATTGGGAGGTGTTGGGCGAATGGGTAGGAGAAAAAGAAACAGGAACAGACCGAAAAGTGAGATTTGCCCTTATTGTGGGAGTAAGATGATTTTCAGACCTGCGGAGTATCTGTTCATGGACAGTGTGAGTCCGGGCAGCAGCAAAAATTACTATGTATGCAGTCATTATCCGGATTGTGACGCATACATGGCTTGCGATGACAAGTTTGAGTTGAAAGGCAGGGTTGCGAATGGCTGGCTAAGGCATCAAAGACTGGTTGCACACAGATACATAGACTTGATAACTGCTAACAGGATAATGCAGAAAAGTGCGGTTTACATGGTTATTGCTACAAAGTTGGGTGTCAGTCTGAGAAATGCACACATACGGTTTTCAAATGACGGCAATATTGAAAAAATCATTGCAATCCTGCGTGAAATATTGGATAATAACAATGTCGGGTATGATCGGAACAAGATTGAACGTCCGTTGTACACGAGAAAAAATTTACAGGAGGATTGATAAAATGGCAACTTACACCAGAAATGTTGTTACAACGGTTGCATATCTGATCGGTATCAGGAAAAACATTTTGCAGAACACCTATGCTGATGAAATTGAGAATCTGGAACTGCTTTTCAGCGACAGAAATGCAACGGTTATCAGGTATTTGTGCAAGCTTCGTACAGCGTTGATGATGAATTTCAAGAAAACGGATACGGAGATGAAGTACAATCTGACGAATATTGACAAATTGGAGTGGTTTGACAGAGAGAACATTGCACAGCTTGAAAAATGGGGATTTCAGATAGTCAAGCCGAATTACACTTCGTCAAAGTATGCGGAGTTGATAAACAGGCTTATAAGCGAAAACATTGCATATTGCAGGGAACTGTTCCCCGAATGGCTGAATTGGGAGTATGTCAAGGATTTGTTCATTATCCCAAAATTTACACAGCCGAATGTGATGAAAGCGGAATTTGCAAAGTATATGGCGAATACACAATGGTATCCGTTTCAGCAGTATATTCACTGGAATCCAAAAGATTGTGGCGGAATGCTGATGAATGACAAGAAATTTTTTAATGTGCTGTATGAACAGCATGGCGATATTTTCATATCGAAATCAAATTACAGTGATGCCGATGATGAAGTCAAGGAACGTATTTACAGATTTATTGAAAACAGTGAAAGTGTTGAAATTGTTGTCGATTGTGAAAACTCCAATAGTTTCAAATTGTGTGGTGTACTCACGAGTCTTGATTCGGCAATGGTTGGAAAGATAAAAAAGCTGATATTATTTGATGATATTCATACAAATCCCGGTTGGGAATTGGTAGAAAAATTTGTGAAGCTGCCCGTGGAACACATTTTAGTAGAGCGTGTCAAGGAACAAAAATCGCTTGTAGACATCAAAATGACAGCGTGTGTCTGCGGAGAGCATTACAAAAACAATATTTCTTCATTTATTCTTGTGTCAAGCGATTCGGATTTTTGGGGATTGATTTCTTCATTGCCTGATGCAAAATTTATGATGATGTTCGAGTACAGCAAAATCGGAGAGGCTATCAAAAAGACTCTTTCCGAACATCAGATATTTTATTGTGCGATAGACGATTTTTATATGGGCAGAATAGATGAATTTAAAAGATTTGTACTGTTTCATCTGCTGAAAAAATACCTGCCCGATATTTTTAAATATAACGGCAGGGAACTTGTTTCACGGCTTTACGAAGAAGCAAGGATCAATGCCGATCAGAGTGAACAGAATAATTTTTACAAGAAGTATATACAGACATTAAGATTTGTTGCTGATGATAATGGCGATATGCGATTAGAGTTGAGTAAATAATAGATTTCTTTTCTTACTGGCATTAACGAAAATAAATTCTCTGCATATGCCTTGACTGCTCGTATCTTTTTTGTTTCTTTTTCTCGACATAAGTTAACCCCCATAAAGTTTACTTGAAAACTTTATGGGGGTTATATCACTTTTTATTTCGCAAATGAATATATAATGTGTGATGCCAAATCAGGATATGGCTTCAAATTTGATGCCGTTGTTCTCTGCATAGGTTTGTGCCGGAGAACCTGCCACACCTCTTATCGTCAGCTTTGTCAAATTACAGCCCTCAAAATTGAAACTCTCGCCGAAGTCTGTGACACTTTCGGGAATGGTGACGGATTCCAGAGAGGTACAACCATTAAAGGCAGCTCCGCCTAACTTAGTCAGTCCTTCCGGCAGGAACATGGTTTTCAGGGACGTACAATTAGCGAAAACATTATTGCCGATTTCTTCCAATCCTTCGGTCATATTCACCGTAACCAAATTGGGGTTGTCGGACAAACAACTGTCTGTGAGTGTTTTTATGCCTGCAGGAATCGTAATATCCGTCAATCCTGATTCCTTGAATGCGGAACCCCACAAATTAGTCAAGTTCTTGCTGACTTTGACCTGTGCCAGATTGGGAGTTTTGCTGAACGCACCAACACCGACTTCAGTTACTGTACTGGGAATGGTAATCTTTGTGACAGTGCCGTTGTCGTAGAATGCCTTTGTATCAATCGACACAACGGTTTTTCCGTCAATTGTCGGTGGAATATTAACAACAGAGCTGCTGCCCTTGTAGAGTGTGACAGCAACTGTGTCATCATCTATCTCGTCAATGGTGAAATTTTCCTCCGGCTCATAATTTACCGCTCTGCCAAGTTCTTTGTAAGCAGCGATTGCCGCCTCAAGCTGTGTTTCGCTGTCGGTTATAAAGGGTGTCGTCTGAATACAGTGTGCCTGAAAAGCCAATGTTACATTGTTTTCATCGATTTCGTTTTTCGTTACTTTGCCGGCATAGTTGATTTTATCACTCTCTATAACGGAAAAAATCTTGTTATCCGCATCTGCCGGAACAATACGGTAAAAAATGTCGGTCACATTTTCGTCGGCACAGTAAATGCCTGTCAATTCTGTCCAGCCGTTGTCAACCGCATATTTTACGAGTTTCTGTCCTTCGAGAGTGGTTTTGTCGCTGATTTCGACAAAAGTAAACACATCGATTGTATTGGTCACTGTAACCGTAGGATCTTTGTCGTCCTGTTCGCCTGCTTTGATGGTGTAGCTTTTTTCGCCGTTGCCCTGTTCATCGAGTGTCACACCGGTTTCTTCCAGTTTCAGCAGCAGATAGTCCTCGCCCTCTGCGGCTTTGCCGAATTTATTGGTAATTGTACCGGTGTTGGCTTGCAGATAGGCAAATGTTCCCGCACCGGCAACAAGTGTTGCAGCCAACGTAGATGCCATAACGATTGAAAGCACTTTTCCCTTTTGCATTTTGCTTACCTCCTCTATTATTATCGGGAGAATGATGATAGGTCATATCACAAATGCTGCTGACTTCTCCATCAATCGCCTGAATTTCTGAGGGCATTGTAAGCGGCAGCAGCAGCCTGTGCTTCCTCTTCAGCGGTGAAAGGTGCTTTTTCAATACTGAATGACTGGAAAGCAAGCGTTACATCATCTTCCTTGATTTCTTCGTCAGTAACGGTATCGGCGTAAGTAATTCTATCTTCTGAAATGACGGAGAAAACTTTGTTTTCGTCATCTGCTCCGACAACACGGTAATACACATCGGTTACATCCTGATTCGGGCTGGTAACGCCGTCCAGTTTTGTCCATCCGCTGTCAACCGTGTATGTAACGATTTTATTGCCGTCAAGTTCGGTTTTATCGCTTATCTCAACAAAGGTGAATACATCAACATTATTGGTTACGGTAACGGTAGGATCCTTGTCATCCTGTTCGCCTGCCTTGATGATATAGCTTTTGTCACCGTTGCCCTTTGCATCGAGAATAACGCCTGTTTCCTCGAGTTTCAGCTGCAGATAGCCTTCACCCTCTGCGGCTTTACCGAATTTGTTGGTGATCGTACCCGTATTGGCACTAAGGTACGCAAATGTTCCTGCACCGGCAACAAGTGTTGCTGCCAGAGTGGATGCGAGTGTGATCGTCAATAACTTTTTCTTTTCCATTTCTGATTACCTCCGGTAATAATTTTAAAATAGCCGTTGGTCATGCGGTATGATACGACAAATCAATTCATTTGGTTTTCTGTATCATGATGCTGCGAAAACCAAATTGCAGCTATCGTCAGCATACTGAATAATAACATCACCATAACCGGCATTTTATCTGAGCCATCACCTGTCGGTGGACTTTCAACAGAGCTTTCCGGCACGGAACTTTCGGGCATGGAACTCTCTGGTTGTTCGGTATAGAAATTAGCCCGACAGATGTGGGACTGACCAATAATATAAGCGGATGTGCCTTGAATCAGCATAGGGGAGATGACAAAGAAGCATAAAACAACAGATACTAAAATTGCTGCCGCACGCAGCTTATGCCTGTTCATCGGAACATCTCCTTTCATTCGGGGGATATGCCTGTCAATTCTTGTCAAATACCTCACTGCTGCTGAAATAGTCTATGGCATATCCGTCTGAAACGGCGGCAGTATTTTCACTCTGAACCGCAAAGGCACGGGCTTCAATAGCAGAATCGGTTTCGCTTGCACCGTGGAATTTGCCGTCAAAGTTTTCGGAAATCCTGACGTGTTCAAAAACCGCACTCAACTGTTGGTCACTGTCTGATTTTGCAACCGCCGCATTGTATTTATAGACCGTTACGCCCTCCTCCAGCTTGTTATCTTTATCCTCAACAAATGTCCATTCTGCATTGACATCTTCTATACTGAAAATATCGGGGTATTCATTTTTTACACCGACATAGATGTAGCAATCCGTACTGTTTTTCATAACGATTGGTGTCGGATCTTTATCAACGGTTCTGCCTGCCACAGTGAGATATGTATTTTCGTAAACCTCCGGTTTAGTGCCTGTTTTCTTTCCGGTTTCGGGATCGACAAGCGTTTCTTTGAGGTCTACGGCGATCAACGCACTGACAAAGTGGTTGACTACCTTTGGGCTTTTTGCCGAAAGAAAGGCAAAAGACGGCACCAACAAACAAGTTGTCAATAGAGCCGCCGCAGCAGCACCTGTAATAAGAGCCTTTCTGTTCATATCAATAAGCTCCTTTCAAAAACATGATTATTTCTTCTCATTGCTGATTGGTTCGATTTCGGGGACATTTTCTTCATCAGAGATTGCTTTGACAGCTTTTTTTTGTTTTCTTTTTTTGAACTCGTCCAAAATAACCCACAATATTGTCAGTGCAAGAAGAATGCCGATGGCAATATATACATAGATACGGTTTTCCTGTGCGATTACTGCACGGAATACAGCACCGATTTTGGGCAGAGAAAACTCCACTTTACCGACAACATTGCTCCACGAAACAGGAACATCATATATATCGTTGGCATCACCTTTGGTGATAAAACATCTTTTGGTTGTCTGCACCAACACAATACGGTGTGTAGCAAGTGTTCCGTTTTCGTCAATGGTAAAGGTAATGACATCATCTTCCTGCAGTGTGGATGGATCGGTTTCTTTGACAAAAATCAGGCTGTCTTTCGGGATATTCGGTTCCATACTTCCGCTGTCCACGGTCAGCATATGATAGCCCAACAGCTTTGTTCCAAGCATGATTACCGTCAGCAGCATGAAGATCGTCAATACAAATGCAAAAATAAAGTCTGATATAAAGCCGAATTTCCCTTTTTCCTTTTTGGCGGTTTCCTGTTTGATTTCGGTATCTGTATCATTTGTTTTTTTCGTTTTCAAACCTCCACCTCCATCTTTGTTTTTCCATTATAACATTATCTAACAAAAAATCAATAGGTTGTTGGACGATTTGTTGGACAAATTGTTATAAATTTGTATTATTCAACAAATTATTGTTGTTTTAGAACCTGTTTAGTATCTATTTAAAATCAAACGGATAAAAGCCAAAGTAACCATTTGAAAAGAAGTTTGCAAGTTGCGTTCGCAGTTTTTCCAAAGTCT
>CACZZB010000097.1 GCA_902785555.1 uncultured Ruminococcus sp.
GTTTGCGGATATGAACCTGAATTTGAGGAAACGGAAGTTATTGCAGATTCATTTGAAGATTTCATAAAGTTAAAAATAATAGGCTTTGATGATATAAAAGATGATGAACAGTTTTGGCTGTTTTTCTTGGAGTGCGGATTTTCTCAGGGATATGAGGAAGAAACAGAAACGGCTGTAAGTGAATTTATCTATGAAAATTACGAAGTAGATATGGAATGGTCAGATGAATTTACAGGTTGGTATAATGGAGTTATTGATGACAATGACGGATATACCGATATGCCGAAACGCTTAAAAATCCACTTGTCAACAGGCAGTGATTTTTATATCGACTTTCATCCGGGTGATGTGCTTTATTATATTGATGATGAAAGGATAGGCAGTACAGGAGCGGATTTTGCATTGGGTGCATTATCTTGGGAGGATTTCAAAAAATACACGGCTGATTTATCTGACATTGAGAAATTATTGATAATGCCGATGCTTAACGCTGAAAATGCAGATATTGATGAATTGAAGAATATCATAAAAAATGCTTTGAAAGAAACTCCTGTAAAAAAGGAAGATGCAATTCCGTATGCGATGAGTGAAAAGATTTATCCTTGACAAATCGGAATTTTAGTATTATTATTTTTCTTGTAAATAATTTTTATTAAAGAAAGGAAATACTACCGTGAAAAAACTGTCTGCACGATTTTATAGCTTTTTCGGTTCATGTGTCTTTACATGGACAAGTCATTTGTGCAGCCATAAAAAAGCGGTAATTCCTTGTTATAAGACTGTGTGTATTTAGATATATCTATACATACCGAATTTATTTGTACACTCAACGGAATCCGCAAAGGGTTCCGTTTTTTATTTTATAATTAAATTTTTTGGAGGTCATTGAAATGATTATCGTATTGAAACCGAATGCCGAAAAGGAAAAAATCACACTGTTCAAAACCGCTCTTGAGGAAAACTACAAGGTGACGGTGAATACCTGGGTAGGTGTTGAATCGACCGTACTCGGACTTATAGGAGATACCGTGCATATTGACGAGGATTGGGTGTATGCTCAGGATATCGTTGAAAATGTCAAGCGTGTGCAGGAGCCGTACAAGAAAGCTAACCGTAAATTTCACCCCGACAATACAGTTATCGAACTTCCGACAGGTCAGAAGATAGGTGACGGAAATCTCTGCATAATGGCAGGACCATGTTCGGTTGAAACCGAGGAACAGATAAATTACGTTGCACAGAGAGTAAAAGATGCAGAAGCAACTTTTTTAAGAGGCGGTGCGTTCAAACCGAGAACTTCCCCGTATTCATTTCAGGGCTTGAAATCCGAGGGATTGGATTTGCTCAAAGGTGCGAGAAAAGCAACAGGCTTGCCTATTGTCACCGAAATCATGAGAGTATCGCACATAGATATGTTTGAAGGCGTTGATATAATACAGGTCGGTGCAAGGAATATGCAGAATTTTGAACTTCTCAAGGAATTGGGCAAGACAAACAAGCCTATCTTGCTGAAAAGAGGTCTTTCAAGTACGATAGAAGAATGGCTTATGAGTGCGGAATATATCATGGCAGGCGGTAATGATAAAGTTATCCTTTGTGAAAGAGGTATCAGGACTTATGAAACGGCTACAAGAAATACACTTGATTTGTCGGCAGTGCCTGTAATAAAGAAAAAATCGCATTTGCCTGTAATAGTTGACCCGAGCCATGCAACAGGAAAATCCTCACTTGTCGAGCAGATGGCATTGGCGGCTGTTGCGGCAGGTGCAGACGGTCTTATGATAGAAGTTCATAATGACCCGAAACACGCTCTTTCAGACGGTGCACAGTCACTTACTCCCGACCAGTTCGATATCGTTGCAAAAAAAGTTTTCGCTCTTAAAAAAGCCTATGATGAAATAATGAATAATTGATTTGACGTTGAAAAATCAATCGGAATATTATATAATATTCCCAAATGTACGAAAGCGAGGATTTTTTATATAATGAATGTAGTAGTCGTAGGATTGGGAATAATAGGTGGTTCAATGGCAAAGGCTGTTTCGGAATATACCGACTGTCATGTTATAGGCATAAACAGAAGTGACGAGGCACTTCAAAAAGCTATGGAATGTGGTGCTATTGACGAGATAGGAACGGTTGATTCACTCGGAAAAGCTGATATAATTATTTTGGGAGTATATCCTGAAATTGCCGTTGAGTTCATTCGCAAAAATGCCGGCAAGATACCGAAAAACTGTATTGTCACCGATACCTCAGGTATCAAATCAAAAATATGCCCCGAATTGTCGGCAATCGCAAATGAATACGGTTTTACTTTCATAGGCTGTCACCCGATGGCAGGAAAAGAAAAAAACGGCTTTGACGTATCGGAAGCGACGCTTTTCAGAAACGCAAGCTGTATAATACTTCCGTGTGACGCTCCTCAGGATAAAGTAGATATGCTGTCGGGATTCATGATGAAATTAGGATTCGGCAGAGTAGTTTATACCACTCCCGAAGAACATGACAGAATGATATCATTCACATCACAGTTGCCCCATGTAATAGCCTGTTCGTATGTATTCAGCCCATGCTGTCCGAATCACAAGGGCTTTTCGGCAGGCAGTTACAGGGATGTTTCAAGAGTGGCAAATATCAACGGAGTATTGTGGTCGGAGCTTTTCATTGAAAACAAACAGCCTTTGCTGACGGAAATAGATACTTTTATCGAAAATATGACCGAAATAAGAAATGCCATTGAGAAGGGTGACAGAAAGGAATTAGCCGAGCTTCTGAACAGGGGCAGGAAGATTAAGGAGAGTTTGGGAGAATGAAAAAGATATTTGTCAAAACGGGCAGACCGTATAATATAATTATCGGGCATGATATTCTTGATAAAGCAGGGGAATATATCAGACCTCTTACAAAGGCTGTCAGGGCAGTTATAGTGAGTGATACGAATGTTTCACCGATATATTCCGAGAGAGTCAGAAATTCTCTTGAAGAAAACGGCTTTCAGACTTCATTATTTGTCTTTGAAGCCGGAGAGAGTTCCAAAAGACTTTCAACGATAGAAAAAATGTATACCCGTTTTTTTGAGAACAACATCACAAGAACGGATATTGTAATAGCACTTGGCGGAGGAGTTACGGGCGATATGGCTGGCTTCGCTTCAGCGACTTATCTCAGGGGAATAGACTTTGTACAGATTCCGACAAGCCTTCTTGCACAGGTAGATTCATCTGTCGGCGGAAAAACAGCCGTTGACTTGCCCACGGGTAAAAACCTTGTAGGAGCATTCTGGCAGCCGATACTTGTCCTTATAGACCCCGAAACTTTGAATACACTTCCCGAAAAATTTTTCAAAGACGGCTTGGGCGAGGTCATCAAATACGGCTGTATCAGAAGTGAAAGTCTTTTTGAACGTCTTGAAAAGGAAAATGCAAGGGATTTTATTGACGATATAATTTATGAATGTGTGTCGATAAAGAGAGATGTCGTTGAGAATGACGAAAGAGATACAGGCGAAAGGGCTATACTGAATTTTGGTCATACACTCGGTCATGCTCTCGAAAAGCTGAATGGTTACTCGAATCTTACTCACGGTGAAGCAGTTTCGGCAGGTTCGGCAATCATCACGAATATTTCCGAAAATAACGGTCTTACGGAAAAGGGAACGGCTCAAAGACTTGAAAATCTCCTGAAAAAATACGATTTGCCGGTAAATTCCGATTTTTCGCTTTCCGAAATTATCAATGCCACCCGTGGTGACAAGAAAAGTACAGGAAACAGTATTAAATTTGTTTTTCTTGAAAAAATCGGCAAATGCTTTGTCAGGAAAATTGATACAGCAAATTTCGGGGAATTTTTCGGAGTGTGACAAAATGAAAAAAATTCTGCGTTACCGCTACGATAGCGAAACAAACTATACCGCAATAATTTTAACTGCAATCATACTTACGGTACTGTGGCTTATACTGATAATTTCACAGTACGGGTATTATATGGAGAAGTTCGGTCTGAGGGTATGGCTTGCCGAAAGAGTGGGAATGGGGATATTTCCTTTGATTTTTTGGCTGATAGCTGTACTTTGTCTGTCATTTGACGGTGACAGGAAATACAGAAAAGAAGTCATGCAAAACGGCAAATGTTATGACGGTGAAATTGTCGGATATGTCACCAAAAGAAATACATATATCTACAACGGCAGGGAAAGCCTTGTTCACCCGAAAACATATATTTTATATATAAAATGCAGAGGTAAAACGATAATTACTTCCCCTTTGCGTGGAAATCCCGAAAGAGTCCTCAAATCCAACAAATGCCATGTCTATTATTACAGAAATCAAAAATATGTCACGGACTTTGACGAAAGATTTTTCAGGATAGGGAAATATATTTCTGTCCCCGAAGTGAAAACAGAATTTTTAGGAGTTTAGCTGATATGAAAGGACTTTTTCGTTACAGGAATATTAAGGAAAACAAGTATACAAGAAATATTTTTAGATATGGTTTGCTGAATGTACTTTTTCCGATACTGTATTTCGGCTGTTATGATGTTCTTACAGAAATATTTGGAGAATTTTTATCAATAGCTTTCGGGATAGGAGTCGGGATTTGTGCAGTCGCTTACTGGATATGGATGGCACATGATATATATTCAGATGAAGATTTCAAAAACAGAAAAATAATAATGGAAAACGGAGAATGTTCCGACGGTGAAATTGTCGGCTGTATCGTCAAAAAAGTAAAGTATGAGGAATTCGGCTGGAACTATCAGAACGATATAACGTATATACTTCAGGTAAAATGCCGTGGGGAAATAATAACTACCTCCGAATTTTCCTCGAATCCCGAAAGAGTTTTGAAATCCAATAAATGCCATGTCTATTATTACAACAATCAGAAATATGTCACTGACTTTGACGAAAGGCTTTTCAGGATAGGAAAAAAGCTGTCACTGAAAAGAACTGACATGGAAGTGGAAGGAAAAACTGAAATTAAACTGCCGGTTTAATGACAATCTGAGAAAAAAGGTGTATTATAAGTACATCACAGAAACAGATTGGAGAGATGATATATGAATTTGAAAGAGGCTTTTCGTTTTCAGAACAAACTGACCGAACTCGTAAATAACGCCAAGGCATTGCTTTCCGATAACAGAAATATCACACAGACGACAAATACATATCTCAGAAGTAAAGTCGTTCCCGATGCGGAAAATGAAGTTACAATAGATGAGATACCGAATCCGGAATATACGGAAAATATAACACAACTTGTTGTATTCTTGATGTATCTTATGGGACAGAAAGAAATACTTGCAAAAGCCATAAATGAAACCAAAAAATCCCTTCCCGTTGATATGGACAGCGAATGTTCACTCAACCGTCAGCGTCAGGAAATTGCAGGTCTTTTGCAAAGAATGGCTGATACAAGAAGCTATGAGAATATCATACATAACGGAGGTATCGGTTACAGATTCAATGCCGAGGGCAATCAGATATCCTACAAATGTCCCGTGAAGAAAGTCGTTACCATAAACTTTGACAGGAACAAAGTCAAGAGTATACTTTCCGAACTCAACAGGAAGACTGACGGCGTATCCGTTGAACTTGACAAATGCCTTATAAACTATGAAGTTGACTACACACCGAAATTTGATGTCAATGATACTTTCTCAAGTGTCTTTGAAAGCTATATCAAAGGTCAGCTCGATTGATTTCCGCTTACAAGTTTTTGTTTTTCATATTTGATACTCCTTATTTTTTATCGTGTGAGTAAGCCTCCGCCACCGCTTACTCGCTCAGATAAAAGCACACAAATGATGCTAATTGTTTCGGCTGTGTGCGGTGTGTCAGGGGAAAGAAGATATTGAAGTCGGTTCGGATGCAGATGAACTATAATGCTGCATGGCTTTCCACGGAAAGTTTTTTACTCTTTTTATAATGGAGATTGATATGACTTTGCGTTCAGCGTTTCTTTCAACCGTCTTTCGCAAATTCCGACTAACGCTTTATCGTTATTTCTTTAATTCGATATTTCGTCAGTACATCTCCATAAACTGCCCTGAAAAGGCTCAATGATATTTTTTGAATTTTTGATGGACATTTTGTCCAAACACTGTGCCTGACAGAGTTGGAAATTTCGGTTTCGGACTTTGAATCGCACAAAAAATGACGGATATATTTTTGAACTCCTGACACATCGCAGACAGCCGAATATAAAAAAACAATGAGCAGGCTTTACAGCCTGCTCATCTTTATAGTTCTGATTGGTGGAAACGAGTATTGCTTCCATTGGCACACCCAAAAGCACACTCAATGCAAACAAATTGTCAACGGTCGGTAAGCTCTTGCCCTGCTGCCATTTGTAGACAGCCTGAGGTTCTTCAAAGCCGAAAAACTTCTGAATATCCTTGACGGTCAAGCCTCGAGCCTTACGCAGTTTGATGATATTCTTTCCTGTTGCGGTAAGGTCGATTGTCGGAAAATAACTATACATAAGCTTATCCCTCCATTATTTAATTGTCAGTGGTTGTTCTTTTTTCGTGTGAGATGTACATTTAATGATAATATATTCCGACAGAAATTGCAAGGATTTTCAAAGAAAAAATAAAAATTCTCCCGAAATCACAAAGTTTTCGGGGGAATTTTGTATATAGTGATAATTTACTTGATGATGACATCAATTTGATGAAGATAAATTTATATAATTTATTTTATCCTAATGCGGCAAGAAGACTCCGACCTCTATAGGTCGGGGATGAATTGCCGCCAGCCCGTAAGGGCTCAGGGTTTTTGAATGAGTAAACAATT
>CACZZB010000098.1 GCA_902785555.1 uncultured Ruminococcus sp.
GAAATTATCAGTCATCAAGCGGACATAGATGATTAATAATTTGCTCCGGAACCATAGGTTTTAATAATTGCATTATTTACTGTGATAAGGCGTGTTCGCTGCCCGCAGTTTCAGACTTAAAAAGGGCTCTCGGTAGCCGGTCATCTTAATGCATTATTAATTTGGATCATCTATGGAGAAAGGAGGCAGGCTTTGGCAAAGAAAAAAGGTGTATCAGGAAAAACTCACACCAAAAAGCAGTTGGACGATTACGCTAACCGGAATAATCCAAACAACAAAGCTTACAAAGCCAACAAGGAAAACCGCAGTGTACAGAAAAACAAGCGATACGATATTGGTATTCTTGAAGGCGAAAGCTATGGTTGGTGTGACGACTGATCATCAGTCAGTTTCAGCCGAAAAAAAGAAATGTTCTTTTGCGTCACGGGAAAACCCGTGGCGCTTTCTTTCGGATAAATACAAAAGGCAGAGAGGCTCAGTAAAGCTGTCTCTGCCTTATTCATCTGTACAGACATTTCTGCAATATTCGTGTCAAAATTTGCGGCGCAGTAATCAAAGAAAAGCTCAGCCAAAACGGAACGTAGCTGTTCAGCAAATTGAAAGACATATGGTCAGAACTAACCTGCTTAAACGAATGCGAAAACTTTATAAACGGCTTCCGTTTAGGTGTGCGGTTAACAGCGGAATCGTTCCAAGATAAAGAATAAGCATAGAAAAAAGGCAGCCCTGTCAAAAGCAGGACTGCCGATTTCCTCAGCACTGTTTTGATTGAGAATCATTTCAATTTCTCAAATTGTCACTTGATTTAATATATTTTTGGCTAAATACAAGATATAAAAAGCATAACAGATAAAAGATTCTCTTAGAAAATTTTATTCAATGTTAGGTTCCCGAAATAAGTGACCATATGCCCACAGCGCCCGATCAATAGAACGGCTTGTGTAATAATCCACACCGGTATTTTCTTTTATTTTATCAATACATTTCATAAACTCTTTATATTTTCCTTGCATTATCACCTTTCCAAAGTCTTTTGTTTTTTTATCAGAAAAAGGTTTTGAAATCTCCTTATCTATTATGACACTACCAATTAAAATAGGTATATCTGAAAGAATTACCTTTAATGCTATGTGAGCATATTTATCATAAATAGGGTATTTCTTTCCCTGATTAAAAAAATACAGCAGAGTAATCAAACACACAGAGCCTATACCTTTAGTGGTGGTATTTAATAGATCAAGCGTTTTAGCCCCATTGTCAGCAGCAGCATTCTTTATTTCAAGTAACTTGTCATCAGTTAAAAATTCCAAATAATCTGTCAAGTCTATTTTTCCGCCTCGATAATTTCCTTGAATCAAACTTTTAGAAAAAATCCAATTCTCCCCTTTATAATGTATATCTCCAGATGAATTTGTTTTGTTCATATTTATGCCATCAAGTTTCCACGCCAATACATTATAAACATCTTTTTTAGTCTGTATTCCATTTTTTAAAATATTATCAATTATGTTTTCAGCGATATAGCTGTTATTAAAATAATATATATTTTCATAATATTTTACAAATTCTTCAAATGAGTTAATAATTTCACCTTTTACTGTATATAGATTCATCATAAACGCCCTTCTTTTCTAAGTATTAATCTATCCCTTTACTCGAAATCATTTATCATTCTTTCCTGTATAAATATGTCATTAGATTAAGCAAATAAAATAACTATCATTATTTACCGAAGCAAATTTAAATATTTTTTTCTTCTGCTTTATCCATAAAATAATACGACACTCAGCAGTCCTGCTTTTGACAGGACCGCTGAGTATTTCATCTTTTTTCACCGTGTAACACTCTTTATATTGAGCAATATTTATCTTAATGAACCTACAACACGGATTAGCCAGCCTTGATATTCGGGATTATATCTCTAATGCTCATTTTAAATTGGCAATACGGGCAAACAACATTCATTTGAGAAGGAGAATCTGGATGTATTACATTTACAAGCTGTTCATTGCTATTTTTACAATCATGCCACCACTTAGATTCAATGATAAACGCTTCATACTTAGTTTTTGTGCAAAAAAATATAAAGTATGAATATTTGAAAAGATAGTTATGTGTTAACAACCGTTTTCTCAAACTAATATCAGAACGTCCAACGTATTTTATCGAGAATTGTCCCTGTTCATCATTGCCAAGGGCGTAAGTCCCTATTACATTTTTCGGCACAACTGATTTGATTACATCGGGAGTAAATCTATAGGGAATCGCCATAATCAAGAATTCCCTCCTAGATCATACTCTTCCAGCGCAGCTGCTAACACGGTACCCCAGTGGGCTCTTAGGGTTGAAAAAAGAGTCTCATTATTCTCAAACATAGATTCCGCTTTTGCATATGAGAACAACAGCAGAAGAATTGCGTCTTTGACACTATTCTTGGCTACATTTTCTTTTGAATCATCTAAGTCGCCGCATAAGGGACTGATTACCTTCTTATAAAACGGATGGTTAACATTCAATTGAATAATAATACCATCAGTTAAATACACCGTTTCAAAAAGAATCGTACTCGGATATGAAACCGGCAAAATAGAGTAGGGTTTCTTTTTAATTTCATTCTTTTTTTGTTCTCTCTTTTTGCAATCTTTCTTATCTTCATCACCTAATGCTATTTTAGCAACTGTTTCTGCCCTTGAATCTTCTTCCTCTTCGGTTAAATCCTTGCCCTTTTTGCTTTTAGGCAATTTTTTACCGGTGTTCTTCATGGTTTCTTCTGCCTTTCCAAAGTCACCAGCTTTTTTCTGATTCTCTGAGCTGGTTTTGTCCCACGTTGCCTGAATGATTTTTCTCGCAGAAGAAACAACTGCTTCGATTTTATCCCTAATTTGATCTCTTACTTCCGATATCGGCTCTGCTCCACGCTTTATATATTTGACCTGAAAATACGGATCCAATTCCGGCGGAAAAGAGATTTCGCAACCCCACCATCTATCAATTTCCTTCGAATGCGCTATACCCTTTTTGCCAAAGATATACGGAACGTGCGCATACAGTACTTCTCTGTCAGCTCTTAAGATTGATACACCCTCATTGTCCGGAATCTTTCTTAATTTTGCTTCTTTGCTTCCGCCATCGCCTCTGCTTTGGCGCCACTCCTCTGGAAGCAGCGACATCCTTATAGTTATATCTGCAGTCTCGCCATCACTTCCGGGAACAGGGAGTGTAATTTTGTTAACACCCAATGAAGCTGCTTTCGGATCCATTGATTCTCCAGCCTCAATTCTCTCGTCATCAAATCTAGTAGGCCCGGTCATATAAAGCGGGTCATGCAAGAAGACGTGTCTATTATTAAGCATAATGTTGAGTCCACGCTCAATGAATTTACGATAGGTTCTGCCCAAATAATTCGTAAAATCAGGGTTTCCCTCAATACGGTCGCAATCTTTCAAAATCACAACTGTTCCTGAAGACTTACTAAGAACTTGCATATACTGTTCCGGCGGATCCAAAAACACAGGAGCCGGCATATCTTCTTGCTTCTTTTCGAAAATCGCATCGAGGTCAACAGAAACATACATGAATTTATCATTTCTGTTTTCACGGGAGTAGACCTCAACCCTTCTCGCTAATGAAATGCTGCCTAATGTCATTCCTAAACCAAAACGCCCAATTCCTCTTTTACCATTTTTAGTATCTCGAACTGACTCTCCCAAAACCAACGAGTTTTGTAGTACAGTCTCGTTCATTCCTGTGCCGTCATCAACAACCGCTATCTCCACAATTGTGTCGGTTGGTCTCTTCTTAGGAACAATCTTTACTTTTTCAACCTTCGTGAAGATACAGATGTTCAGTGCCCCTGCTTCTACAGAGTTGTCGACAAGTTCTCCCAAGCCGTTCTCGGGGGAGTAGTCGTTGTAGCGAAGAGACTCATAAATTTTGTCAATGCGAATCAGCTCAACCGGAGCGATTTCCTTCACGTTTTCTGCCTTTGATGATTTTTCTTGTTGTTTTGTCATTAAAACAACCTCCTAAATTAAAATATTTCGAGCTCTGAAAAAAATAAAGACCTCACAAAATCTGTAAGGTCTCAAAAACATAATTATCGAAATATGTAGAATATAAAAGGCAGTATTCAAAAAGAATCCATCTGTACAGTTAATATTCATTTATATTCATCGACAACTTTGCGTTTCTGTTCTCACAAAACTATGTCATGAGACTCTTACAAAACTCGATATTATTATTTTATCAGAGAATATACATTTTGTCAATATGATTATAGATATCATTTAAAAATTATCTGAATACAAGGAAGAGGTCTTATTCATTTTTGCTTATACCTTTTTTGTTTTGAAACTAAAATCAACTCAAGATATACGCCACTATAAACCGATATAATCCGTTATACGAATTCGGTTGACAAACTATCATTCGAATGATATAATTTATATGTATCATCTCAATGATAGGAGGAAGTTGCAATGAAAAAAATAACTTTGTTTCATGGAAGTAATCAAATTATTGAATCTCCGGAATTATCACTGGGGAGTATTCATAACGATTACGGTCAAGGGTTCTACTGCACGAGGCTTGAGGAAATGGCAAAAGAATGGGCTTGCAAAAATCAGAAGGATGGTTTTGTAAACCGCTATGAGTTAGATTTAGACGGACTCCGTGTATTAAATCTATCCGACGGAAATCATACGGTTCTAAACTGGATTGCAATTCTTCTAAAAAACAGAACCTTTCGTTTACGCTCGCCGATTGCTATTGATGCCAGGAAATATCTTATTGAACACTTTGCTGTTGATACATCTGAATTTGATGTTGTCATCGGATACCGTGCAAACGATTCGTATTTTCGATACGCGGAATCTTTCGTCGAAAACACCTTGCCGCTTTGCAGTCTGAACAAGGCGCTTGTGCTCGGAAAGCTTGGGCTGCAAACCGTACTGGTATCTGAAAAGGCATTTAAGCAAATTGAATTTGTTGATGCGGAGCCGGTAGATAGAACAATCTACTATCCGAAGTTTTTCGAGCGTGATACCAAAGCAAGACAAACCTACACTTCCGAGATTGCAAAAAGTATGTCTTATCGGGATGATATCTTCGTTCTTGATATTTTGAGGGAGGAGATGAGCAACGATGACCCACGCATACAGCGAATCCTACTTAAGTGATGCCAAGGAGCAGTTGTCACAGTTCTTTGACTATTTGATTAATGACTGCGGTATGAAACCGGATTGGGTAACTTCAATCTTTCTATCCTCCGGATACGCAGAACAGTTTGAGCGGGGTAATCCTGCCATTCTCGCCGGTATGTCCGGAATTGAACTCGCAAGAGCCGTCACAGAAGCAACCTACAAAAAGAAAAAGCTGCCGGAACCGAGAAATGCCGAGAAACTTTCTCCAGAGTACTGGGCAGGATGGGCACTGGCGGAATATCAGTGGTATAGAGCCAAGCGTTTCAAGGATATCTTTGAGCACGTAAAGTTACCTGAAATCATATCTATGTACTCTGTGTACCACGAGATGGACATTTCCAAATTCATTGAGACGATGGATGAGAAGTGCGCAAAAGCGCTTCCGGAATGTAGATTGAAAAAACTTCGGGAGAGCAGAGGTCTGTCACAGACAGAGCTCGCGAAAATTTCCGGTGTCAGCCTTCGATCTATTCAAATGTATGAGCAGCACGTCAACGATATTGATAAGGCTCAAGCGCAGACAATTTATAAGTTGTCTCGAGTGATTGGGTGTTCGATGGAAGATTTGTTGGAAAAGCCGATGGAGTGAAAGGATGAAATATCAGTGAACACAGAAGAAAGACAAGAGTTTTGGAAAGCATTATGCAAAGCAGACGGAAATGACATAATAACAGACAGCAAAAACATCTCATCAACCATTAAGTACCCCCATTATCTATATAGATATCGCACAGTATCGGTTTCCTCGATTGATGCGTTACAAACAAATCATCTGTTTTTCTCACAGGCAAACTATTATGATGACCCTTTTGATACTCTTATTAAAATAGACTATGATGTTATCCATGAG
>CACZZB010000099.1 GCA_902785555.1 uncultured Ruminococcus sp.
GGACACACGGGGTTAGCTCGTTGATACTGTGCAGGTTGCTGTACTTGAGCGAGAAGCCCCCGCCTCTAAGCGATAGCGTAGGCGGTGGGAGTATGTCACATGGACATATATCAAAACTCATGAAGATGGTCTGGGACCGTATTTTATGAAAAGGTAGTGTGTGACTGTTCCGCTTTTCTTTCATAAAATATTCAGAAAAACAGCTTTCTTGACAAACAAAACAGCCTTGACGAAATTTTCGCCAAAGCTGTTTTTTTACTGCCTGCAATTCAATTTAAATGGCAAGAATCTTGCGTTCAGTTTCGGTAATGTTGAATGTTTTGATAAGAGATTCGATATCCATAATATTTTTCAAACTTTCTATGGCTTGTTTCAGTGTATCAATTCGACCTTCCACACGACCCTCTGCAAGACCTGTGGCACGACCTTCTGCAAGGCCTGTGGCACGACCTTCTGCAAGGCCTGTGGCACGACCTTCTGCACGTCCTTCTTCCAATGCTTCTATTTTTGCTTCCATAATATCCTGTTCCGAAATCTTCATGTCGAAATACTCCCTTTCCTCAATAGTTTGCAAATCGCCCCTGAGAATAGCCTTGCTGTAAGATGAAATCAATTTGTCACCCAAAATATCGTCTGCATATAAATCAATAAATTCCCTCATTTTTTCCTTGCTATTTACGGAGAAAAATCCGGAAAATATTTTCAGGTTTTTATCGACTGTATCATCACTTGCACGATTGACAGCCGGTACATACACATTATGCAATGTCAGAAGTTCGGAATAGACATTGCCTTTGTCATCGCAAAGGCGTATTGTTTCTATCGGGGTGTTCTTTTTGTTTTTCTTTGTCATAATGAACGATACAACAACTTTTTTGAGCTTGTCATACTTTCCTTTAACGACCGTCTGACCGGCAACAGAACGACAGCCGTAATATACTGTACGGTTTCTTATCAGTTCTTCGCTGTAAGTATTCTGCAAATCAAGACTATATACAGTATCGTTTTTATCTTTGGCAAAGGTATCAAAGCGAATATAATTATGTTCTACATTGTCAGGCGTAACGCTTGCCTGTGAAATAACTTCTTGGGCATCAAGTACATGACCTGTAACGGACTTCAAAAGTGCGGAAAACAGTTCCATTTCTCCGAACATAATGGAGAATACAACATCATGTCTCGGAGGATAGTCTTCTCTGAAAGGAATATTCATTGGTATCACGCTCCATTCACTGATTCAATTATATCATATCAGCCGGAAAAATCAATAATTCCATAAAGATTATTTTGTTTTGCAAGGGGCATATATTACATTTTCCGATTTTCAGCTTGAATAGCCCTGAAAAGTATGTTATCATTTTATTGGCACATGGTTTTGTGCATAAAATTAAATTTATGGAGGCTCAACCATGAAAAGAATTATTACTGTTCAACATACTCAATCGGTTCATCATACTAATGGAATGGTAGGTTCTTGGACAGATTGGGAACTGACTGAAACAGGAAAACAGCAAGCATACAATATAGCCCGAAATTTAAGAAATGAATTATCAGACAATAAATATATCATATATTCTTCTGATTTGTTGCGAGCGAAACAAACAGCAGAAATTATTGCACAATATTTTTGTGTAATTCCAATTTTTAAGACAGAATTAAGGGAAAGAAATCTTGGCAGATGTTGTGGTCAATCAGTAAAATGGCTGAAAGATAATATGGAATGTCTTGAAAAAAATATTGATGACAAGATGTTTTCAAATGCTGAAAGTCGCCGTGACGTTTGGAATAGATTAAAGCCATTTTTCGATAGCATAATATCAGATGAAACTGAAAATATCATTATTGTTTCTCATGGTGATTTATTAAGCGTATTTAATACTATGTTCTTGGATCTTGAGCCTGATTTTATCAATAACTGCGAGATATTCGGACTTGCAGGAGGAGTATCGCAAATGTACATAAATGATGATAAAAAGCGATATATAAAACGAATAAGTGATTTGTCTTATATGCAGAAAAATTCTGATTTACGAAAATAGGAACTGATTCCGCTTTTCAGATTGAACTATCCCCAAAATTGTGTTACACAAAAAAGTACCGACTTTCCGTGAAAAGAAAGTCGGTATTTTTTCTTAAAAATATTTTTGGGTTATCTGCAACCAATCAAAATGGTTTGCGACTATATATATAAAGGCTCATAAGGGGTGAAAGACTTATGGATGACTTGGAGATAATTGAACTGTATTTTTGCAGAGATGAAAAAGCATTGACTGAAACCGCCCGTAAATACGGCAATTACTGTTATACGGTTGCTTTTAGTGTACTGAACAGCATGGAGGATTCAAAAGAAACCGTCAATGATACATATTTGGAATTATGGAATACTATACCGCCTGAAAGACCGACTGTCTTATCTGCGTTTATCAGCAAAATAACCCGAAGGCTTGCTATCGGCAGATGGAGAAAAAATACGGCTGTCAAGCGTGGAGGCGGTGAATTTGAAGCCACACTTGATGAACTTTCGGAGTGCATTTCCGACAATGCCAATGTTGAAAAAATCGTGGAGGGTAAACTGATTGTCAGCACCATCAATGAATTTTTGAAAAAACTGCCCGATACAGAGAGAAATGTTTTTATATGCCGTTACTGGTATGCAGATTCTGTGAAGTCTGTAGCAAAACAATTCGGATTTTCCGAAAGCAAGGTGAAATCCATGCTGATGAGAACAAGGACAAAATTAAAAGAAAAACTGGCAGAGGAGGGACTTTTATGAAAGCAGATGAACTTTCCGGATATATAGGAGAAATTGATGATGGGCTGATTATCAATGCAAAGAAATCCCGCCCGAAATATAAAAATATACTGCTTGTCATTGGCAGTATGGCAGCGTGTATCACGATTGCAGGAACAAGCATTTTTGTTTTTATGAACCGCAAGCCTGAAATCTACAACGGTTACACGGAAAAAGGTACTGATACATCATCTGTCGTTACAGGCGGTGCGGTTTCCGAACAACCGCATACGGAAGAATCCGTTGAAACTGCACCGGAATATATCACATCTGACATTTACTTTATCCGTGACGGCAAAACAGAATTCAAAAGTATCGAACACAAGGCAACTCCGCAAGACCTTTTTTATCTATGGAAAAATATGAATTTCATTGGTGATGATGTGCAGTTTATATCCGTTAAAATTGAGAGTGATGCAAGTGTGACGGAATCCGAAATTGACGGTCAGGGCGTTGCGACATATCATACAGGCAGTCACTATGTTTACAATTTGACGATAACAAAAGATATTGAGAATTATTATTCCGTATATGACAAAAACCTTTTGCTTGAAACTCTTAAAAAAACCATGCTTGATACGGTTGAAATGCGGATAGATGATTATAACCTGATACTTACGGAGGGCTGAATATGAAAAAATTTACAGGAATTTTACTTGCGGCATTGTTGTGTATGGGAATGACAGGCTGCCAAAATGAAACAGAAATTCAAAATCAGATTTCCGATACAAAAAACACTTCTGCTTTGAACAGCGAAATATCGGAAAATAACGAACCGTCTGACGAGGAAGCAGATGACAATAATTTTTTGAACGAGATAGTTGACAAAGACGGAAAGCATATAGGAGAAATCAAAATAAACGGCAGCTGCACCATGACGAACAAAGGCATTTTCTATACGACGGTAAAAAATGCTCCACCATCAGATACCGTTACTGTCGGGGCAAATGGGAAATCAGATGTGTACTATCATCTTTATGATATCGAAACGGATAAAAAATATGATTTCGGAAATATGCCTGAACAGGATTATGAAGCAGGGTATGTCCGTACAGAGATGAATGACAAATTGTACACGCTTGTTACAACGGGAAATGCACTTGACAATATTCCCGATCCGCTGATTTTGCTTGAATTTGACTTGACGGAACATTCCATGAAACAATATAAAATTTCCGATAACGGTTTTCCGTACACTGCCATGACTGCTGCAAACGGCAATCTGCTCATTCTCAATCACGACCAGACACAACAGCTTTATGACAAGGTTTATATGTTTGACACCGATACAAAAGAAGTATCGCAGGTACTGCAGTTTGAACTGACTGATAACAAAGGCGATACCATACGCCAGATGTATTCCGATGAAAAAAACATATATATTTTAAGACTGCATTTTGAAGATGAAAGCCATGTCAATATGTTTATCGATACCTATGACTTCAACTTCAAAAAGCAGTATGAAAATGACATTTCATCTATGCTGAAAGAAAGTGTGGAAAAAGAACTTGTTTCGGAAGATGTTTTGAATGAAATGAAACAGATGGCAAGCAGGTTCATTATGCTTGACGGAAAATATATTTACTATGAAAATTTCAGTGCCACCCGATTTTTCGGCAATATCGAAAATAAACAGCTTTTCAACGAAATCAACGGAATGTCCCTTGCATCATTCGGAAGCGGAAAACCATTTTTTTATTACATATACGGTGAGAGGACAATTTTTGAATGGAAAAACAACACTCTTGAAAAATCTGTTTTAAAGATTGATGACGAAAGATATTATATCACTTCGGCTTCCATTTCCGAGAACGGCAAAAAATTGATACAAGTGGATTATACCAATCCGAATGACAACAGTGATACACTTCCCATAAAATTGTATTGCATATAATAATTGCTTTACGGCACAAAGAAAGAGCGTATGTAATTAAACACATACGCTCTCTGTTTTTATTGACGTTTGCTGAAATTTATCGTTTTGGTTAATTTGCAAGTCCAAGAATATTGCGTACATCTGATTCAGAGATACCGACAGTTTCCGAAATTTCATCAACAGGACAAGAGTTGACATACAGCTTTTTAACTATCAATACAATTTTATCGGAAAAAGCCTTGATACTTTCCTGTAATTTGTTTTTTTCAGCATTAGCCTGTGCAAGTTTTTCATCCGCCTGTACAAGTTTTTCATCCGCCTGTGCAATTCTTGCATCAGCTTGTTCAAGCCTCTCTGCGATGTCTTTATCTAACTGTGCAATGTCCTTGTCCAGCTGTGCAAGTCTCGCATCGGTCTGCTTGTTTTTCTCAAGATATTCCATTTTTAAAGCCTCAGCACTTTTCATGGTAAAATACTCCTTTCCTATAATTTGGTCTAAATCCATACGATTAACAGCTTCACTATATCTTAACATCAATAATGATGTTAAAGGGTAATTTTTGTACGTTTGTACAAAGTTATTTAAATCGTCCTGCGTATTGATCGAGAAAAAATGAGCAAATATCTTTAGGGATTCGGAAACAGTATTATCTTCTGCCCGAACAACACTTGGTATAAAAACATTGTAAATAGTGATTAGTCCCGAATATATGTGTTCTTTATCGTTCTCACGATACATACGGACGATTTCTACAGGTGCTTGTTTGTTTTTTTCGGAAGTCAGAATAAAAGAAACTGCGACCTGTTTTAAGTTTTCATATTGCAAATTTTCTACCTTTTGTCTTGCAATCAGCCGGCAGGCATAATATACTGTACGGTTTTCAATATACTGCTGAGAATATGTATTTTGCATATCGGCACTTAACGAACGTCCGTAGGCTTCTACAGCATATGTATCCAATCTGATATTATTATGTTCTGTATTTTCTTTTGTAATATTCGCTTGCGGAAATAACTTCTATCGGATCAACCGGTTCTCCGATAACGGATGTAAGAAGCTGAGAAAACAGTTCTTTATCGGCAAACATGATTGAAAAAATAACATCATTTCTTGGAAGAAATTTTGAATTGAGTTTAAATTGTCCTGTATTATCCAATGAAATCTCTCCTGATTTTGTAGTATATGTAAATTATATTACATATTTATGAAAAATAAAAATACTCTTTATGAAAATTTTAGATTAAAATAAAGTAGAGCGTATTTTATGTCGTTCTCTTTTCCACCATAAACAAAAACAGAGAGCAAAGCATTTTTTCGCTTTCTCTCTGTTTTTGCTTTATATCCTTAATCCAAGCTGAGTATTTCTCTTGTCGGTTTCGGTAATGAAAATTGCCTGCTTTTGACCGACTATTATCACTTTGCTTTTTGCACGGGTTACGACTGTGTATAGTAAATTTTAATGTGATTTAAAGTCAATTATGATGATTTCGCCTTTTTATCTTTTTTAAAATCCATTTTTAAAAATACTTTACCTTGCTCAATGAAAAGCATTTGATGTTCGGCTGTCATTCCACGAAATATTCTCAACAATTCGCTTTCATAAAGATTGTTTATACTTGGGGATGGAATATCAAGAAGATAGTCTGCTGAAACATTAAAATATCCGGCAATTTTTTTGAGAGTATCAAAATCAGGTTCACGGGCATTCTGTACATAACTGCTTAAAGTAGATGGTGCAATGTTAAGTTGTGCTGCCAACTCTTTTTGCGTTAAATTATTTTCTTCAATTAAGATTCCAAGTTTATTTCCAAAACTCATAATATCACCTCATTTATAATCATAAAATCTCCAAAAAATAATTTGCGATTTAGCCACAAAAAGAGTTGACAAAACTCATTTAGAGTTGTATAATATAAAAAATTGATAAATTTTCCATTGGAGGTATTTTTATGAAGAAAAAAGTTACACTGGGAATCATGGCTGTGATTTTGATTATGATGACTGTATTTTTGTCAGGTTGCAGTCATACATTCACTTGCGGATTGTGTGGAAAAGAAGTAAATGAAGCAGGTCATAAACAGACTGTATTAGGTCAGGAAATCGAAATTTGTGATGATTGCTACAATAGCTTGAAAAGTTTAACACAGTAACAGGAGGGAAACTATCATGTCAGCAGAAACGATAGTTTTTTTAAAGAAAATGACTTTTGCTTGTGCAGGCTTACAGGGGGTACTAATCATTTTATGGTTTTTCCCTGTCATAACAATTGTAGCAGGTTTTGGCGCCGTTTCGTCTTCTGAGTCAATGAGTTCTGCAAATGGCGGTTTTAATGTAATTATGGTCTTATTAGGTATCATTTCTATTATCACTTTAATTATACCTGTTTTAAGCGATACTTTACAGAAACACAGACATTACATAATGGCAAAAATATCTGCCAGCATTTATCTTGGTATCTATGTTCTGATACTTGTAAGTACCACAGAAGAAGCTAAAAAATATTATTCGGCAGGTATTACTATTACATTTTGGGGATATTTGTATATTGCTGCTTGTATCGCTATTATTGTCATTACATTTATCATGTCCTCAAAAACAAAGGTGAAGAAATAATGAAAAATTTAATTATTGGTAAAAACAAAATTTTGTCAATCGTTTTATTAATAGCCATCAGCTTGTTATTGGTCAGCGGATGTGACATTGGTAAAAAACCCGAAGATGTTATAAATAAGTTACAAGCAAGTTTTGATAATTCAGATATTGATATGATGCTTGAATGTTATGAACCAAGTGTTCAGAAAATGTACAAAGGTATAATGGCAATAGGCGGTGCATTTCTTGGCGATGTTGATTTAGCAGATGTTTTCAGTGGATTAGGTGGATTTGTAAATATATTTGGTTCGGAATATACTGAAATACCTAAAATCAATATCACTATCAATAATAAAGAAATCATTTCAGATGAAAAAGTCAAATTCAATGTAACAGTGGAATATTCGTACAATGGTGATTCCAATAAAGAGAATATGGATATTTATGTTATAAAAATAGACGGTGAATGGTACATTTCAGCCAAAAATAGTTAAGAATAACAGGGTGACAGCAAGTAAAATCCGTTGTCACTCTATTTTACAGAACGCAAAAACCGGCTGTTAAAGCATCTTTGTATGCCTTAACAGCCGGTTGAATATAGTTATCCCATATAAAATTTTAATTCTCAATCGCAGAGACCGCTCTGCCGTAAAACTGCCCACCTCAGCTTAAAGCCGATATGGTGCCGAATGTAAGACCGTCCGGAGCCATGCCGGACACACTTGCCTAATGCAAATGATATAAAGCTTATATCCGATTCATCAAGAAATTCTTGCTCAACCAACGATTTCAGGTCACAGTATCTGATATATTTACTGTTCATTCCATGAAGCAATATTCCGCACCATAACTCTGTTACACGATTTTCCTTGCGTTGTTCACTTTTTGAAATGTTATAATCCTTTTCTATTAATCTTTATCAACCAAACTGTCATAAACTACTTTTCCATTCTTAACGTCTACACAAAATTCTATCGACTGACTTTCATCAATAAAAAATACTCTGACACCCATTAAATCTGCTAAAACAGGATATGTTATTGTTGGTTCAACTGATTTTATATAGTAATTTAAGCCATAACGGTCATCTACATACTCTTTCGCAATATTACTATATTCATTGATACCGGACGTTATGATGAAATAATTTAAAATAAACGGAGATGAAAAAACTAAAATGATAATCAATATTACCACAACAATTATTTTATTTTTAATATTATTCTTTTTACTTTCCATAAGTTCACCTCGCAATACAAATTCTATCAAGTCTCTTTCATATTTCAATTTAAATATATTATAACATATATCAAAAATATTTTCAATGAATATATTTTATACAATATGCGATTTATTGTACACATAATTTTATTAAACTGTGGGTTTAATGACAAATTGTTTGTTGTCTGATATTATATACACAGAGGTCAGGCAGAGAACCGACTTCTGATGAATAAAGGTTTTCCTGCCGGATACAGACGCATACAGCAGTGCAGTCAGAAATGGGTATCAATTTCAAGGAAACACATGAACAGAGTATGAAAACTCAGATCATGCAGCAGCCCTTAAACCAACTGTTTTATCACTGTTTAACCGTTCTAAAAGGAGGTGCAGTTACCGTTGGTTTTCTGACAAAATAACTATTATCGAATAATTTTTAAGAGCGTCTGTACCCGAATATCCGGTAATTTTCCCGATTTCATCATGGCATTTCGCATGATTGATGTGCCGATGGCACAGTATAAGCGAAACCGAAAGTCAGCTATGGATTGCTTTTTCAGATACGGAACGGTAATGAAAATCCAGTCATTCCAAACATGGTGAACGGACAGTTTGCAGCCAAGCTGTGTCAGGCATTCTCTGCCGATTATTTTTTTGAATTATCCGATAATCTGACGAAAAGGAGCGAAAATGAGTTATCTTGATGATTTAAAAACGGAATCCAACTATACCTATACTTTGAATGGTGCGAAAACTAATGGAAGTACAGGTGATGCCTGTCTGGATTTTTTTGCGGTAGCAGGGGGCATGAGATACCGAAAAAAATCCGAACAGATAAAACTTTTTGAACGGGCTTATATCGAAAATCCGGAACTTGCCATGAAACTGCTTTTTTACATCAGGGATATTCGCAGAGGCATGGGCGAAAGAAAACTTTTTCGTACACTTTTACGTCATACTGCAAAAACTTGGACAGAATCCGTCTGTAAAAATATACAGTATATTTCCGAATTTGGAAGATGGGACGACTTGCTTTGCCTTCTTGATACCCCTGCCAAAAATGAAACCATACAAGTCATACAAAAACAATTATCTGAAGATGAAACTGCTTTGAAAAGCCGTGAAAACGGTGATATAAATGCTCATATTTCCTTGCTTGCAAAATGGCTGCCTTCCGACAATACATCAAGTCCACGCACAAGAGAAACTGCCAACAAATTGATACAAATGCTTGGAATGGATAAAAAGGAATATCGTAAAATTATTACATCACTTCGTGCGAAAATCAGTCTTACAGAACGCCATATTTCAAGAAAAAAGTATCAGAAAATCAATTATGAATCTGTACCTGCTCACGCTATGCTGAAATACAGAAATGCTTTCAGAACAAACGACAAAGACAGATTCAGTGAATATCTTGATGATGTGCGTGATGACAAAAAATTTATCCATACAGATACTTTGTTTCCTTATGAAATACTCCGCCCATTTTTTAAAAACGACTGTTGGTGCAGAGAAAAAGTAAATGAAACAGAAGTTCTGGAACATCTTTGGAATAACTTGTCGGGAACGGTCGGAAATGCAAATGCCATAAGTGTTGTAGATACGTCAGGCTCTATGTATTGCAGTTATGGTCCGCTTATGCCTGCACTTATCTCTCAGGCTATGGGACTGTATTGTGCCGAACATTGTACAGGAGTATTTCACAATCATCTCATCACCTTTGAAAGCACACCTCACCTTGTCGAAATAAAAGGTTCAAATCTGCATGACAAGCTGAAATATATAAGTACGCTTGATTGGGGCAGAAGTACAAATCTTGAAAGTGTGTTTGACCTTATTCTGCGTACAGCCGTGAAATACAATGCAAAACAAGATGAAATGCCCCAAACGATTTATATTTTTTCGGACATGGAATTTGACTGCTGTATGGAAAATGCAGATAAAACTGTGTATGAAAATGCCAAAGAGCATTTCGAGGAAAACGGCTATACAATGCCGGCAGTGGTATTTCACAATGTGAACAGTTGGCAGATGCAGACACCTGTAAAAGCCCGTACCAAAGGCACCGTACTTACAAGCGGAGCAGATGTTCATAATATGAATCAAAAATTTGACGGCAACGTAACACCTGTTGAATATATGCTTCGTATCTTAAACGGTGAGCGTTACGCAATGATACACGCTTAAAAAATACACTTGTCCAAGTAAATCGGGCAAGTGTATTTTTTGATTTATTTCAGCAGATTTTTTAAAGTACTGTTCTGTTCGGGTGTAAGCTCCTGCATATTCTGTACATATCCGTTAGCAAGGAAAGGCTGATAAAGTATTTCACGCAAAACCGTACCGTCTTTCAAAGTGATAATGATAGAATAATCTTCCATTACAAAAGCGTCAGGATTGGCTTTATATTTGTCCCATGCCTCTATATACCAAAGGGGCGTTGCGGCAAATTCGGGCAGACCGCTGTAATCTTCGGGCTTTAACTGACAAACAAGGTCATAAAAATCTTTGATTGCGTTGCTGTCAGTGATAACATTCTGCTCGGAAAGAATCATTTTTCCTTCGTTATCAGGTATGCGTTTCTGATATTCGACACTCATTATATCTTCCGCACCCTGTACATTGAAGAATAAAAATCCGTTTTTGAAACCCTCACTTGTATTGATTTCGTTTGCAAAGAATATACTGCACAGTTCATTCTGTTTTACAATGATAAACGCTTTATTATTTCCTTTGGGAGCATAATAGTAAACTTCAGCCCCTGCAAGTGTGGGTTCCTGGGATTCAGCAGCATTCCCCTGATACTCATAGCTGTTATCTACTTCAATGATTTTTCCGATGTACTCACCAAAATCCGTTTTCCTTATCGTACTTGAAATACCGTTTGAAGCGTATTCATCAAGTGCAAGCTGCTCATAGAATCCCTCAGAAGTTCTTACATCAATATGATGCAGTTCTTCTTCACCAAAACCATCTCCGCCAAAAGATTTTGAACCGGGAACAATCTTTGCAGAAAACGGCTGATAATA
>CACZZB010000100.1 GCA_902785555.1 uncultured Ruminococcus sp.
CAGAATATACCCTTATATCAACAGGTCTGTCATAAAATTTGCACTCTCCGGCAAATATCGTTTTACTATGATTATCAACTGCAACGACATCAATTTCTGCATTGCCGTTCCAATAAGAGCCGATTTTTGAAATATGAAAATCAATCCTCTTTTCTCTGCAAAGCTGTATGAATATTTCGGCACAGACCTTTTCATAAACAAAACTGACATGGCGGTCAGTAAAATTACTGTTCAGTCTGTCAATGACATATTCTGCATTGTCAAGCTCCAATTCACTTCTGTACGGATAAACAAACTTAAACCAAAAATCCATAAATATATCACTTATATAATACAGTCCTTTACGGCTTTTTTCGGGTTCTTTCTCTGTAACTGGAACTCTTTTTTCAATCAGAAACAAATTCATCAATGTTGAGAGATATGGACTTAAAGTGTTTGATTTGCTTTCGAGAACTGTTGCTATATCCGAAAGTTTGTGATTGCCCATTGAAATTGCCCTCATGACAGAAAAATAACTCAGCTGACAGAAAAATAACTCAGCGGTTCACGCACTTCTTTTTCCAACAGAAACAAAGGTTCTTCATACAAAAATCCCGATTTGCTCAGCACATTCAATCGGATATTTTCTTCAAGGGAACGGCTGTTGCAGAAAAATTCAATATATTTTGGCACACCGCCTGTCACGGAATATATTTTTACTCTGTCCTCAAAGGAGTGTTCGGGAAATGCCTGTGAAAATTCGGAAAATTTCAAAGGCTGCAATCTAATCTGTGCTGTTCGTCTGCCGTAAAGGGGACTGCTGTGATTCAGGACTTCGGACAGCATCATGCTGATGTGAGAGCCACACAAAATCACCATAATATTTTTCTGCATAAAAATTTCGTCCCATACCTCCTGAAATACAGACGGAAATGCAGGATTCGACTGCACGAGATACTGAAATTCATCTATAACAATTATTTTCTGCTGTTCGGGACAGTTGTCCGCAAATGCCGTAAAAAGTTTCTGCCAACTGTCAAACCTCACATCTGCAAGATATGGCTGTCCGATAAAGTCCGCAATTTTTTGTGTCAGTTTGTTCATATTCTGCCTTTCGGATTCCATGTCCGCAAGAAAATATAATGCTTTTTTGTCTTTGATAAATTCCTTGATAAGAGTTGTTTTGCCTATTCGTCTTCTGCCGTAGATGACAACAAAACTGTGATCGTTTGAATACTCTCTTTCAAGCGTTGCAAGTTCTTCATTTCTTCCTAAAAATTTCACCATAAACACCTCTTATAATATAATTGTAATTAGTCTAATTATAATTATATTATTTTTAAATCCTATGTCAAGTTTATTTTCGTATTTGTTTGTAATATTCTTCAAATGTCATTTCCTCTTTTTCAGCCTTGTCACGAAGTTCGGATGCAAGCCTTGACCACTGTTCAAATTCGGCAGTGGTCATTTTCTTTTTCATGTATCGGGCATAGTGGGCTTTATAGGCTCTGTTGTACGTTTGCCATACGGGATCGTTTTTGCATTTGTCATTGTAACGACGCTGTGAACCGAGTTCCTTACAGGTTTTACCCGATTTGCCTTTGACGGGACTATTGCAGTAAAGCAGATATTTTCCTCCGGAAATATGAAAAAATTTTCCGCAGTTCCTGCAGTAGTTCGGTATGTAGTTCTTTTTTATACCCGAAAACAAATCATAAAAGAAAAACGAGCTTATATCCGGAAATACTATTTTTTCACAGAGAATATTTTTTCCGTTGCTGTCTTTGAAAACCGTGTAATTGAAAGAGTCAAATGAACATTCCAATTTATCAAAACGCTTGCCATGTTCCTTTTCAAACTTTGCAAACTGTTCCGCTATTTCATATGTATTCAGAAAAGTATCTTTGCTGTTCAGATAGTCCCTGACAAACGGAAGAAAAATTTTTTCAACTTCAAGACATGAAGTGACAAACATAATATAACCGTCAAAATAATTTGTGATTTCTCTATTTGCATCAATAACATCTTGAATAAAATCTTTGCCGTCAAGATGTTCAAATTCTATCAGTTGAAAATTGTTTATGTAAATATTGTAATTTCCGCAGTCGTCCTTATAGCCGAAACCATATTCATTAACGGTATCTTCCGTAATCATCTCGTCATTATCATAATCTATTCCGTCTTCAAAAACGATTGAATGTTCGTTGAGTAAATCATTAAAAGGTTTTCTCGGAAAACGCAGTATTTTGTTATACGGAGGCAGTTTGGCAAGCCATGAGTCTATACGACGGAAAGTATCCATTGCACCGTAAACATAGTCATTATATCTTTCTCTGTAATTATATGAGCCTTCGGGATCGATTAAAAGTGATGCCTTAAATGATTTCAGTTCATCAAGTGTTATTAAAAATTCAATCGTATCAATGTTAAGACAGAGTTTAATGTAATCTGTCAGAATTTCGTTTGACGAATATTTTTTTCTGCCGATATAGACATCACTGTTCCAGAAGTATGCCGAAAATGAAAACATAAATATCACTCCGAAAAAAATTTTTTTAAAAAATAGATAATTCTGAAAGAAAAATAGAGAATGTATGTTTAATTATATATCTTCTATTGACAATTTGCAATATCGAGATTAGAATTATCTTAAAGATACACCAACCGTATCAAGTCAATATCGGAGGTCAATCAATGACAGCAGAAAAAATCAAAACAATAGACGGACAAAAACTTCTGGAAATGGAACTGCCGCCAATAAGATTCATCATAGACGAACTTCTTCCGCAGGGCTTTTATATTCTTGCAGGTTCTCCGAAGATAGGCAAATCATGGTTATTGATTTTGCTGTGCCTGCAAGTTGCAAAAGGAGAACCGTTCTGGAATCGCAGTACGGAAAAAGGAACTGTGCTTTATCTTTGTTTGGAGGACAGTCCGAGCAGGATACAGCAGAGATTGTCCGAACTCACAGAGGACGCTCCTCCGAACCTGAAATTTGCCACATCCGTAAACTCACTTTCAAACGGACTTGTCGGGCAGATGGAAATGTTCATAACGGAAAATCCCGATACAAACTTGATTGTCATTGATACACTGCAAAAAGTAAGGGAAAACGGAAACGAATCAAATCTTTATGCGTCTGATTACAGGGACATCGGTGCATTGAAAGAATTGGCAGACAAATACGGAATAACAATTATAGCCGTTCAGCATTTGCGAAAACAATTATGCAGCGATCCTCATCAGATGGTAAGCGGTTCAACGGGACTGTTGGGTGCAGCAGACGGCAGTTATATTCTCAAAAAAGATAATATAGGAGATGAAACTGCAAAACTGTATATCCGCACCCGTGACATTGAGGAAAAAATTTATACGGTGAAGTTTGATAAAGAACTTCACGAATGGAAATTTGTATCTTCCGACACTCCCGAAACGAACAGACTGCAAAACGATGCTGTTATGAATTCCTTTATTTTGTTTATGAAACAGACGGGAAAATTTACGGGAACGGCAGGAGAGCTTGTTCAAAGAATAGGCTGTGCAGTCAGTCCGAATGTGTTCAGCAGACGGCTGAACAGTCACCGCAGTGAACTGAAGAAAATCGGTATTGAATTCAAAGATAT
This sequence comes from uncultured Ruminococcus sp., assembly GCA_902785555.1. Lineage (GTDB taxonomy): Bacteria > Bacillota > Clostridia > Oscillospirales > Acutalibacteraceae > UBA1213. The sequence goes on from CACZZB010000100.1 coordinate 3,603, forward strand.
TCGTACAGGCACAAGCCGTGAAAAAATAATTGTATATCGTTCTCCCGAAAATGTTCAATGACGATATGACGATATTTTTTGTGTGCGTTAATACGGTTTGAGTATCTTTGAAAATTCTTTATTTTATCGTTGTTTCGGGCATGACGGTATTTGCAAAATCACGGCAGTCAAAAAATATCGTCACCGAAAAAGTTTGAAGTAACCTAACGAGGGCAATATGAAATATCAGAGAAACCGAAATCAAAGTCTGACTGTCAGGCTCACCGAACAAGAAAAAAATCTTATTCAGAGCAAGGCTCAAAGAAAAAATATGTCCGTCACGGATTTTATTGTGCTGTCTGTAACCGAACAGAGTAATGCCGCTGTTCTGAAACCTCTCCTTGCAATGCTTGCTGTTCTCAAAAACAAAACAGAACATCTGAAAGAAAGATTTGATACAGCCGAACTCTGTGAAATAATCGACCGTCAAAACGATATTATTTCGGAAGTAAAAAGGCTTATCAATCGGGGATAATCGGGCGATTTCAGGGTGGTATATTAAAAAGCAGGAGAAAGTCAAGGCGTTGCTAAAGCCGCCTTGACGAATCACAGCAGCCGGCAGAGCCGACTGCCATGCGGTTTTCGGGACAGTATCATTACGGAGTCGCTTTTTGAGGTATGGAGTCGGTTTCAAGACGGTGTTTCCCCGAACAGCCGATTATTAAGCCGTTTTTGAGGGTGTCGCACTTGTGGGTTTCGTATAAAAAGGAGGTTTTGAGTGAATGTCGGAAACAGACGGCAAAAAAGAAGTAAAACACAAATTTGCACTATGGGTTAAAGATTCTTCAATGGAACTTGTGGAGAGCCAATACAAGCTTGATGACTGTAAAAGCAGAAGTGAATTCATCGAAAAAGCAATTAATTTTTACAGCGGTTACCTTGCTACGAAAAATAATGAGCAGTATATTTCAAATATGATGACATCAACTATGAAATCAATCATTGACGAAAGCGATAACAGAATCAGCAGAATGATTTTCAAAGTAGCGGTTGAACTTGCCATGACGATGAATATTATTGCGGCAACAAACGATATAGATGAAACTTCTCTCTCAAGACTTCGTGGAGAATGTATCAAGGAAGTCAAAAAACACAACGGAACTTTGACATTTGATGATGCGTACAAATGGCAGAAGGGATAAAATTTTATTCGGAAAAGGAGAAGTGAGAATTGAACAAAAAAGAATATTCAAAAATGTTAAGCAGCTATCCATCAGCTATGAAAGCTGCGGAAGTGGCAGAGGTACTCCGTGTCAGTACCAAGACTGTCTATAAACTTGTCAGGGAAAACAGGATACCGTCCGTGAAAGTCGGCAGAGAAATCCGTATAGCAAAATCGGAATTGATAAATTATCTCCGTCAGCGTGATGTTAAATCTCCGCAGACATCTGAACCCGACAACACTCAAAAATATGTCTGGACTTTGGCGAACTTATGTGGTATCGTTCGTGTTGGTCATAATACAATGACACATCAAAACACGAAAGGAGAAGATGACTATGGGTGTCAGAAAAACACTGGCTGCAAGCGTTCAGGCTAAAAAAGGCAGACTGTATGCCGTCATTCAGTTCAAGGAAAACGGCAAAAATAAATCTGTCTGGAGAACGCTGGACTTGCCCGAAGGCACTGCAAAGTCCAAAGTAAACAAGAAACTGCGTGAGGTTGTCAACAAGTTTGAAGAAGATTTAGCGGAGAGGGAGAAGAAAAAAGATACTCCCGACTGCGATATTACCATCTTCAGCTACATGACGGAATGGCTTGAAAAGACAAGACAGAACATCCAAATCAGCACTTATGAAAGCTATCACGGAATGATTTACGGAAAAATCCAACGCTAATTTGAAAAGCACAGGGATATCACTGTCGGCAATATGAAACCGAAAGACATCGAAAACTTCTACGATTATCTCTATGCAGGAGGGGTATGCAGTAACACTGTCATACACTATCATGCGATACTTCACAAGGCTTTCAAGCAAGCATTCAAAGACGAACTTATCACAGCCAATCCCTTTGACCGCATAGACAGACCGAAGAAAAACAAATTTCACGGTGAAAATTACTCCGAAGAAGAACTGCTCACACTGCTGAATGTCAGCAAAAGCGAATTGATCTACTCGGCAATAATGCTTGCCGGTGGCTTGGGATTAAGGCGAAGTGAGGCTCTGGGAATAAGATGGTCGAGGATAGATTGGGAGAAGAAAACGGTTCTGCTCGATACAAAAATGGTTGAATACAAGGAAAACGGTGTAGTTACTGTCAAGCCTGTCGAAGAAATGAAAAACAAATCAAGCCGCCGTACCTTGCCGATACCCGAACCCATTATAGAAATGCTTCAAGAGGAATTGGCAAAGCAAAATCTGTATAAAAAGATGTTCCGCAACAGTTATAACCATGAAAATGACGATTATGTATGCGTGAATCAACTCGGAGAATTCATAAAACCGTCCTATGTATCAAACAGATTCAACGAGGTACTGAAAAAATACGGTCTGCGACATATACGCTTCCATGATCTCCGTCACACATTCGCAAGCATACTGATAGGCAAAGATGTTCCGCTTATCAATGTATCAAACTTCCTTGGACACTCCGATATCTCGACAACAGCGAATATCTATGCCCATCTTGATAAAGCGAGCAAACAGGCAAGTGCAGACATTATCACGGATATATTGACCGGAAAGGACAAGCATTAAGGCACCCGAAAGGGTGTCCTTTTTGCATGGTGCAAAATCATGGGTAAAGAATATATGAGCGGAAGTGAACTGCGACAGTATCTGCATATCTCCACACGCAAGATGAAATATTTAGCATAGAATGGAACATGATGAAAAGCTGATTGACGAACTGTCGGGACATTTCAGCAGCCACTGCAAGGGGAAAGAAAGAGAAAAGCCGTCTCCGAAAATCATGCTTGAGCCAACGGAAGAAAACCTCAAAGCTTTCAAAGAATACATAACATATCTGTGGGAAGATATACCCGATGCAGTTTCATCATACGAAGCTGCCGAACTTATCGGCATGACACACCAGAAAATAAACAGACTGGTCAAATCAGGCATACTTAACGGTGCGAACATAATGAACAAACAATATTGTTCCAAGCAGGAAATAATAGAGTACATCTGTCACCCCTCGAAAATATCAATCCCCGTCAACAAGGTACTGGAAAAACTGGTTAGGGACTTTATGAAAATATATAAATCAAAATCCAAAAGAAAATTATAAAATCAAAAAAGCGTGTCAATGTGAAATAACTGTTGACACGCTTAAGTTTCATTTGTCAAGATAAAAATAAATGATTATAGTACATTTTTTGGTATCGTGATTAATTCACGGAAATCAATTTTGAAAAATGGAGAAAGTATGGTATAATAGGAGTTATGAAAAATAACGGAATAACAGAATACTTTGAAGAGGTAGAGATTACCA
>CACZZB010000101.1 GCA_902785555.1 uncultured Ruminococcus sp.
CGGTCATGCAGATGTAGCACTGACATTACAGGTTTATTCCCATTCCTATGACTCGGCACAACAGAAAGCCGCAAAGAAATTAGACGAAACCATTACAGAATTGAAAGAATCGTGTTAAGATTCATTTTACAAAACGCATGAAATAATCATTGTGTTTTTGATTTCGGAACAAAATCGGAACAAAGTGACAGATGAGGGCATATATGAGAGTAGATGAAGTCCACGAAAACCTATGTAAATCAAGGAAAACTACACTTCCGACTTGATGTATATTCACAAACAATATATGCCTTCAAGTCCCGTCACTCGCACCAAATCAAAGACTGTATCGTTTTGATACAGTCTTTTTTCGTGCTTGTTTTTCAAAGAAATCGTGCAGTTTATACTATCACATAAGATATAAATTTTGATTTACGTAAACTGACAGAAATCAAATCGGAGCAAATCGGGAACAAAGTGGGAAAACTGAATAAAAATTATTATCAATTAGCCGTACTTCTATTGAACAGGAGTACGAATTTTTCTATTTTAGGAAATTTACAAGGAATAATTCATGTACATTATCGCTCTATACAAATACCTTACAAAGCAATATAATGAGATAGAAGATGTGAAAATATTAAATACTCAGTAAAATACTTTGTACAAAATTTTTATAGGGACATATATATGTCTGTGTGGTCTTGTTATAATACTTATAATTACAAATTATTTTATTGAGAGGAATGTGAAATGCAAAGGATACGATTTATCATGGAAACAGGCAATATAAAATGTGAATACCTTAACGGTGCATATAGCGAACTTGCCAATTTGTTAGGAATAGAAGCTGTATTGAAAATCCATTCAGCATACAGAGGTCAGCAGATTACTTTTCCTGTGCAGTTGTTCAGCAAGAATTTTATAAAAAATCAAATTATTGAAGAATATAATGGCAATAATGTAAAACATCTTGCTACAAAATACGGTTACAGTGAAAAGTGGATAAGAAAAATTCTTAATGAGCAGGATATCAACGTGTAAATCAAAAAACAAAGGAGAAATATAGAATGAAATGTAAGTCATGTAATAATGAAGTGTCGGCAAATATGTTTTTGTGTCCGTTTTGTGGTTCGGTTGTATCAGATTCTGATATTAATAACAAGGAATTACTGTTGTCATATTCCGCAAAGCTGCAGGAACTTATGAGAAATATTGGTACTTCAAAATTCACCAAAATCGCATGGGACACCACTGTCGAAAAATATGTCGGCAAGATGGAACGCTTACGCATGGTACTTCAGCAGCCTGAGTTTTCAAAGTCTTGTGAAAAACTCATGAAAAAAATAGATAATTTTGTTGAACGCTGTAAGAAGCCTGAGTTTCATATTGCATTTGTCGGAACTATAAAAGCAGGAAAATCAACTCTTATCAATGCTTTACTTGGCAGAAACCTTGCTTCTACATCCGTTACTCCCGAAACTGCCGTTCTGACAATGTTCAGAAATTCAGAAGTTGATTATGTACGAGTTGTATTTTATTCTGCCGAAGAATGGGTGAAGCTTTGGAACAGTGCTTCTTCCAATGCGGATATATTCAAAAAAGAATATGCAAGTATGAACGGTGATTCAGAGAAAAATAAATGGATAGGTCATGCGGAAATCAAAACCGAGGTCACAAAAGATAATATTGAATCTGAGGTTGAACGCTGGACTTCTTCAAAGCACGTTGAGCATTATTTTGTTAAGGAAGTTGAAATAGGTCTGTCAGATTTCAATATGCCGTCTGAGGTTGTATTTGTTGATACTCCAGGTTTGGACGATGCTGTTAAATATCGTTCTGATGTTACAAAAGATTATATAGAGAGAGCAAATGCTGTTTTTGCCTGTGTACGTTCTGATGCACTGACAGGCGGTGAATTACAGCTTCTGTACAGAATATTCGATAACAGCATTGACAATCCCGAAAAGATATTCGTTCTTGGTACACAGTGGGATAGTCTTAATGATCCGGAATCAGATTGGAAAAAGCAAAAAGAAGAATGGGTAAAATATCTTTCGGAGCGTTATGGCAGTGAAGAAATGGCAAAAAGAAATATTATCCATGTTGCCGCTTATTTAATGAATCTTTGTCGTGATTACATCAAACTTGATGCAAAAACTAAAAAAACTTTGATGTCAATCGCTATGAAATTTGACTATGATCCTTTCAGCGGACATGCGATAGAAGAATATCTTGAAGGACTGATGGAAAAATCCAATGTTGATGCAGTGAAAAGAAAAATAAATAATGATATTGTCCCGAAATATAAAGAGTATCTTATGAACGATATAAACTCTCATTACGAAGCTTTAAGCAACGAAATTCGTAAGTTCTTTATGGAAACAAGAACTGCAAATGCCGAAGTATTGAGTACATCCAAAAAGAGTGCTGATGAAATACGTGAAAAATATGAAAAATCAAAGAAAGAATTGGAAGAAGTATTGTTGTATCGTCAGCAGTTGGAAACAGCATTGAATGCAGTAAGGGAAAATACTCAAAAACGTGTTGACGAACTTTGCAAGGAAATTGACAAAATGGTTCAAAGTGCATAATGAAAGAGTTTTTTATTACTGCGGGAGAACTTGCCGAATACCTGAACTGCAAAATTTTAGGCGATAAAGGTAAGAAGATATATGGAATCGCACTTATGCAGGACAGCACAGAAAATACTTTGACTTATGTAATGTCAGATAAAAGAGACCGAATCCAAGATTGCAATGCAGGAGTTATTCTTACAACAGCTTCGATAGGACTGCCTTTATACCGTACATATATTTTTACGAATCAAGAACCGTATTATATGCTGAATGACGTAATATGTTATATGATGAATAAAGGTTTGTACTGCAATAATGAAAACTACAAACCAATAATTGCAGACAGTGCAGTAATATCTCAGAATGTCGTTATCGGCAATGGTTCTGTTATCGGTGAAAATTGTTTTATCGGAGCAAATACCGTTATAGGTGACAATACCATAATAGAAGACAATGTTTATATTGGCACTTGCTGTTCTGTTGGTACAGAAAACTTTGAATTTTGCAAAACAGAACATGGATGGTCAAAAATCCGTGCAGTAGGCAATGTTCATATATGCCATAATGTTTTTATAGGCGGAAATGTTGTGATAGAAAAGGGAACTGTTGGAACAACATTTATCGGTGCTTATACACAAATAGACAATCTTGTAGAAGTAGGGCATGAGTGCCGTATAGGTGAAAATTGTCATATTGTTGCTTGTACAGCATTGGCAGGATGGGCTGAAATTGGCAATAATGTTGATATATACGGACAATCTGCCATAAGCAATAATGTGAAAGTCGGAAATGGTGCTGTACTTTTGGCAAGAGCCGGAGTTGACAAAAATATTAAAGACAATGCAATAGTTTCAGGTTTTCCGGCACGTGAACATAAAACCGAAATGCGTTGTCAGGCATTTTTAAGAAAATTATATTATAAAAATATCAAAAAGGATGTGAAATAAATGTCGACTGTATTACCTATAATAACTAAGATTCTGTCAACCGTCAGTAAATTTCTTTTACATACAAGTCCTTTTATATTTGGAGCATGGGACAGAATAAAAAGACCTGATGAAACTCAGGATAAGATTTCAAATCAAAAAGGGATTGATGTTGAAAAAAGCAAAGTCGATGAAATACAAAAACTGAATGAAATGCTGATTGAATACAGGGGCAATATATCAAGAGCAGGAAATGACCTTGAACGTCAGATGATAGTTGAGTATTCGGAAGTATTGAATGAAATATTGGATACATTCGATGAATACAATAAAACTCTCAAAGTTATCCGCCCGGAATCGGTGAAACGCAGATTTGATATAACAAATGAAAATTTGAGAGGAACATTTGAAAATTATATCTGTAAGAAAATATCCTTTGATAATCCTAAATTAACAAGCATATTGAAAATGCCTGCCGGAGAACTGAAAAGTCAGCATCTGCAGGAAATGAAACAAAATATCTTTATCGAAGCTGCAAATGATATTGTTAAAAAAATAAAGAAAGCAACTGATGATTTTACTACAACATTAGAGGAATCTTTTGAATTAAGCTTTGAACGTGCTGAGTATTCAATCGAGGAAAAAAGAGAGGCATTTGAAAAATTGTCTGAGACATTGGACGGAAATGCAACGGTTGCCGAAAATGTTTATGTAAAATCTGATTATATGATTGCTGTTTGCAGTTATGCAGAAGATATGATACAAAAGGAGGAAAGTTAAATGGGTGGTGTTGGAACTGCTTTACTTATAGGAGCGGCAGGAGCAGCTTTGGGAGCAGGAGCTGTTGCGGTAGGCAAAAAATTATTCGGAAGCGGTCACAGAGGAAGCGAAAGTACCGGAGCAACAGAAAGCTATGATGAAAGAAGTGCTGGAGTAAGCGAAACATATAAATTACAGCAGGCTTTATCGGAATTTCGTGAAGATACAAGAGCAAGGAGTAATAAGTTTGAAAACGATATTATCAAGGAGAGCCGCAAGGCAATAGATGTTCTTATAAGTGATGTAAAGAAATATAATAAAATTCGTTATGGCGGTAATGTACTTAATGTAAACATAAGTCAGATTGAAAGAGAGCAACGCAAGACCGAAGACAGAATTCATGGCTTTATTGTCGGCAGAGTATCAAAAAGAATTTCTCTTGATGATGACGAATGTAAATCTATTCTGAAACTTGATGCAGGTCGTAACAAAACCAGAAAGATGAATGAATTTTATAAAAAAGTATTGATAGAAGCAATGATAGATTTAAAAAAACTTTTACGTGATTCCATGAAAAGTCAGACATTTATTGTTGAAGATCATATTGTAGGCAGAATGGATACCGTTACTTATACTGTCACCGGCAAAACAAACGAGTTCAATAAGATAAAGAATATAAAAGATACGGATGAGTCAAAAATGGAACAGGAACAAATAAGGCTGTCATATCTTATTTCAATATGCGATAAAAGCCTTAATATAATTGATACATAAACAATAAGTGCCGTAAAAGAATATAATTTACTCAGCATTTTCTTAACGGCACTTTCTTTGTGGGAGATGGTCATAATGATAACCAATAAAAAACTTTTAGAGGAGTTTACAAATCAATCACAAGCTAACAATGAAAATTTGAGAGAACAACTCCGAACAGCTATTCAGTCATTTGAGGAAACATCAAAAAATAACACACTTTCAATACATGAACAGCTTGAAAATATCCAAGAAAAAATAAACTATAACAACGAGCAAAATATGGCAATATTTAATCAGGCTATTTCAGAACTATATCAAAAAGTTTCACAAAATACCCAAACATCATTGAATCAGATATATGTTGAATATGCCAAACGCTTGAATGGAGTAAAAAAAGAATTAGAAGAACAAATGGATCAACAGTTTTCTCAAATTGCAGACTTACAAAAAATATTATACGATAATATTGTAAGTATTCAAAAAGACAACGCAATAATAATGGAAACATTGCAGCTTATTCTTACAAATATGCTTATTGACAATGTTAAGACACCAAATAAGAACCCAAAAATTATTGCACCTGAAAGAAAAAGAAAACAATAACACTGAAAAATGAAAAGGAGTATTTATCCATGACTTTTCAGAATTTATATGAATTTGTCCAAAAACAGCTTGAATCACATCAGGAGATATGTCTTGAAAATGATTTTCTCGCTGTAAATATAAAGGATTTATTTGACAATGCTTTTTATATTTTATGGAATGACAGGAAAATTACCGTTGCTCCGTATTTTTATCAGGATTATCAGGTATGTATAACGGCATCTCAGAGAACCTTGGAATTATTATTTAGTGAAAGACAATATTTATTTTCCGCATATCTGAACAAAGAACTGAAAGTACAAGGAACTTTTGAAGATGTTATGAAATTTCAGAAAATATTATCTTACATAACCAAAGATAATAGTATGGCAGTACAGGAAACACTCATTTCTGATCTTATCACTAAACAGGATATGTTGATTGAGGCTGTTCATTTGATGCTTGTTAACAGTTTGACAGATTTGCCGGAAAAAACTATATTGTCGTCTGGTAAAAAAATATCATCAAATAGTTAATATATGCTATTGAATACTGAAATAAAATATACTTTAATCTTCCCTTATGACATAATTGTTTTTGCCATAAGGGAATTTTTGGTTTTATCTTTACATGTAGCTTAATGTAATGGATACATTTTGTTTATTTAAATCAGAAAGTGCAATATATAAAAATAATTAACGGAGGAAAAGAAAATGATAAAAATATTGAATTTACAGGATATTGATAAAATCCCCGAAAAAACAGTTGTCCCCTATGTTTACAGCTTGATGAAACATATTCTCAATGCCTATGATTCCAACAGTTCGATTGAATCTGTTGGAGCTGTTTATTTTATGGAGAATGTGAACGACTTGAACAACTATCAGGATTTAGGCTTGTATGAACCGATACAGGAAGAAATCTTTGAATACATCTGTCCTATCAATGAGGATTATTCAGACGGCTGTATAGTAATCAATAATGATTTTGCAATAAATATCATAGCGAGAACAGAATACTTTTATAGGAGTGAGGTTATATGAAAACATTCAAGGCTTCTGTTGATACAGAAATCATAACATCAG
>CACZZB010000102.1 GCA_902785555.1 uncultured Ruminococcus sp.
AGTCTGAAAGCTAAACGCTTCAAATGTTCTTTTGATGATAATTTTCTGGCTGATGTCATTTTTAACAAATTCCTTTGATCTTTTCATGCGGTTGCCCTGCAGTTTTTTGAAAATAAACTTGAAAGACAAGAGTTTTACTGATATAATTAGTATGAAGTTTTTTATATACGGAGTTGAGCAAAATTGACAGTAAAGGACTATGAGGAAATTATCGGTAAAAGAATGAAGTCTGCACGCTTCAAACATTCAAAGAATGTTGCGAAAGAGGCTGTAAGGCTCGCCAAAAAATATGGCGGAGATGTTCACAAAGCTGAAATTGCAGGTATCCTTCATGATGCAACAAAGGAAACCTCCGATGATGAACAGCTTATGCTTATACAGCGTGCAGGAATAGTTCTCACAGATATGGAAAGGTCTTCACGCAAACTGTGGCACGCTATTTCGGGAAGTGCATTCATACAGGTGGAGCTTGGCATTGACGATAAGGAGATAATTGACTCTATACGCTACCATACAACGGGCAGAGCCGATATGACATTGCTGGATAAAATAATATTTGTAGCCGATTTCATATCAGCCGACAGAGATTATGACGGTGTAGAGAGAATGCGTAAAATTGCCGATAAAGACCTTGATGATGCAGTGCTTGAGGGAATGTCGTTCACGATAGCAGACCTTGCACAAAGAAAAATAACTATTGCACCCGATACATTTGAGGGATATAATTATATGGCGGCTCTCAAATAAAAAAATGATTTGGCGATGTATTGAATGGAACTGAAAATTTCGGAAATAAATATGAATTGTCAGGCAAAAAACAGACAATGGGAGAATTTTATTTTTGATTATTTGAGGGACGAGGACATTATAATATTTACTGAGATAGTGGCTAAAAAATATAAATTGCCTCTTGTTGAACAGCTTAAAGATTTTATGCTTTACTGTTCAGAAAGAAATCTGAATGATAAAGGCAATCAGATAATTATTGCAATAAAAAATGATAAAAATATCAGATTGTTGGAACCTCAGCTTGAATTTTCAACGTCATTACAAAATGTACCTGATTTTTTGCAATTAAGGGTTGTGATAAATGACGAAGAATACTATATTATGGGAGTACGCATATTAGCGGATGATAATTATGATAAACGCTTGCGTTGTTTTGAATATTGGAATAACCATCTTCAAACACTGCAAAATAGTAATGTTATAGTGTTTGGAGATTTCAATCATGGACGTATGCTTGATGATTATACAGGATATGCTCACAAAAATTATAATTATCATGTAATACAAAAAGAACTTGCCAATAATTTTGAAATACTGACACCTGCACAGAAATCTTCTTACGGACTTCATCTTGAATACAGTCCGACAAGCGAACAATACAGATTGGAATATGAATGCGGAAATAAATATCGTATAGCAGATGACCATCTTATAATATCCAAAAATTTGAGAAAAAATGTAATTTTCACAGATTATGATTGGTCATTTGTGGATAAAAACAGTGAAAAATATAACAAGCCCACAAAATATGGAGGGTATATTAAACAAATAAAACAATTAGGCGTTTGCGATATAAAAAACGGTGTTCCCGACCATGCTATATTGAGAGCAAGAATAAATTTATAATTGAAAGGATAATGAAAATGACATCTTTAGAAACGGCTAAACTTGCCGTAAAAATATTGAATGATAAAAAGGGTATTGATATCAAACTGATAAAAATAGATGGTGTATCGTCTATTGCAGATTATTTCGTTATAGCAACGGGCAGTTCAAATACTCATGTAAAAACACTTGCAGACGAAGTTGAAGTAAAACTTGATGAAGCGGGGATAAGCGTAAGTCACATTGACGGACACCGTTCCGATACATGGATAGTATTGGATTATGTAGACGTTATCGTACATGTATTTTCGGAAGAAGCAAGGGAATATTACAGCCTTGAAAGACTCTGGCAGGACGGAGAAGAAATGGATATTTCCGATATTGATTAAATAAAATATCAAAAGCACTATACTTTTGGCGAATCGTCATAGGATATAGTGCTTTAATATTTGGTATCAAAAGAAAGATATCTGCATATAATGTCATTGCAGGGATATTTAAAAAAAATTAAAAAAATTTCAAAAAAACACTTGACATTTTTTAGAGTATGTGGTAATATAATAACCGTCGCTGAAACACATAAAAAATTAAAGTGAATCGGTTGATGTGGGGGTATAGCTCAGCTGGGAGAGCATCTGCCTTACAAGCAGAGGGTCATAGGTTCGAGCCCTATTGTCCCCACCAAATATGGTCCGGTAGTTCAGCTGGTTAGAACGCTAGCCTGTCACGCTAGAGGTCGACGGTTCGATCCCGTTCCGGATCGCCAATTTGCTCCTGTAGCTCAGTCGGTAGAGCAAGGGACTGAAAATCCCTGTGTCGATGGTTCGATTCCGTCCGGGAGCACTTAAATATGCGGATGTAGCTCATCTGGTAGAGCGCAACCTTGCCAAGGTTGAGGTAGCGAGTTCGAGCCTCGTCATCCGCTCCAACGGAGCTTTTAAAACAGCTCCGTTTTTAAAATATGGCGTCATAGCCAAGCGGTAAGGCACGAGTCTGCAAAACTCCGATTCCCCGGTTCAAATCCGGGTGACGCCTCTCTTATTTATCAGCGATTTCAGAAGAAGTCGCTGTTTTTTTATTTTTAGGTGTTTATGAGTATATCTGATATGTGAAAAATAGAATTTACTTGGGAGAAATTGAATAAAAGAGTTATGTGAATATGGCTTGGTTAAAGAAGATGAGTTGGAAATTCAGCCTTTGAAGTCTTATAATGCTGATGTTTATTATGGTATGGAAAAGAAAATGAATTTAGATTAGCGAATACGAAAATAAATTGGGAGAAAGTAGAATGACATTAAATGAAGAATTTATGAAAGTGTTATCAGCAGAGATTAAAGAAAAAAACAATAATTTATTAGTTCTTCATAAATGTTTAATGAAGTTTAAAAATGCTGGGATGGATAAAGATAGTATGATAAAATGAAATTGTCAATATTACTTGACACAAAAAAGTCAAATTATTTTTACAATTAAGCGGACAATTTGCAGCCGAGATAATATTGTCTGCGTTTGAGCATAGGGGGAAGTCCGCCGTTTGCAGAACAGATACGCCTGTTATTCCAATAACTCATATAATATCTGAAAATCATAGATCTGAGTTCTGACATCGTATAATTGTTTGACTCTCTTTTTCTGCTGTAAAACAGTTCTTCCTTCATCCTTGCCCACATACTTTCACAGCGTGCATTGTCGTGACATCTTCCGCCGGCACTGTTCATACTCTGGCGAATGTGATATTTGCTGACAACAGTACGGTATTTTTCGCTTGTGTACTGACTTCCACGGTCAGAGTGTATAACGGCTCCACCAAGTCCGGAATAGCTTGTAAACGCATTTTTCAGAGTTTGAACACATAATTCTGCTCTCATATTATCAGCCATTGAAAGACCTAAAACAGCCGCATCAAAACAGTCAAATATCGCCGAAACATAGAGCTTTCCGTCTTTAGCAGGAATTTCCGTAATGTCTGTAACACACTTTTCAAGTGGTTTTTCGGCTTTAAAATCACGCTTTATCAGATCATCTGATTTCATTGCTTCTTTGTCAGCTTTGGTAATACCGTTGGGTTTCCTTTTCGGTTGATGCAACAGTCCAACTTGTTCCATTACCTTTCTGACAGTTCCTTCACTCGGTATTTTCACTCCGTCACCGTCTTTTAATTTCAATGCCATATACATTCTCTGCCTGCCATATGTATCATTGCACTCATCTTCGGCTATGATCTCTTTCATCATACAAACAAGCTTTTCGTATTTCCAAGGTTTCTTTTTGTTTTCAAGATAATTATGGAAACCCTGGCGACTCACACACAGTACTCTGCAATACATCGATATTTTTCCCTTGATACTGCCGCCTTCTGTCTTGATGTCTATGAACTTCATCCGTTCATTTTTCCCGACTTCCGACGGCTCGCTGCGAAAAAAGCTGTTGCCTCCGCCAGTATTTCATTTTCTTCCTGCAATCGTTTATTCATTTTCTCAAGTTCCTTATTTTTCTTCCTGAGCATTTCCAATTCTTCTGCCATGTTCATTGTGCTTTCAGGTGTACTGTTTTCTGCACCAAGGTATATTTTTCCCTGTTTTGCCTTTTTTCTCCAACCTGACAGCGTTCCATCCGGTATTCCTAATTCTTCTGCCGCTTCCTTGGTTCCTATTTTGTTTGACAGCTTGATTGCTTCTATTTTGTACTCCTTACTGTATCTTCTCTGTTCTCCCACTTTTGACACAACCTTTCTTGGTTTTTATTTTATTGTTTCGACTTCGTTGTGTCAAGTTTTATTATACAACATCAAAAAGCTTGAAAGAGTTGAAAAATAGTAGTGATTCAGAAACAGAGGATGTTTTGTTAGAATTAATGGATTTTGTAGTAGGATATTGCAATCCCAATTTATCTATTTTTTAGAGCTAATAAAAACTGTTGGGGCATCTTCAACAATAGGAACTGGTTCCGCTTATTGCAGAATGATTACTTTTTACAGCAAGGAGGTATTTTATTTGAGAAGGTATGCATATCTTAAAAATCCCATAAAATGCAATAAAAAAGATTTTATATATAAGATCATGCTGTACAAAATCAAAGAGAATGAAATATTTCTTTTTAAATATTGCAGCAAAGATGCAGTAGTATGTTCTTTCGATGATTATTACAATGATTTGAACGATTTGTATGATGACTGGAATGATGAAATTGACGAAAAAGGCTGGATAGATATAGAAGATCCTTTGCCCTACTGTCAGCATGACGCATTTTTGCCTATCCGTGTAAAAGGGCGTAATATAGGAAAACCTCAATGGGGAAAGCTGGAAATCCTCAAAGACGGCAAATGGGTGGATTATGAGCCGTAAAAGATATTAAAAAGGTCGTGAATTTGTCAATGGAAAATAACAAGTCAAATCAAAGAAAACATATCATACTTGGTTGGATAAGAATAGTAATAGGTCTGCTGATATTCTCATTCGGAGTACATCTGACGATATATGCAAATATCGATCTTGCCCCCTGGGATTGTCTTGGAATGGGTATCGCAAAGCATACACCGCTGAATTACGGAGTATCAATGACATTGGTTGCCATAACGGTTTTGTTCATTGATATTATCATGAAAGAGAAAATCGGTTTCGGAACGGTCATAGATGCACTTTTAACAGGCAACTTTGTGCAGATGTTCAATAATATCAATCCGTTTCCCGAGAACGATAATTTATGGCTTGGCATAGCCGTAATGCTTGTGGGATTTGTATTCATGGCAATCGGAATGTGGGTGTATATGAGTGCCGAACAGTGCTGCGGACCGAGAGATGCACTTTTGGTCGGTCTTGGAAAGAGAATGAAAAAACTGCCCATAGGTATAGTTGAAATTCTGCTGTGGGGCATAGTGCTTTTATGCGGGTGGCTGTTGGGCGGACCTGTCGGCATAGGAACGCTTATCAGTACATTTGGTGCAGGACTTGTCATGCAGTTTGTTTATATGCTGATACACTTTGAACCGAGAAATTTACATCATCAGAATCTCCTGAAAACCGTCAAAATTCTTTCAGACAGAAAATAAATTTTAACCCAAATGGGCAAGAAGTCCCCCACCTCTAAGCGAAGCGTAGGTGGGGGATGAATTGCCCGTCAGCCGTAAGGCTGACTTATTATTGCTTGA
>CACZZB010000103.1 GCA_902785555.1 uncultured Ruminococcus sp.
GATAAAAAGTATTGTTCAGCCGAGCCAAGTTGATAAGATTATCAATCCGCATTACGCCTTATTTAAGGATAATAAATTGGCAGTAAACGAAAATAAGCAAGAAATCGGTGGAAGTTTGGAAGAGCGTGCATATATATCACCTTTTTCGGCGAACAAAATTCGTATCAATCACTATTTCAGCAAGTCTGAAGAAGAATATAAGGCCAAAATTGAACGTGGTCGTGCTCCGACCAAGAGGAGCATAAAGCGTGTTTATAATCAAAGTCAGGTATTTTTTGATGACTATAAGTACGATTATAGTGCATATCGTTTTGTAGCGAAATTAAAGCCGGAAATAGCGCAAGACGAGGAAGTTAAGTACGTATGGCAGAAGATGAAAAATGCGTGGATTGCTTTTAAACACAAGGTTAAGCATAATCCTTTGTATGATTATATTGATGAAAAGTGGTATTTTGAGCAGTATCCGGATGCCAAAGAAAGCGGAATGTCGGCAGCCGAGCATTATATGAATATCGGTTGGCGAAAAGGTTATAATCCGAGCAAAAAATTTGATACAAACTTCTATTTGAAGAAGTATAAAGATGTTGCCAGAATGCACGTATGCCCGCTTTTACACTACCTTAACAGCGGCAAAAAAGAAGGCAGATTGGCCTTTGAGGGGGATACGGCTATTCATACTGTACAGAGTGATACTGTCATATCAGCAGCCGAGCAGACATCTCAGCAAATAGAAGGTCATACCGGATTTAGTCCGGTATCTCAACCGACTCAAAATAATACTGTCATACCGACTCAAAGTAATACTGTCATACCGGCCACCGAGCCGGTATCTCAACCGACTAAAAACTCCACTGTCATAACGGCCTCCGAGTCGGTATCTTCGCCGCTTGTAAAGAGCCTTTGCCAATGGTGCAAAACATTATTCAAGGGGAAAGAACCGAGATTAACCGTTAATACAAAATATGTTGCGAATCCGTTTAGATATATTACAGATCATATATTTCTATCGGATAAAGAACTGAAAGCTCCAAAGTATGAAAATGCTGTTTTACTGCCTATCAGATCAAGAAATGATGGTTCTATATGGTATATGGGGGGAGTTTTGGATGCTGATGGAAATTATATAGAAGAAACTTCCTTAAAAGGCGAAATTAAATATAATGATTATAAGATCGAGAATGATCTTCCTTATATAGACGAAGATGTGGTTTACATTGGATTGTATTGGAACCATTACGGACATTTTGTGATAGAGCAAGTTGCAAGATTGTGGTACTATATACAGAATAGAGATAAAAATCTCAAATTATGCTATTCTATGGCCAATAATGAACCATTACCTCAATATATAGAACAATTTTTTAAATTACTGGGAATAACGGATAAAAACAGTTTAAGAGTATCAGAACCGACAAAGTTCAAAAGTATTACGATACCTGAAATGTCTGTTTCAGCAAGTTCTTGGTATACAAAAGAATATCAACTTATTTATGATACCGTACGTGAAAATATAGTTCCCGTATATAATGACAAAGTATATTTATCAAGAACGCATTTTAAAAAATGTCGAGAATACGAATTTGGTGAGTGGTATATTGAAAAATTATTTGCTTCTAACGGATATAAAATAATACATCCCGAAGAACTTTCGTTTATTGAGCAATTAAGTATTATTAAAGGAGCAAAAACTATAGCTTGCATAAGTGGTAGTTTGTTGCACCAAATGTTATTTGCTAAAGATGGAACAGAACTCATTATTTTGCAACAATTTGAAGAAATTAATTCAGCTCAAAGACCAGTAAATGAAATGAGAAAACTCAAAGTTACATACATTGATTGTTATGTAGGATTACCATATGTAACACAAGGCGTTGGGCCTTATTTATTGGTAAATAATAATGCCTTACAGAATTTTGCTAAGGACAATAACTTTATAAGTGTTGAGTATAATAAGGAAAAGGCAAGGGAAGATTTTTATAAATATATAGATAAGTGGCAAGAATATGCAGATAATAAGAGTTTGAAAACTGTTATTTCAGAAGATGAAAAAGAAAAGAGTGTTGCAGAATTCAAACAAAAGCATATTCGAAATGGTATTGTTGATTGTGATATAAAGTCAATTGTTGAAAAATATTTTGACGAAAAATGGTATGAAGAAAATTATCCGGAATATAAACAGTCAAAACTGACGGCATTTGAACATTATATTTTTTATGGTTGGAAGCTCGGATATAATCCAAGTAAACAATTTGATGGAAATGCTTACTTGGCTAAATATACAGATGTAGCAAAGTGCAACATGAATCCTCTAATTCATTATGTCTTACATGGCGAACGTGAAGGAAGACAAATTTTTTCTGTTAAACAGTGTGAAGAAGTTAAAAAATCTCGAAATAATGTCCTGTATTGGATAAAGAGTATTTTTGCCCAGAAAAAAATAAACGAAAATCCATTATGGA
Source organism: uncultured Ruminococcus sp. (assembly GCA_902785555.1). Taxonomy (GTDB): domain Bacteria; phylum Bacillota; class Clostridia; order Oscillospirales; family Acutalibacteraceae; genus UBA1213. The sequence goes on from CACZZB010000103.1 coordinate 2,460, forward strand.
ATGATAAGGAGTATTTCGATGAAGATTGGTATGTGGCGAATTATGCGGAAGCCGGCAATTATAAAAAAGGACCGAAAGCCCATTATCGTACTGAGGGGTGGAAAAAAGGATATAATCCGAGCCCTAAGTTTAACACAGAAGAATATTTAAAACAATATCCTGAATGTAAAATCTGCCCGTTGGATTTTGAATACAATCGTAACGGATATGTTGATTTATCCATTGTTGCTATTATGCGTAATGAAGGTCCTTATGTAAAAGAATGGATTGATTATCATAGACTTGTGGGTGTTAAACGTTTTTACATTTATGATAATGAATCAACGGATAACTTAAAAGAAGTACTCACTCCATATATTGAGCAAGGTGTTGTGGTTTATAAGTATTTTCCGGGGAGAAAAGAAGATGGAATGCAAACAAAGGCATATACTGAATGTATAGCTGATTACAAATATAAAACCGAATGGCTTGCGATAATTGATGCTGATGAATTTATCGTACCTGTTAAAAATAAAACCATTCCTGAGTTTTTATCTGATTATAAGGAATATCCCGGAGTAGTGGTTAATTGGGTGGTGTATGACAGTAATGGTCATACAGATAAACCTGAAGGTGGTGTATTGGAAAATTACGCCAGAATTCATTTCTCTCATAATTGCAATGATGACAGAATGATTAAATCTATAGTTAATCCGAGAAAGGTGATGTATCCGGAAGGGCATTGCAGTATATACAACAATAATGAATGTGCAGTTACGGAAAACTTTACCAGACATCCTCATATGAACAGTACCATATTCCATTCCGGAAATAAGATTCGGATAAACCATTACTGGACTAAATCAAAATCGGAATATCTTGCAAAAATCAAGAAGCCGAGATGCAACGGTATTTATCTGCAGGAAACGGAAAATCATTATAATTTCAAAGACTTTAAATATGATTATGCAGTGTGGAAATATGTGGCAAAACTGGATAAAAAGTTTCTGAAAGAATTTTTCAAGTATATACAATATTCTGTAAAGTCTTTCTTAATCGGAATGAAACATCCGCCTGTTCCTGATATAAATGATTACGTGGATGAAAAATATTATAGTCAACATTATCCAGAATACAAAAATGAGGCAAAAAGTGCTCTTGTTCACTATATGTCCATAGGTTGGAAAAGAGGCTATAATCCTAGTGATAAATTTGATACAAATTATTATCTTAACAGGTATCATGATATTGCAAAAGTAGGGATGAATCCATTACTGCACTATGTGAGTAGCGGGTATAAAGAAGGTCGTATGCCTAAACTGAAAAAACCGAGTATTTGGAGTAATTTGTTTAGTTCGAGTAATCTTTCCCAAAATGAACTATATAGTAAGATTTATGCATCAAAACTCTTTGATAAAAGATGGTATTTGAGACATTATTCGGAGGTATCCAAACAGCATATTGATCCTCTTGAACACTATCTGACTACAGGTTGGAAGAAAGGGTATAATCCTAGTAATAAGTTTGATACAAATTTTTATTTGAATACATACCCGGATATAAAACAAGCAGATATAAACCCTTTGATTCATTATCTCAATTATGGTAAAGCAGAGGGAAGAAATATCGCCGATGTAGTGGAAAGCAGAGACACTGTATTAGCTACCTTGTATAAAAAGTTGTTTGTTAAAAAACTTAATAATCCTAAAATAAGTGTTATTGTTGCAAGTTATAACTATGAACAATATATTCGTGAAACATTGGACAGTTTAATTAATCAGACTTACAAAAACTTTGAAGTAGTTGTCGTAGATGATGGTTCTAAGGATAATTCTGTTTCCGTTGTGAAAGAGTATGTAAATAAATACGACAACGTATTTTTATTTACTCATGAAAATGGAAAGAATAATGGGTTGGTTGAGACAGTTAAACTGGGTATTTCTAAATCAACAGGAGAGTATATAGCATTTTGTGAATCTGATGACTATTGGGCTCCAACTCATTTGGAAGAGAAGGTGAAACTTATAAATAAGTATTTTAACCCCGAAATTGTTGTTAACGATGTTGAGTTGTTTGGAAAAAAAGATTTAGACTATGAAAAATATTTGGACAACAATTTGAGAACTTTGACGGGAGAAAAGATTAATGTCAATGTAACAATGCAAAAATACAATGTAGTTCCGACATTTTCTTGTACTATGATTCGTAAAGACATTCTTACAAAATGTGATTTCGATAGTGTTGTTGTTGCTTGGACAGACTGGTGGATATATAGGCAGATTTTGTCTGTTGCTCCGTTATATTATATTCCGCAAAAGTTAACGTTTTGGAGATTGCACGATAGTTACAACAGTTCTGAAAAATCTGTCGAATATATGAGAAAATATAATGAATTTATTGTATATAGTAATGCGATTATTACTAAACATAATAAGAATTTTAACTCAATACTGGAGAATAATGAAAATTGTCAACTCATCAAGTCATCAGATTTATTTGATGAGAAATGGTATTTAGAGCAGTATAAGGATGTAAGAGATATGCATATATCCGCATCTTATCATTATAATATGTTAGGATGGAAGAAAGGTTATAATCCTTCATCTAAGTTTGATACAGAGGCATATTTGAATTTGTACCCGGATGTTAAAGAATTGGATGTAAGCCCGTTGGTTCATTATATTAAACACGGCAAAAAAGAAGGAAGATCATGCATTTCTTGCATTCACAAACCAAAATTTTATAACACAAAAAATATTTCTGACAGAAGATATAAGAGAAATATATTGCTTGTTTCACATATGTTGAATCATACAGGTGCTCCGGTTTTATTGAAACAAGTTGCTGAATTGTTGAATAAGAAACGATATAAAGTAACGGTTTTATCACCAAAAGACGGAGATCTCAGAGATGAAATTTTGCAAGTTGGAGCTGATGTTATTATTGATCCGAATGCATTTGCAAAAGAGCAAGATTGCGAATATTTGAAAAAGTATAATTTTGCTTTTTGTATTTGTAACACATATATTAACGCTTTGATATATAGTTATTTATCTAAATTTATTCCGTCAATTTTGTGGATACACGATAATCTTAATGAAAAGACAGCTAATTTGATTATGCCTGTATTATCTACCTCGAAAGACATATATGCAGCCAGTAAATTAACTAAATCATATATGGTTCCGTATAATAAAAATATTAAGATTTTGACTTATCCGGCAAATGATGTAGTAGGGCAAATAAGCAAGCGTAATAATGACAAAAAACGCAAAACTCGTATTGCGGTTTGTGCTGCTCTGCAACCGAGA
>CACZZB010000104.1 GCA_902785555.1 uncultured Ruminococcus sp.
CAAGCTGATCTATCAGCATTGTTTTATCAATGTAATACAGTCCGGATTTTCTTATTTCTCCAAAATCTGTATTACCTACCGGCATAAAATACTTTTTCACATTCATCAGTCCTTTGCATATACTATCTATATTTTAGCACATTCCAAACATAACAACAACATATTTTTTGAAAAGACGGGTGTATTATTGAAACATCAATAACACACCCATTTTTCATTCTATGGCATATTTTGCGATAAGCTTTGCAATGGTAAGAGGAAATGTCTTCAAATCCGTGATGTCAAGAAAACATTGTTCCCCATAACAACGCTTAATTGCCTCTTTGTCACTTCCGATAGCTGCCGCAATGAATGTTATGCCCTTTGCAACGTACTCTTTGCGGATATTCCTCAAATCCTGTTCCGCACCTGTACCGCAATAATTTTCAGCCGCCGGCTGTCCGTCCGATACAATGATAAACAGTTTTGTTTCTTCATTTCTTTTAACGAGTTTTTCCGCAACATATCTTACTGCACAACCATCTCTGTTACTGCTGCCGGCATAAATGTTCATCAGTCTGTATTTGTCATTCCCGTCAACACTGTCAAATTCTGCAAAAGAATACAGATTGACATTTCTGTAATCGGAATCATGTCCATATACCGTTACCGGAATGTTCAGGGATTTACAGAAATCGTAAACAATCAATGCCATAGCCTATGCCATTTTGATACGTTTACCCGACATTGAACCGGACATATCTATCAAAACGCCCACTGACAAATCAATTTCATCATTCGGACGATTACGCTTTGTGAAGATTTTTCCATCATTTCGATAAAGTGCCGTATGGTCTATTCGGCTGCCCATGTAAAGACCTTTTTCCGTAAAGCCACGCTGTCTTTGTTTAATGACATTCAAAACACATTTTTGCAGCGTTTTTGAAACGGGGCATAGTTCAATCATAGCCTTGTTATACAGCTCGATTTCATTCCCATTCAAATATTTCTGCCTGTTGATATTTATATGGACATTTCTATGAATATTTCCGAAATTAATCTGTTTTACATCATCTGTCAAACTATCTGCAAGACCGTCTTCCACCGACGCAAAAACTTTACTCTCTGCAAAGCCGTTGATGATATTTTCAAGTTCGTTATCAATCACTTTCGAGATATAATCATTATTGAAAGTCGTCAAGCCGTCATTTTCCGAAATCATGTTTTCAATCCCTGTCTGTTCATGTTCCATGCGTTCCTGTTCGTTTTCCGAAATTTCTATTTCCTCTGTTTCAACACTTTTTGCAGACATATTTTCTGCCATTTCAGAAAATTCACAAAGTTCGTTGTCCAACTCATTGATAATTTCATCAGCAGTATCGCTTTCAGTTGAATCTGCACTATCATCTGACGGATTTTCGCCTGAAGTATCTCCATTTGAATTTTTGCCTTCATCTTCGGATTCATTGATTTCATCAAATATGGAACTTATGAACTGCCAGCAGTACACCAAAAGGTAATTTACAGCCGATATTCTTTCTTTTGGATTCCTTTCATCAATAGCAAAATCAAGCGTCTGTATGCAGTCATAAAGCACATCTGTATATTCATTTTTTATATCGTCCTGATTTTCAATCCTGCCTGTTTTTACATACTGCAAAAGCAGGTTTGCAATAATGCTTATCGGCTTATAATCGTGGGCAATCATATCTTTCAGCGATGGCATAATTTCAGCCTGTCTGATGTTGTTAAGCTGTATGCCTATCGAGATACTGCCCGGAAACTTTGCTTTCATCAGCCTTTCAATATAGCCGTCCTCAACAACATTTGACAGATACAGGGCTATTTTTGAAATAACTTTCAGCTTTACCGGATTTTGTTCATCGAACACTTTCAGAATTTCGGCAAGATTATTTTTATACGTTTTACTGCTGAAATCCTTTGCGGCAGGCTTCTTCGGATAAAACTTCCCATTCAAAATAGCCTGATGAAACCTTTTCGCAACACTAAAATCAGTAAACAGGATATGCCCTGACTCATGCCCGATAAGTCCTATATTCGACAGATTCTTGTGTGACATTTTCCTGAATGACCTTGAAAGAATATTTGCAGTATTTATTTTTATCGTGAAATTGTCCGTACTGGCTGTGTCGTCAATATCGGGGGTATATTCCGTCTGGACAAATGCCCCTCTGCCGTATTTTCCCGAAACATTATCGGCAATATTTTGCAGATAATTTCGATATGAAGGGGAACTGAAAAGCTCCTCCTCATCGATTTTTGTCTTTTCGTCTGCAATCAGACGTTTTATCTGTTGGGTGTTCATTCTTTAAGACTCCTCGTTTTTAATATTTCTACTGCAATACGGGCAGAAATTTCCCTTGCTTTCACTGCTTGTACAGAACTCCGAAACAGACATATCAATTCCAAGAAAGTTCGGTGCCGTATTTTCATCAAGTTCAATATAATCGTTCTTTCCAAACTCCAACGGTTCACACATCAATATCGTGCCGGAATGATTGACAAGAACACTCTTTTCAACCGTGTAAAAATCCTCCGTATCACCGCCACGCAGTTCATATTTATGCAAACCGTCGGGCAATACATAATCCGGAATTCTGCCATTGGTGAAAAGTGCTTTCTTATCAAGTATTTCAATCAGTTCAAAATCAAAGCCGTCAATAGTTTTGTGTTCTGTAAGTTCATTGAAATTAAGATCTGACAGGCAATTATCTATCATATCTTCAAGATTTTTATAATGCCTGAGAGCCGCAATTTCATTTCCTACCTGCGTTATGACCTGTTTTTCAATCAGGTTGACATAAACCTGTATCGGAAAACGCTCATCTTCCGTTGTAGTATGTGCGATACCGATTTTTTTCAGGTCACTGAAATCAGCGTGTTCGCCGTATGTCGAAACACAAAAGTTATCGATCAGTTGCTTTGCCTCAAAAAAGAGATATGCTATATTCATTTTCAAATTCCTTTCTGCTTAATTTTGCACAATTATAAACTTATCAACTTCGGGAATAATCGCAAGAGAACTGCCGTTCTGCCACCTCACATGAATTTGGGCGGCATCATCAATATATGTCACGACACCACGCAAACCTTTCGGCATTTGCTTTTCGCCTTGCATTTCAATAAGTTTCAGTGTCATTCCAATTTTGATTTCGTCAACATCCAAAGTTTTCAGTTCCTCAATGTTCATTCCAATGTTTATCATAACTTTGCTGTCAAAAATATTATGGCTTTTGATTTCTCTGTCACCGATTTTATTAAGCATAGCCTTTGTAACCTTGAGAAAACTTCCCATTTCTTTCTCAATGATAAAAACACCGCCGCTTTCCACATTTATTCTGAAATTAAAAATCAATTCATTTACTGTCATTTTCAAATACCTCCATTATTTTTCTTTGATAACAAATAATCATCTATTCCTTTGTACTGCCTGTCCCAGATAATTCTTTTCGGGGTAAAGCCGTATTTATCGGCAAGCCACGCTAAATTTTGATGTCCCCGTCTGACGTGTTCATTTGTATCGTCGTCCATGTCAAACGCATCAACTATAATCTTGCATTTGCTTTCCCCTTGAAGTATTTGAAACAGTATTTCCAATTCTTTCTGCTGATTAACGCCTGCCGTTGCAGCAAACGGCTTGCTCGATAAAAAGTGTGCGATCTGCCCTTTCAATGCACCTTCGGTGACGTAAATGGCATTACTGCCAAAAACATCACCGCTTATCTGCACAGGACTTTTTGATGAACAGCCGTTCATTCTTTCCGAACTCGAAAACCACATATATTTTCTTTTTGTGTCCATCGTGTCAAGACGTATCTGCATACCCTGAATCTGCCTTTTTTCATTGAACACAGGCACGAAAAATCCGCACATGTGATTATGGATATTCACTCTGATTTCTCCGTTTACATCAGTAAAAAATCCAGGTATGCCTATCAAATCACAATCCTTTTCAAGAAGTTTGTCCACAAGAATATTGTATGTATCCACCGGAACGGATTTATATAAATTTTCCTGTATAACTTCTTCCGAAAGTCCTCGGTCAAGCAAATTCCACTTGTGCGGAGTGTCCAGTTCCAACTCGTCAAGCATGGCACGATAGCAAAAATCAAGCCTGTCAACATCAGCTTTCGGAACTTCTTTTATCGCACTGACAGTCGCTTGACGCTGTTCACGCTTTTCAATTGCAAAAGCATAGCTAATTTTTTCTGTAATATTTTAAAAAAATTGCAAAGTAATAATTCTTGTGCTAAAATATTTCTATAATTGAAACGGAGGTTTGATTTTATGAAAATATGGAAAGCACATTTTTCGGATGAAAAACATGATACCCATATTGATATTATAAATACCGAAGGTACTTTTTCAGACGATTCTCTTTCGTTTACAATAAACGGAACAGATTTTTTCGGAAGCGGATTTGACGATTTTCATTTGACTTCACCCGAAAAATACGATTTTGACACAAATGAATTTCAATTACTCAAATTGGGAACAAAAAATAAAGGTTATGAATATAGTCTGCAAAGATTTTCTATGGAAATTACAATTCCGTTTCCTGTTATAAATATAAAAACAAACAAAACAGAAAATTCTTTTCTTCGTATCAAATATGCTTGTGAACAGTCCAAAGAAAATGAAAGAAGTGTCCGATGTATATTAGATGATGAAGTGGTTTTTGGAGATGTTTACAAAATGTATGATTTTTCTCTGCATATCAACAAGGAAATTTATAAAAGTAATAATTCCCTTTTCTTTTACTTTGAGGATAACTTGATAGATATATACCGTAAGATAAAAAATAAATATATGATGAAATGCTGTTTCACTTGTCAATGGTCGGACTATTCACCTTACGGAAATTCAGATTTTGGTACAATGTACCGAAAACATAAAGAAGAATATTCCAAAGTAAATGATAAAGAAACATATTTTAAATATGCCGATAATCTTGATTTTGAATCGAAACAAGAAACATACATTTGTAGAGAATATGAACTAAGAATACATTTTTCAGGATACAGAGGTTTTATTGAATAATAGTACTTAATCCCCCCTGTTGCAGAGATAAATCAGCTTTTACGGCATCTTCATAGGGTATTTGCCTTGCAAGTTCTTCGACAGGCATATTTTCATTGTATGCAGGTGTATATCGTGTCGCATACTGCACATTGTTCTGATACGGTAAATTGTATGACTGATTATAGCCGTTGTTTGCAGGCATTCCATACAGATTTCCGTTTTGCATGGGCATATTATTCGGCATATTGTACTGCGGTGCATTGTTTAGAGCATTATAGGGCGGTGTGGTGTTGTTCATCGTGGGCGGTGACGGCATTTGCAGAAATGTCTGTGACGAATCGGCAAACAGCATATCAGACTCGGCACAAAACTGTAAACCATAGCCTGCATCAGCCAACGCTCTGCCGACTGCCGCAGTTTCCGCACTTTCAAGATATCTGCTGCCGTATTCCATGTTTGACGGATCAGCAAATCTCTGTGCGAAAGCGTTGCTGACGAAATTTTCCTCACTGTCATTCTTATCAAGATAAACTTTTGCCTTAACGACAGCCAAGTTTCCGTCAAAGTTGCAGATTTTCTTATCGAGATAAAGACTCGGATTGCCGTTTGCATCGGTTATCTGCCTTGCGTAGTCAAGGGGATTGAATCCCTCGACCTTGTTCAATTCATTTGCCATTTTTAAAGACTCCTTTGTAAAAAATTTTTTATTAAAAAAGAGCAACATCGAATACAAATCCGTTGTCACTCCATTTTACCGAACGCAAAAAACGGCTGTTAAAGCACCTTTGTATGCCTTAACAGCCGTTTGAATATAATTATCCCGTATTAAAATTTCAATTCTAAATCGCAGAGCCATCCTCTGCCGTAAACCGTCACTTAAATGACGGCTAATGTTGCACTGACACTTGAAAATGCCGTGCCGCAGACACCTCAGCTCAATGCTGATATGGTGCCGAATGTAAGACCGTCCGGAGCTGTGCCGGACACACTTGATACAAAATCAAATGATGTAAATACTGACTGTGTTTATTATATGATACGTCATTTGATTTGTCAATGAATTTTTTTGTTGAAATGTCATTGACAAAGAAATATTCTGTTTTAATAATGCTTTATAACAGGCACCTGTTTTATTTTGTTTCCAACTTTCATACGTTTCAATCCGAATACCATTTCAGGGGTTCTTTCAAAAAATCCTGTTGTTTTTATCCAACTCATTCCACATTTACAATGAAAAAGACCTATAAACTGTTGTTTCATTTTTCTATTACATTTAGGGCTGATTTTGCCTTTTGAAGTTTTTGAAAGCTTTTCCATATAAATCTCCCTTATTTTTTAATAAATCATTTTATACATCACACGAGTATTAAGCCATTCCTCAAAGCCACATTCTTCATATCTTTCTCATAAAGTCATGTCTTTTGCGACTTCGGGATATGACTGACCATCTCTGCGCCTGCCTGCAATGATGTTGAACTGATCCCTGCTCATGATAAGATGGGGTTCGCCAGACGAATTTCCGTTGAAATTACGGTCAATCACATCAGAATATGCTCTTGCCGCAAGTTCCTTTTCCAATTCTTCCCATTTATTTTCATACGGCAGCGGGCTGGGATAGTATATCAATATTTCACACCAGACATGATAATGGGTAAAAAGACTGTCCGGCAATTCATCAATAATTTCACCGAATAAATCTTCCGAATAATATTCTTCGTTTATTTCGATTTCATCTATATAAAACATATCGGTCATATAATTTGCTGCAACCGGTTCATTGTTTTCCATTAAAGCAGAACATACAAATTCCAGACTGCCGCTTATTGCATCACATTCTTTATAAAGGTCAATATCATGCTCAAACATTGTACGTCCAAGAATTAGCCAGCCGTCAATCCTGCTGATTTTTACGGCAAGTTCGGGATTGTCATATATTTTTTCCTTTTCATTTTCGCTTATATTTTCAGGAACTCCCTCAATGCTCAGACTGCAATAGAAAATGTAATCATCTTCATGATTATTCATTCCAAAATACCTTACACTTTCATTGCTTGCACGGGTAAAAATTCTTTCAAATTCCATACTCTATTACAAGGCACAGGCTTTGTGCCGACTCTTTCTATCAGTTTGTTGTTGTGTTATCAGTTTCAAGAATATCATAATAAGAATTATAAGTCAAGAACAAGTCAGTCTTACTCCGTTGCAGCCGTCACCGCAATTATATTCGCATCCGCTTGATTAAGTGATGATTTTATGTTAGAATTAAGAAAACAAGGAATGAAAGGGGCAATTTGTATGGGAACTTATCTTAATCCTGGAAATGGTGGATTTGAACGCATAGCCAAAAGTGGATATATTGACAAAACAGGAATGATTGGCATAATCAACAGCCGAATAAATACAACTAACAATCTCATATGTATCAGCCGCCCACGCCGTTTCGGTAAATCCTATGCGGCACAAATGTTGTGTGCCTATTATGACCACACCTGCAACTCTCACAGTTTATTTGATGATAAAGAAATCAGCAAGACAGAATGCTATACAGAACATCTCAACAAGTACAACGTGATATCACGGAAATCAATTTTGAAAAATGGAGAAAGTATGGTATAATAGGAGTTATGAAAAATAACGGAATAACAGAATACTTTGAAGAGGTAGAGATTACC
>CACZZB010000105.1 GCA_902785555.1 uncultured Ruminococcus sp.
CGGCAGGAATAGAAAATATGCCGTTTGCCCTTGCAGAATTCACGCAGCGTTTCCGTTTTGCCCACACGCCTGCGACCATACAGCACAATGAGCTGTCCGCCCTTGCTGTTATATTTGTCCTCTAAAAACTGTAATTCCTGTTTTCTGCCGACAAACATACTCTCACCTCAATATCTAATCGTGATTTAGTAAATCGTGATTTGATATTATTATACGCTATTTGTTTTTAATAATCAATAACCTATAAAAAATTTCAGCCGTGTTTCCTGTTTTGGTGTTTGGGAGACACGGCTTATTTATTCACAAATTGTCCAAATCAGAATCCCAACTACTCGCATACAGATATTTTTCATCAAGTAATCTGAGAATATCAACTATCGCATTATTGTAGGCACTTAATTCATCAATATCGCCCATGGATTCATCATAGTTTTCAAACATTACATCTAATGATTTTAGTACTTTCAGGTACTTGTTAATGAAATCATCTTCTGACATATTTATATCATCAAGAATTTCAATGTATCCACTTATGTATCCTTTGTTTTCGTGGGTATCTAAAATCTTATTGTCTTGATGAAATTGTATCTTTCGTCTTATTATTTCTTCCAGTGTAATATTCATTTTTCCCTCCATGTACGAGTCTTAGCAAGAAACAGCACTGAAAACAATACGGAAACTCGTTATTATATTCGCAGCGTTAATCATCTGCTTTTTTGATCGGATGTCTGATAACTGTTTTCAGCTTTTCGGAAGCAACTTTCCTTGCATCACTGAGGTAAATCTCATGATGATAACGGGTGGCTGATATGTCGGTCACATAACCGTTTTCCTGTGCATAACTATCCATCAGCTCAACAGTCGCAGGCTCGTTATCGTAAGAACCAATGTGCATACACTGCACGCACAAGCCCTCTTGATATGTCAAAAATTCCACCTTTGAAAAGTCGGTTTTCTTTTTTCTTGTCGCTTCTTCAACAGCCCAGTCAAAATCAGCTTTTATCACAAAATCCGGCAGACGTATAAGGGAAATCCAGCAAAAATCTTCTTTGTGAGAATAGTCTATGCCGTTTATGCCTTCCTGCCACCAGAAGCCTTCAAGCGGAGGTACAACATAATCAAAAAAGCCGTTGATCTGATGATCTGTCTTTTTGCTCATTTTGATTGTATAAGCAATGCCATACAGCAGACCGATAGCCTGCTTATATTCCCCATCCTCATCATTAGGGTTGCCCTTTCCACGCACAGCGATATAATTCATCTTCGGAACATCCACAATAGACGGCTTGTTTTTCGGCATATAAAATTCCTTGTACTCTTTTTTGTAATCGAAAGCCATTTTATCACTCCTCAATGTTTTTTAATTGTCTGTTACTACTTTTTTCAGTATAAATCAGGTGATTCCATGTGAGACTTGAAGTCCCAATTACTTGGATGACTGTTTGCTTTTCCATACACGAGCTTCTGCAAGCAGCTTGTCTATAACTTCCTGCTTGCCGTCTGTGTAGGCTATCCTGTCATCGGGATACTGCTCTGCAAGCCTGAGCTTGACTGCTTCATACTCCCTTGCAGCTTTGATGTTGCTGTTCAGATAATCACGGAAGTTAATGTAATTATTCCATTCATCAGAGCCATAAATCACCACATGGATATGGTGTGAGCGTGTGTCCTTTTCAAAATCTCCCATAACAAACAAAAGCTGTTCCGGTCTTTCGTCAAACCGGAAAACAATATCTGCATTTTCAAGCACATCACGCTTACTCAAAATAAGCTCATAATCGTTCACGGCAACTGCAATGTCAATGATCGGCTTTGCACTTATCGTTCTGATGGAAGTGCTGCCAATATGCTGAATATCTGATGCTACACTGCCGAGTATGCTTTTGAGTGTGCGTATCGTTTCTTCGGCGGTTCTTTCCCACTCTGACTGATGCGTTTCAAGATACACCGTCCCTCGTTTCATTCCTATGCTCATAATATTTTACATCATTTCCTGTTCGGTCTTTGACAGCCATTCTTCAAAATAATCAAGTGTTATCTCTCCGCTGATACATCTATCCCTTAAAGAACGAGCTTCCTTAGACCATTCTTTATATTTTTTCTGCTGTTCCTTTGTCCTTCTTACTCTATGACGGACACGCTCATAAGTACGCTTGAACAATTCCATAACATCAGCCTTATGTTTGACATCATCCGTATCCGGAAGCGATTCAAGCTTTATTTCACGGCAGGTTTTATCCAATGCAGCATCAACTCTGTCGCAGAACTGAATATTCTTATTATAAAGGCACGGGAAGTACTTGTCACAGCGTTTGCAGATCTTAAATACAATATCCTTATCTACTATCTCAAACAGGAAGAAATAAAAAACATCATATATGCTTTTCGGATAAAGTACCTTGCAGTTTTCGCCGTTGATAGTGATAACTTCAATATTCAGCTCAGACTGAAACGAAAGCGGATTTCTTTTGCCGAAAACAAGGTTTGAAATGTATGTATTTACTTCTTCCTGAAGGCTTTCTATTTTGTCAGCTTCTTGTTGCAGCCAAGTTGAGGATAGGAGATCAATCTCTCTTGTATCATTGAATGAGTTTACAGCATCATTATAGAAAAAGCAAAAACCACAGCCGATTTTTTCAAGCGGTAACAAAGCTTCATCACTGCCGCCTGACTTTATCCTTTCTGAAACAGCCTGATTAAGATGCAAATACTCCTTCAAATATGCTACAGAACTATGCTTCATACTTGCAAAGTCGCAAAGCTCCTGCAAATAAAAGCCCTTATGCACATTTCTGTACTCTTTTTTAGCTTTGTTATATATATCAAAGTATTCTTCATTATCGTAAATATAAACTCTATATCTTTTCATAACTACACCCAACCAATTATATATTGATTTTATTATACTATACCGAAGATGCTAATTCAAGCAGCGTGATGCTGCACCCTAAATATTTTAATCCGTTGCCAACTATATTACAACAAGCTGATTCAAAATAAGTGTAAACAGATAACAGTATTTTTTATTCGGATAATTAGAATTTATTCCTTTGTTGGTTTCGTCTAATTTGAATGCTATAATTTGTTACATTTTTTTATTTTACAGTCTTGTATTTTATTGAATGGTCTGATATAATCTAAATATACCCATTCCATTGTATTTTATAAAAGGGTATGGAAAGGATGATTATATGTTAGATCAAAAAGAAACGCAAAAACTTCCACCACTGTTGACACCGCAGGCACTCGCAGAGGTGCTGGATGTCCCCGTGTCGTTCTGCTACACACTTGTCAGGTCTAAGGGCTTTCCGAGCTTCCGTGTCGGCAAAAAATGGCTCATATCAACCGACAAGCTCATGACATGGATTGACGCTCAGACGAGTACCGATGAGTACAAGGACGAAAAGAAGGTGTGACTATGGCGACAGTAAACAAATTTGTCTGCTACGGGGATATAGAGCCGAAAAAGGTGGAGTGGCTTTATTACCCATACATTCCCAAAGGTAAGATCACTATTATCTGCGGTGATCCGGGTATCGGAAAAACAACCTTTGTTTTGTCCCTTGTTGCACTTCTTACAACCGGAAAGAAGCTGCCCTTTTCAGAACAGTCACATGATGCGATGAACGTATTTTTTCAATCTGCCGAGGACGGTGCGTCAGACACAATTATTCCTCGACTTATAGAAATGGGTGCTGACTGTAATAAAGTGGTCGGGCTTCAAACAAAAAGAAAGTTTGAAAGCTTTGATGCAGATTTAGAAAAAGACATAATCAATCAGAGTATAAAGCTTATGGTCTTTGATCCCATTCAGGCTTTTATGGGAAGCATCAACATCAGTTCTGCAAATGATGTTCGAGAGGTAATGCAAAAGCTCAACGATTTTGCAGAAAGAACGGATTGTGCTATTGTCCTTATCGGACATCTCAATAAAAATTCAGGCGGTATCAATGCCCTGTATCGTTCTCTTGGCTCTATTGATATTGTTGCTGCTGCACGAAGTGTTCTTATCCTGACGACCAATCCCAACAATCCCGATAACCGTATTATGGTACCGTTGAAAAGCAATCTGGCGAAAATTGGGAAAAGCATAATTTATGATCTGGACAATGGTGCTGTCAAGTGGATAGGTTTATCTGATGTAAAAGCTGCCGATCTGTCCGGTAGCGATCCTGCTCCGGCTTTCAAAAATGCCTGCGATTTCCTTACGGAGTGTCTTGCAAACGGAGATGTTGCATCAACAAAGATTTTTGAATTGGCAGCCAAAAACGGTATCTGCATCTCGACCTTGAAAAAAGCAAAAGCATATCTTTGCATTAAGTCTGTTAAGAAGAATGATGACCGATGGTATTATCAGCAAATTAAATCTACTGATGAAACTGCAACTTCATAAACATAAAGCACAGGAAAGAATAGCAACAATACCAAAACGGTAGTCAAAGAAAAATCGACATAATATCCTTACATTATTTTTAGAAATATCTGAATATTCCGAAAGCCAGAAATCTGAAAGTTTGAATTTTTTGCAAAATGCGACTCTGCCATACTTCGTAAAAATTGAAAAAACATCACAAGTAGTTAAACAAAAATTTCAGAATTTATTATTTATGGTGAGCAAAGCGATTTCAGGATTTTGCGAATCGGCAAAATGTAAAAGGGGTGTGGGAATTTCACCGCCAAGCTGATTTGTACGGCACTATGGCGTACACAATCTCTGCTTGCGACCTCCTACGGAGGTCATTTTCCACTGTGTTTTTGCAAGTCACAAAAATCACAGCTTTTTGAAATGATAGACAAGGAGATGAGGAAAAATGGCTAATACAAAGCTTTCAAGAATCGAAATAAGAATGACACCGGAAGAAAAAGAAAATTTGAAACGCAAGGCAGCCGAAGCACACATGACAGTTTCAAAATACATTCTGTACCTTTCTCAAAGTAAAAGAGTTTTGCTGAAAGACGATATTGCAGAACTGACAGTAGAGATTTCAAGGATAGGAAATAATATCAATCAGATTGCCCATGTCGGAAACACTCAGAAGTTTGTGTACAAAGCACAACTCAATGATGTAATGAAGCATATGCAGGAGATTGAGGAGCTGCAAAGAAAAATTCTTATAGCTATGTTCAGTGATGAGGAACATACGCTTATCACGCTTGAAAAGAAAATCGAAAAACTGACAAAAAGTGTTGACAGCATTGGCGGCAGAAAAGCTCATTGACACTAACAGAAAGAAAAATACAATTTAGCATTTAAGGAGGATGATGAACAGAAGATAGACACGATTCTGAACAGCACAAACAAGCCAAAGTTCAGAAGATAATTTCATCTAAGGAGATCACAATCATGTGTAAAAAATAAAAAACAATAAAACCATTGAGAATGGTTTCGCTTAGAAAGGTGATAATACTATGAAATACGAAGTTCCGATTTATGAAAAGTCCAATCTTACATTGGAAGAAGCAGCAGCCTATTTTAACATAGG
>CACZZB010000106.1 GCA_902785555.1 uncultured Ruminococcus sp.
TATATCACTTGGATAGTTATGCATTTACGTTCCCTCTTTGCTGTTTTTTCTTCATTATATTCTTTTCGAGAGCCTTTTTCAAGATTTTAAACAGGCTCTTATACAGAAGCTGATCTGAACTGGCACGACAGCGACAGTCGCACTACTCACGAACAGGATGACAAGAGCGTTCGTCCGGGTATTGCGAGCGATAAATTATCCCTCGATGGCTATACCACCATCTATGTTGGTTATCCGATTTGGTGGGGTGAGGAACCACGCATTATGGACACCTTCGTTGAAAGCTATGATTTCGGCGGCAAAACGATGATACCCTTCTGCACCTCCGGCGGCAGCGGTATCGGCAGCAGCGGCGACAATCTGAAAAACAACGCAGGCAGCGGAAAGTGGTTAGAAGGTGCCAGATTGAATTCAGGTATTTCTAAATCAGAATTACAGGACTTCGTAAACAGTTTGAAATAAAGGCGGTGACAGCATGAAGGCAAAGCGTATTGCAATGAGGATTACAGACATAATAATGACAGGCAACTTGTTGTTTCTGATGGCTCTGCAGGTCACACAACAATTTGCACACGAATGGCTCGGCATTGCAATGACGGTGCTGTTTATAGTTCATCATATTATGAACTATAAATACTACAAGACAATATTCAAGGGAAAGTATAACTTTCTCAGGGTGTTTCAGCTTCTGATCTGCGTTTTGCTGTTCCTGTCATTTATAGCAACTGCTGTTTCCGGCATGGCAATGAGCCGTTATGCGACGCCTTTTATGAAAGGGATTATGAAAGCCTCTGACGCCCGAAAATTGCACATGGCATTTTCATACTGGTCTTTTGTACTGATGGGAGTACATATTGGTCTGCATTTCGGGCTTATTACTGCAAAGCTTCCGAAGGGTGTTTTTCGGATAGTATCAGCCGTAATTATGACAAGCATTTCTGTCTGGGGCTTTATGCTGTTTCTTGATGCAAACATTTTCGATTATATGTTCATGCAAACACATTTTGCATTTCTGGATTACAGCAAATCATCATGGTTAGTTATAACAGAAAACTTTGCCATGCTTATATCATGGGCATTTATGACATATTTGCTGTCGCTGTTTGTAAGAGCACTTACGACTAAAAAGCAGAAAAAGGAAAATGAAAAGGATAAAAAAGCCATTTTCACCATACTGTATGTGGTGGGAATTGCTGCGATCATCGGAGTGGGAACTGTGCTGCATTTTGCCATTTCCGGCAGCAGTGACAGCAGCACATCCGGTTGGGATGCTCCTTCGGGAAATACTTCACAAACATCAAAAATTGAAAATTCAGAGACAAAAACGGAAAACAGTTATGAAAACCGCTTTGCACAGAACAATACAGAAGTTAAGGATAATTATGCTCTTATCAAAGGCGACAGGACTGACACCGGCATACACAATAACAGACAGTGGTATCAGTTGGGACAGAAGTGCAAACGGATACCGACTGCCGACTGAAGCAGAGTGGGAGTATGCCTGCCGTGCAGGAACATCTACACCATTTAATAATCAAAAATCCCTTGATGCATCGCAGGCAAATTTCTACGGACATTATCCATATGAAATCGAAGAAAACTACTTCAACGATTCTGTACTTGATGCAAGATATGCAAGGAAAACAACATTGATGTTATACTTGCTGTCGGCGGCGGAAGTGTACTCGACTGCTCTAAGGCTATCGCAACAGGTGCAAAATATGACGGTGATCCCTGGGCTCTGATCTCATACAAGGCATTTGCCACAGATTCGATCCCGATAGTGGATATCATTACTCTTGTAGCAACAGGCAGCGAATATGATCCGGGTGGAGTTATTTCCAGAACCGAAACCAATGACAAAATCGGTTATGTTGATCCGCATAATTATCCCAGGGTGTCATTCCTTGACCCCACATATACATTTACTGTATCTAAGAAACAGACTGCCGCAGGCTGTGCCGATGCTATGAATCATATAATGGAACAGTATTTCTGCGAGGATTCAACTATCCTCAACGACGGTTTTATGGAGGCAGGACTAAAGAGCCTTATGATAAACGCAAGAAAGTGCCTTGAAAATCCGGAGGATTACACTGCCAGAGCCGAAATGATGCTGACCTGTACCTATGGCTGCAACGGCATTTATGCTCTCGGAAACAGTCAATCCGGATGGCCCTGCCACGGTATGGAACACGCACTTTCCGCTTATTATGATATAACACACGGCGAGGGACTTGCGATAATAACTCCGAGGTGGATGAAGCATATTCTTTCCGAAAAGACAGTTGACCGTTTTGTAAAATACGGTGTGAATGTATTCGGAATTGACAGCACACATGACAAGTTTGAGATTGCAGAAAGAGCAATAAACGAAACATATAAGTTCTTTGAGTCCATAGGCATCCCCATGCACCTGAAGGATGTTGGCATTGATGAAAGCCGTATCGGTGAAATGGCTCATCATGTTGCTGTAAATGAGGGTCTTGAAAATGCATGGGCATCCCTGCGTGAAAAGGATATTGATGATATATTCAGGGCATCTTTATAAGTCACAACATTACAGAAGCCGTGCAGACTTTATTACGAAGCTGCACGGCTGACTTATTCTGTAAATCTGACTTTTACGCTCTCTTTTATTCCTCTCTCCGTTAGTAGTAATATCTATGTGTAACTGCGAAATGTTGAAACATAATGCCAAAGTTCAGCGGATAGTAAATCTTACCCCCGACTTCTGCCGTGGCAGATGAACATTACTTTTATCATATATTTTTCCTTTCTTAAATTGCTGTAAAATGGTTTGAAATGCCTCATTTTGCGAGGGTGTCCAGAGGTAGTGCCTGCTTTGACAGAGTGGGGCGAAAATTACAATTCTTTGCAAATCGGGGCAAATTGCGGAAGTCGTTAGTAGTAGAATAGTAGTAAAAATTGGGGGTTTTACTACTAAGTGGGGCATTGGTTTAGTGTTGAATCAGTATTTATATATCAAGCAGAGAAACTGTCGATCCGATATCAGCATCTATTAACTTATGGACATTTTTAGCAAATTTTTCAAGCAGACCGAGTTCTGTATATACATTGCAGGTACATCTGTGTGATCGGTCTTCTACATCATTTATTTCTAAATCCATTTCAATGGTAATATGACCCGTACTATTACTGCTCAAACGCATTGAAAATGAAGGGGTATAATTTCCTGTTTTATCTCCGCTCTCATAATAATTTGCACTACCAGAACCTTTGCAATAACCACTTATGAAATAACATAGTTTATCAAGAGAAATAGAATCAAAATAACAAGTCTGCCATGCGTTGACATATTTTGATTCAACGCTCAGTCTTACTTCAAAGATTAATTCATCTTTCCATATTTTTTCTATAAGAATATTACCCAATGTACTATTATTCAACCAACTTTTCCTCCTTAAATTCTTAACTACACTATTATACCACACCCAACCCACCCACGGCTACCCTTTTTCGTATTTTGAAGAAGAAAATGCCCCGCAAAAGCAGGACTAAAGTAGAATAATATTAGTAGAATGAGGTGGTTACTAATAAGGCTTTTCATGGTGAATCATATTTTTCATTGCTACATTAAGCGAAAATTTGGATCATTATAATTCATTTGAATATCGTGAACCGCTTTCTGCCATAGTTCAAGTCGTTTATTCGATTCCATATCCAAGAGTATCTGACCAATTTCCTCAATATAGCTAATTGCAAGCCAATCTCTTAAAAAATAAATACCAATTTGGTACGAATCATTTTGATTATCGGATTCAAAGACCGCTTTATCCCAATCCAACTCATAAGCCGGGTCTGCCGTACTTCCGTCTGCAAGTAAGCTCATACCACCCAATAAACCACCTAAATAATCGTGTTCTTCTGCATCAAAAATATATTCAAGATAACGATAAAATGTTCTATAACCAATAATATTTTTCATTTTTATATTCTCCCATAATGCTGACTAATCTCATTATACCACACCCACACCGCCCACGGCTACCCTTATTCGCATTTAAACTGCATTCTTACTTATCCTGCAAATTTAGGTTTGATTGTTTCAGGCTGTTAAGATATTTTAACACTTCTGCGAATTTATCTTCCAACTCGTCCTCTCCGTCTAAATACAGAATCTTGCACCGGAATGATTTTTGAAGTTCATCATGCAGTGCTTTGCTTCTGATATCCAACCCACCATCATCATAGGATTTTGCCCATTCAATAAAATCAATATGTTGCTTGTACAAATCTCCACCCGGTTCAATACGTGAGCCATATCTTTCCTTTTCTCTTTTCTTGAGTCTTTCAATGCGTACACTCTGTTTCATCTCAATCCTTATAGCCAAAGTGAAATACGGAATCAACTCATCGCCCCAATCTGTAAGTGAACCGGATATTACAACATTCTCCGACTTGTCAATATCTTTTTTCATAAGCTTTATTCGCTCTTTGACAGGGCGTTTTTGCGTAAATTTGGGCTGAGTAGGCAACCAGAAATAATCATCCGTATCCATTTGAGTATATCCTAATTCTTCACATATTTTTTTACCCAACGTTGTTGTACCGGATCCGGAAGCACCATAGATATGGATCACATTTTTCATAATAAACACCTCCACAAATATCAATTACACCATTATACCACACCCACACCGCCCACGGCTACCCTTTTTTTGCATTTTTACAACAAAATGCCCTGCCGGAGCAGGGCTAAAATTTGTATATAAAATACATTAAACAGGTGGAAAAGTGGTTACTGCTAAGAAATTAAGTAGGGATTGATAGGCAAATCGGGATTTTCATTTATCAACCGATTCTACAAATTTCTGCGGTATTTTGCTGAGCGACAAATAATGAATATATCATATTATTTCAGCTTTTGCTGTGTTTGGATCTATCCTCATTTTCACTATCATTCCCTGTTTCAATCCACGACCTTCAAATTCGGCTTTTTTCATTGTGACGTCAGCGTACTGAAACTGATTAAGGGTCGCATTTTGTATAACAGTATTGTACCACAGCAGTTTTAAAGCAACCTTAGTGCCCTTATCCCTGACTGAGCCAATGTAAGCCTTTTGAGTCCAAATATGACGCTGCGAGTCGTAATTTTCGACTTGATTGTTCTGAAGCGAACTCTTCAGATCTTCTGAAAGAGCCGACACCATTTCATCTTTGAGCTTGTTTTCCTTTTTAAGCCATAATAAGATGATTGTTATAAATACAGCTACTACTAAAATTGCACCGATAAACGTGATAGGGTCATCAAGTATGTTTAACATAGTTAGTCACTTCTTCCTTAATTGTACTGATGGTTTTCTTTTGTGACATACTCCCCCGCCTACGCTTCGCTTAGAGGCGGGGGCTTCTCGCTCAAGTACAGCAACCTGTACAGTATCAACGAGCTATCCCCGTGTGTCCCGCTATTCTCATAACTTCATTTCGTATGTTTACAGCAGCATTTATATCTCTGTTATGATGTG
The DNA here is from genome assembly GCA_902785555.1 of uncultured Ruminococcus sp. Classification (GTDB taxonomy): domain Bacteria; phylum Bacillota; class Clostridia; order Oscillospirales; family Acutalibacteraceae; genus UBA1213. The sequence continues at coordinate 5,490 of CACZZB010000106.1, forward strand.
TTTTACAACAAGGACAAATCCATTCTCTGACAGACAAATCTTTTGTATGGGGATTTTGATATCCGCATACATTGCAAATCTGTGAACTTGCAAAGAATTTATCGATTTTGACAAGTCTTTTTCCAAGTTCCTCTAACTTGTATTTCAGAAATGCTGTGAACATTCCCCAACCGTTGTCTGAAACAGATTTACCGAAATTCAGCGATTTTGACATAGCCTGCATATTCAGATTTTCAATGCAAACACAATCATAGGCATTGGCTATCTGCCTTGACTGCTTGTGCAGAAAATCCTTTCTTTGATTGGTAACCTTTTCATGCAGTTTAGCAACTCTGATACGCTGTTTTTCTCTGTTTCTTGAACCTTTCACCATTCTGGACAGTTTTCTTTGTTCTTTTTTCAGTTTATTTTCATAAAGTCTGTAATATCTCGGAAACTCGGGACAATTTCCGTTGCTGTCAACATATAACTCGTGCATAGAAAAATCCAAGCCCAAAAACTTCTGCAATTCTGTTTGCGGTACTTGGTTCTCGTACTCAAACAAAATACTTGCATAGTATTTTCCGCTTGGTGTCTGACTTACGGTAACAGACTTCAAAATATAATCAGCAGGAATATTTCGATGCTGTTTCACTTTGATTTTTCCGATTTTGGGCAGTGTAACAGTTCCGTTTTCAAGTTTGATGTTGTTATTTAAACATATCGTTGTATAGCTTTTCTTATGATTTTTCCTTGATTTGAATTTTGGAAATCCGACTTTTTTATCTCTGAAAAAGTTTTGAAAAGCCATATCAAGATGTCTTAATGCCTGCTGTAACGATATGCTGTCTACATCCTGCAAAAATTCTTTTTCTTTTTTCAGCAGTGTCAGGTCATTGGCACATTTTGTATAGCCAAAAGTTATTTTTTCTTCTTCATAGCTTTTGATTCTTTTTTCAAGATAGTAATTGTATATCATTCGTGTACAGCCGAAAGTTTTTGAAAACATTACTTTTTGTTCCGAATTCGGATATATTCTGAACTTATATGCCTTATTCACCGATCTTCACCACCTATTTTTCAGATATTTTATAATTACATCTTATCATCAGACTTTTGAATTGTCAAGATTTTTGCAGCCCTAACGGGCTGGCGGCAATTCATCCCCGACCTGTAGAGGTCGGAGTCTTCTTGCCGCATTATGATAAATCCCGATTTCTACTATTATACCATACCCACACCGCCTACGGCTACCCTTTTTTGCATTTTTACAAAAGAAAATAGCCCCACCGAAGTAGGGCTGAATAGAATGAGAGGTGGGTTACTACTAAATTTTTTTGGGGTAGTATATGAGATAAATCAAAGTATCTCTATCCAAATCTCTTAAACCTATTGATTTTTATATTTTTGACTATATATTTAAGCCATTTAGTCGAATATCATCAAGTTCTTCTTTTGTCAGGCAGCCCGATTTATACAATCGCAGATATTCCTTCGATACGTCGGAATCGAAAATAAGCACGTCGTCAGAATTGATAGTGACATTCACTCCTTTACGGTAAAGCTGTGCTATCGGGTGGTCAGCCATATCCGGTACACGACCTAACAGAACATTACTCGACGGGGTGATGTTCAGCCTGATATCGTTTTCCACAAGAAAATCAACCACATCTTCATCCTGAACAGCAGCGATACCGTGCTGTACTTCATCGAGGTGTAATGCTTTGACAGCGGTAACAATATCCTGTGCAGTACCCCATTCACCGATATGTGCTTTCAGAACCAAGCCGTTTTCAGCGGCTTTTTCGTAAATAGGGATAAAGTTTTCAATAGGTTGTGCCAGCTCATCACCGTACAAATCAATCGAATAAAACTCCTTGTGCCCCCAAAAGTGCATTAAACAATCCATCAAGTAATCAATAGGACAATGCCTTGATAAACCAATTTGCAAGCGTAATTCGATTTCAGGAGCAATTTTGTAATTTGCTTCTTGAAAAGAATAAACCAGTTCCTCAATATCATTGTTAAAAAATTCGCTAAGTCCCCAAACATCTTCACCTATTTCTAATACGGATACACCATCAAATTTAGCTTGTGCAAATGTTGCCTCAATTAAAAGTTTTCTACCTTCCGGACCATTAAAGCGATTCCCAATATATTTGCTGCTCCAAGAGTCCATTTCACTCATAGATTTCAAGGGGCTGGAGATAGGCGTTATTTTATACCCTGTTTTGTTGAATATATATTCTCTACTGCCTCCAAGCACAAAATGGTTATGTAAATCTGCTTTCGGAAAACTTCGGATTCTATCTAAATTTTCACTACTCAGTGCTTCTATAAAAGTCATAATAACCTCACTTCTAAGTTATGATAAACAATATACTTGACTATTTCTTTTAAAACATACTTCAGATAAAACAATCCCTATTGGGCTTTAACAAATGAATATAAATTTGTAAATCGTTCGCATTTGCCATTTCGTAGAGCATTTTCTCCAAAACTTCGATTTACTCAATTATACCACACCCATACCGCCCACGGCTACCCTTTTTCGCATTTTTGCAAAAGAAAAAATCCGTCAAACAGCGAGTAATAAAGAAGTTTTTTACTTACAAACATGTATAAAACAATACAGTGGTTAACAGAACAGCCCATATGCTGCTGAATACGCAGTATATGGGCTGTTTTATGAAATGGTTATTACCATAGGTATTATGGCAAATCCTGCACTAATCTGCCCATCACTCTTTAGTACCAACACTACAGTCCCTAAAGTGAACCCAGCGCACAGCATTTCTAAGCCAAAAAGAATAAACGACTTGACAAGGGTCTGCTTTTTCTGTTTATAAGCATAATCTGATATCATAGTCAATATCTCTTTTAAATCTTCATTCATAGTCTCACTTTTCCTTTCTCCGTCGATAAGCTTGCGAATGTCAACATCGTAGAAATCTGCAAGTTCGATCAGTATGCTTATGTCGGGCATGTTTTTTCCGTTCTCCCAACGACTTACAGTCCTGTTGGATACACCAAACTGCTCCGCCAGTTGCTCCTGGGTCAGAGCATTTTCGTTCCTGAGTTCTCTCAAAATGCTACCTATCTTGATCTGATCCATTCTGACGCCTCCTTTCACCACAAGTATACCAAAATATGCTGCGCAAGTCCATGACACAAAGTGAGAAAAGTCGTTTTTTGGTAGCGGACACGGTATGTCTTATATGAAGTATATAACAATAATACTGCTATTACACCTTGATATTGGCAAATATCTTGTTGTAGCTTTTGCAATAATAACTATGCTTGTCCTTTTGATAGGAATTGTTCTTTTCAATCACAATATGTTACTTTATATATTTTCCCACACACACAACGCTAATTGCTACCCTTTTTCGCATTTGAAGAAGAAAATGCCATGCCAACAGTGGCAGGACTGAGCAGAATAGCAGTAAAATAAGGGGGTTACTACTAAGGGTTTTATGGGTAAACAAAAAGTTAGTCATATATACTTCCTACATAAAACAAAGTGGCAATAAAATCCCAATTTATGTTTTGAGGTATTTCTTTTTTGGTATTGTGATAATAACCTTCCATATCTTCTGTCCAAGATAATACTGATTCTAAATACTCTTTTACGGATGAATCATTAATGGTCGAAATATATATTTCCATGAATTTAATAAAATCATCTTTGCTATTTATTTTTCCTAACATCTCAATGTGTTTTTTCATAGTAACACCACCAAATTTCAGTTTTTCCTATTATACCACACCCATACCGCCCACGGCTACACTTTTTCGCATTTTTGCAAAACAAAATGCACTGCCGAAGCAGAGCTGAGTAAAATAGTAGTAAAATGATGGGCTTATTGCTTAGTGAGCGTTCTGTTTTTCTCAATCCATCGGACAGCGAAATCTACAAGCTCCCTTTGTTTCATTAGCCGAAGAACTGCATTTCCGAGCATAGCTTTCTTTACTTCATGGACTTTTTCAAAAGCTGAGCCTATCTGCTCAAAATCCTCACCGTCCACATAGAGCGTGTCATAAGCCTTCCACACTCTCTTTCCGTTTTCTGTAACAGCACTGTGTTCCGTACAAAAACGCTTACCTTCATACTCTGCTCTTGCATCTGCAAGGTGAAGCGAGGTGTTTTTGTCATATCCGACACCTATAAGAAGTACATAGGCATCAAGCTCATAGAGTTTTCCTATAGGTGAACCATCCCCAAAAATATTTGACATATCATGTTCCTGTGTCAGATATTCTGCATACTTGCCGAATGCCGCAACCGACCGTGCAGGATGGTCACTGCGAATTGTTCCGGACCACTGCCTGAACATCTCCGCAACTGCACCCATAGTATTAGTAGGTGTGATATTCTTATCATACGGCGGCCAGTTGTCACGTATTGCCTGCCAGCAATCCTTATTCACTTCCCAATGTACTCCTGTTTCGGGATCAAGATTCTTCCACGATTGTGTGGGCATCATAATGGTTCCGTCCTTACCAACAGCTTCTGTTAATGCTTCGATTATTGTTTGAGCACCACCGCAAACATATCCAATGCTGCCAAGGGATGTATGTACCATTATTACTTGTCCATGTTTTACTCCTGTTTTTTCAAGAGCATCAAGTACATCTGATTTAAGAATGAGTTTTTTCTCCATTTGTAACTCCTTTCTGCTAAAAAGCAATTAAATTTAGTCAATGGGCTGTGAAATCGTTCACAGAATTATCACCTCTGCACCTGATGTATTAATTCAGCTTTCTTACACTTTGTCCTACCGAAAGCTTAACAGGGATACAAAGATTTTCAGTCATTCCGCTGTTATTTATCATCTTCAGTAGCAACGATATCGCTGTCTGTGCCCGAAGCAAATTGTTCTGTGCAACGGTTGTCAGCTTCGGGGTGATTTCAGATGCTTCTCTGCAGCCGTCAAAACCCACTATTGAAATATCATTGGGAATAACTACTCCTTGTCGCTGTAAAAAACGCATCATTTCAATTGCATAATAGTCAGATACAGCAAATACGGCTGTGTATCCTTTCAGCTTATCAAGATTTGAAAGATAGAAATCTTCCCTTTCATCTGCCGCCATTGGTATTTTCAGAAAATCAGCCTTGCAGTTCAGCCCATCACACAGTCCTTTATATCTCATAAGGTCCATACATATATCGTTATCAGCAATACACAGAACCTGATTGTGCCCCATACTTTTCAGATATTCGCCTACCTGTCTGCCGCCATCGAAGTCATCAATTGTAATGTTGCCAAAACGGTTCTGAACATCAACAAATCCGTCATAAATCACAAAAGGCACACGAATATGATCTCGCAAGTCTTGATATTCATCTTCACAAAAGCCTATTATTACAATTCCGTCCAGATTCCACATAGAAGCGAATTTAACAATTTCTGTAATTCTTTTTGCTTTTTTAAGCATCATAAAATATCCGCACGACTCTATTTCATCTGACAGATGATTGATGGCGGCTGAGATAAATGAATCTTCAAAGGTATGTCCTTCATATTTTGGATGGTCATTTACGATGACCCCGATAATTCTGGAATTATTTCGTGCAAGCAGAGTTGCCGCCATATCGGGAATATATCCCCGTTCTTCAAGCTTTTGCTCCACCATTTTCACTGTTCTGTCGGAGATTTTTTTTGTTTTACCGTGAAGAACGTTAGATACTGTTGCTGTACTTACACCAAGTTCATCTGCTATATCTTTTATCCGCACCTTGTTTTCATCCCACATTCAATCGCCCCATTTCTCTTTTGTCGGACTCTGACAGCCCTTATTTTCCTTTCAGATAAAAGAATCCGGTGTAATAGTACCCATTCTTTTCACAGCGAAGTCTATTTTGTTCCGTCAGTTTTTCGTTTGTATAAGAGTATTCGATCAGTTCGTTATATGTTCTGACAAAAATATGACTGTCATCGGCTTCAAGCTGTAGGACAGCACCCTCAAATTTCTCAGTGCAAATTACCTCTCCTGTCCGGTAATCTCTTGCCTCAATCTGGCTATGGTAATTCTCATCGAACGGATAGGTATAGACTATCCATGCCACATCACCTACAATATTAAGGTTTAATGCGTCGGAGCTGCTCAGCTTAACGGATTCGGATTTTTTTGTTACTGTATTGTATTTAACGAGCTTGCCATGCGTAATCCACACAAGGTCGTTGCCGTGCTTTTCAAGATAGGTAGACAGCTCATCCAGAAGCTCTGTAATAAAATCAACCCTATTGCCGGCAAAATCACATTTGCAAAGATAGTTTTTATCTCCGCCAGTTGCTGAGGCATATACCTCCCCGTTTATCAGGATCGGCTGTGTACAAATCACAGAATTGTCGGATATATCCAGTGAGCGGATCTCTTGATTGTTTATATTAATCAAATCCACAAAGCACTCTCCGTTAAGGTTGCTCGTCATAGCTAAATAAGCTCCCTCAACCGTACAGTCATACTGATTAATTCTGTTGGTATCAATTTCCTCAAAGCTGCCCTTTGTTGGATTTATAAGTGCGATTTTACTGTAATCCTTTTTTTGCCCCTCTCCTGTCGGAGCCAGAAATATGGTATTGTCCTGAATATGAGCGTTTGTCTGACTTACAGAAGCTCCCGAAAATGGGTAGGAAACTGTACCGAGGGAGTTAAAATCACTGTCATACCATTCAATAAGGGAACGGCTGCCGCTGTCAGTAGAGTAGAGAACACCTAAGCATACATCAGGATAAACCTGATTATCTGTTTTGCTGCATCCAACAGCTATAATCAGTAAAATACATAACAATATAATAGATATGTACCTTTTGATAACTATTTTCTTCATAAAACTACCACCTATCCTAAACCTGAATTTGATTCATATTGTTACTTTACCATCCCGGTCTTGCAATACCAAGCCTTAACAGCAAAATCCATAATAATACTGTAATTATTATTATCAATAACAGCCGTACATCCGAAGAATTAAATATATGTTTTGAGTGACATACTCCCCCGCCTACGCTTCGCTTAGAGGCGGGGGCTTCTCGCTCAAGTATGGTAACCCATACAGTATCAACGAGCTAACCCCGTGTGTCCC
>CACZZB010000107.1 GCA_902785555.1 uncultured Ruminococcus sp.
TCTCCTTTCGTAATATTTACTCTGCCATCATCGCTTGGCTGTCGCATAGGCTTCGTATCTTCTCTGATTTTAACATAAAAGTTGAATTTTGTCAAACTTGCAATAACGGTTTTCACCCCTCTTTCTTTTTGAAAATTATTTTGATAGGCTGCGAAAATTATAAAAGTCAACATATTTTTATAACTTTTTATAAAATCGTTTTAACTGTTAAAACCCTCCGTTTATTTATCAAGTTTTTCAAGTACCTCATATATTTTCTCTTTTTTTGCAAGACCTTGTGAAAATGCCGTGGCATTTCCGCAGGCTGTTCCGAGCTTGAGGGCATATCCATAGTCCCCTGTCTGCTCAAATCCCGCAACAAAACCTGCCACCATAGAATCTCCCGAACCTACCGTATCAAGTACTTTTTCTTCGAGTGTACCCGAATGATATATTTTTCCGTCTTCCGCAAAGAGAAACGCTCCGTCTCCTCCGAGAGATACAATAACATTTCTCGCCCCCATCTGCATAAGTTTCTTTGCATACATTTCAATTTCTTCAAAGTTCTCGATTTTTGCAGAAAATATCTCCGATATTTCCTGTCTGTTGGGCTTTATAAGAAAAGGCTCATACTTAAGGCAGTTCAAAAGCAGTTTGCCTGTTGCATCAACAACTGTCATTATATTTCTGTTCTTGAGTTTTGCAAGTATTCTTTCATAGATATCATCTGCAACCGTTTTTGGAATACTCCCGGCAAGTACGACAGTATCACCGTCCGATATCCTCTCGGTCATTAAAAGAAGCTGTTGAAGTTCCTCGTCCGTAATATGGGGTCCCTGACCGTTTATCTCGCTTTCTTCGTCGGCTTTTATCTTGATATTTATTCTTGAGATACCATTCTTTAGCCTGATAAACTCAGAATATATTCCTTTTTTCACAAGAGCTTTTTCTATTTCATCTCCGGTAAATCCGGCAGTAAATCCCCAAGCCGTACTTTTTATACCAAGCTCGGAAAGGATACAGGATACATTTATGCCTTTTCCACCGATACAGTACGATTCGGCAATGGTTCTGTTTGTCATACCGCTTATGAAACTGTCGAGATGAACAACATAATCAATTGAGGGATTCAGTGTCAGTGTATATATCAATAATCTCACTCCCATTATTATCGTTTGAATTGATTATAGCATTTTTTAAGTCAAAGTCAAATACCAATTTATTCAGGATAAAATTTTTGTTTTTCATTGAATAGAATAATCTTTTTCCGCTCATATTCTGATTATAAATAAAAAAGGGTGGTTACATAGAATGAGATTATTCATAAAAAGTCTTATATGCGGTTTCGTTATAAGCTGTCTTATGTCAATGACAGGATTTTGCAGTGTGTGCGAAAATTTGCAGGAGGATATATTCAGACTGCATATAATCGCAAATTCGGATTCGGCACAGGACCAGGAGCTTAAACTTAAAGTCCGTGACGGTATCCTTGAATACACTTCGGAATTGTTCGTAAACTGTAGAAGCCGTGACGAAGCCATGATATCTGCACAGAACAATCTTGAAGATATAAAAAAATTCTCCCAAGAATTGATATATAAATACGGCTATGATTATAAAGTTGATGCTTATATAACCGAAATGGATTTTGATACGAGGATATATGACGACTTCACTTTGCCGGCAGGAAAATATAATGCCCTCAGAATAGTCATCGGAAACGGCAATGGACATAATTGGTGGTGTATGCTTTATCCTGCACTGTGTATCCCGTCCGCACAGGAAAACAAGCCTGAACTTTCACTCGACGAAAACGAAATTGATGTCATATCAAATTCCGATAAATACGAAGTGAGATTCAGGCTTGTTGAAATTTTTGAAGCCGTGCGTTCATTTTTCGGATAATATTATTCTCCGTTCCAGACGCTGTAATTTGATTTCTGATTTTTCTTTACGGCATAAAGTTTTGTATCGGCGTGTTTAAGGGCAGTATTCATTGATTCCTGATTATAGCTGTTTTCATAGGCAATGCCTATTGAGCAGGAAACCCTGTGGTTTTCGGGAATATCTATCTTTTCTTTGACAGCCGACTGTATTTCGGGAATAAAATGATTGCTCTTGTCTATGGCTTTATAGATGGACTTTGCCAGTTCTATACCTTCATCGACCGTATGTTCGGGCATTACTATCAAAAATTCATCTCCGCCGTATCTTACGATATAACCTTTATTTTTTGTCACTCTCTCGAACAGTCTTGAAAAGGCTATCAGTATCTCATCTCCGACATCATGACCGAAAGTATCATTGCAGAACTTGAAATTGTCAAGGTCTATATATAACAGCGTGAAGCATACATCAAATCTCTTGCCCTTTTCAACGAGTTCAACATAGTCATCTATCTTCTTCGCAAAGCCTTGTCTGTTCAGCAAGCCCGTAAGAAGGTCTGTAACGGCACTCTGCTGAAGTTTTCTGTTCATCTGACTTATCTCATCTCTCGCTTTAAGACGATATAGGGTATCGGTCATCTGACGGAGGGCGAATTTGAATATTGTAAGGTCATTTCTGTCAAGGAATATTATACCGCCTGTCATATTTTCGTGGAGTTCTATCGAAGCTATCATAAAGCCCGTCAGTTCATCTCCCTGAGATAACGGCACACAAGCAAAGGAAACTATCTTATTTACTCCGAAAAGGGAAAGTATAGGGGTATATTCATAAAATTCCCTGTCAAATCTTGATGCAACGACCTCTTTTTTATGTCTTCTGAAATAAGCCGTTACATTTGAGAGCATTTCCTCACTGATATCAAGCTCACCGCTGTTATATCTGACAGTCGGCTGACCGTTTGACACTTCAACATAAAGTATACTGTCGATATTATAATTATTCTGCATAGTTGCCATAGAATTTTCGATAATATCATTAACAGTCGAATTTTCCTTATTCAAAAGCTCCTGCCATGCAACAAGGAAATCAATACCCTTTGTTTTATCGGCAAGCATCATTTTCATTTCGGAATACTGTGCAAGTTCTTCTATCTGATATTTGCTTACTTTGCTCAAAATAAGATCATTATTTTTCGGAGGCATCAAAGACTGTTTGTGAAGCCTTGCGAAAAGCATTTCTTCTTTATGCTTATATCCGTTCTTATTGCAGAATTCCATACATTCTTCGAGTATTTGCTGTGCTTTTTCAGGTTCATCCTGCAATTCGTACAAATCAGCCTGTTCTATTGCGAACATGGCATATACAAAGAACCATAATCCCTCTGTTCTGAGCATATGATACTTGGCACTGTCAAAATATTTCTGAGCTTTTTCTATATTATCCGATTTTTCAAGCAGACCGCTGCAGAAGTAATAAAAAAACATATCGTCATCCCAAAGGAAGAATCTGTTTTCGTCAGTGGAATGTATCACATGATACAAAACATATTCCATTTTATTCAGATAAAAATGGGCGTTGTACTCTATACCCATTTTATAGCTGCAATAGACTATCATTCCATAGAGCTTTGACATATTACAAACTCTCATTCTCTGATGTTTGATGGACTTTATCAGTTTTATGCAGTAAAGAAGATAATTATATGCCGTTTCATACTTATCCGCAAGGATAGCATTTATCGACATATTATAAAGCGTTTCAGCCACATAGTAAGTATCCTTTTGATTATAGAACAGTTCAAGAGCGTCATTGAAATATTTATTTGCAAGAACAAACTGTTCGCTTACTATTCTGTTGAAACCCAGACCGTTATAAATCGAAGCTTCTTCAAATACATTATTCTGTACCTCGATTATTTCAAGGCACTTTTTATAGTAATAATCCACATAGGTGAAACAGCCGTAACCCTGTGCAAGAAAGACATTCTTCATCCATGCCGCAATTATCAGACGGTCATTTTTCAGCATTTTTGCAATGGACATTGCTTTCTTGAAACTTTCCTGTTCCTCGCAATTCTGTGCATCATCAACAAAATTTTCCTTTGAGTTGCAGCAACCGAAAAATAACACATGGGCAAGATGATTATACATCTGATAATCCATTGCTTTATTTACAAATTCCGACAGTTCTTCACCTTCTATTGTTCTGTCCCAGCGATAGGAATTTGTCCAGCCATCGAGCTTGCATATATATTTCAGAAGCTGAGACATAAATATATACTTGTCCGAGCCGCTTTTCTTAGCTATCTTCATACATTTTTCGGAATTTTTCTTTGCAAGATTGGGCTGTCCTCCATAAACCTCGCACAATGTCAGCAAATAATGATACTTGAACGCATATACTATATTCGGATGCTTATTATTCACATTTTTCAGTTTGTCACACATCATAAGTGCCGTTGTTATATTCATATCATACAACGCCGCCGTTGCGTATAAAGTATAGAATTTCGCACGGCTTTTTGCACTGAGATTGACTTTATCCGTAACTATCTTATTATATACGGTTTTAAGATAGTGCATTGCCTGTTTTATTGCAAGTGTCTGTATCATGTTATTGATAGAGACAAGATAATTCGGGAAATTTGATATCACAGGCTCAAAGCTCTCATTGATATTTGCCGCTGTCTGGGCATCCTGCATATTCCAGTCAAGCATATAATTAAGTTCTTCTATCTGACGGACGAGCATCGTCCATGTTTCAGAAGTATATGACGGAACAGAATACGCTTCATTGTAGTTTGCAAGAAGTGATATATTGCTGTAAGTATTTTTTATAAATTCCGACAGAAAATTCAGTGTTGAATTTTCCGCAAGATGCAGTCTGTTCAATACAAGCAAAAGGGTATGCTTTTTGGAGATATACGAAAATATCTTCACAAGAGAATCCGCAAATTTCTTTCGTTCATATTCAACTTCAACTACTATTATGTCCTCGCTTCTCTCAGATTCGCCTTTCATGATATAGCTCTCGATAGCTGAACGGCTCTGATAGTATACACCGGCATTTTCGAGAAATTTATCGACAGGCATTTTAAAATAAAATTTGAAATAAAGCTGTTTTACCCAGCCCAAAAAAGGTTCATACGCTTCCTGCATTTTATTTGAGCTGAATTCATGATATAAAAGTTCTATCCTGCTGTCATTGTTTGCAACAGCCGTCTGAATATTTTCTACCGGAACATTCAGCGTATTATAATGCTTTACGAAAAGAATACTGTTATGTCCCTGTTCAAGACCGTGTGTTATAGAGTCCACTATTTTCCTTGTATATAACTGCGAACAAGATTCCATCAAAAATACCCCCTCTTTTTTTATTATATAGCAGTTTCCAAGTTTAAAAAAATAAAAAGTGAATTACGTCCCAAAAGGTGTATAATGGTAAGTAACCACACAGACCATTGGTCACCTGAAAGG
>CACZZB010000108.1 GCA_902785555.1 uncultured Ruminococcus sp.
TCCCTTTCAGGTGACCAATGGTCTGTGTGGTTACTTACCATTATACACCTTTTGGGACGTAATTCACTTTTTATTTTTTTAAACTTGGAAACTGCTATTATTATAATATTATCATTACAATTTAGCAACAAGTTTTAAAATTTTTGTGCAGTATTTTATAAACTCGGATATTGTCGGGACTGCTTACGGATATTCGGAGCGTAAACGTCCGAGATACTGTTTTTATCAGCATTTTTTATAAGAAAATTTATGCTTTCGGGCTGAAAAAACTGTTGACAAACAGGCATTATGTGTGCTAAAATTAATGCTTGCAGGGTGTTTTCCCGCAATGAAAGAGTTTGCTGTGAATTTTGATATATTTGATTTTGAAAATCGGAATTTTATGGCGAACTTGAATAAACAAGCGTTTTTCGGGTATTTTAAAGATATCCCGTTGAACATATATATTTATTTTTTGAGCAAGGAGGTGCGATGAATTGCCAACGTTTAACCAATTAGTTCGCAAGGGCAGAGAGGTTTCGGAGAAAAAAGCAAAAGCTCCTGCACTTCTCAAAGGCTGGAACTCGAAAAAACGCAGAGCTATTGACCAGAATTCTCCTCAGAAAAGAGGCGTTTGTACTGCTGTTAAGACTGCTACCCCGAAAAAGCCGAACTCAGCTATCAGAAAGATTGCCAGAGTAAGACTTTCAAACGGTATTGAAGTTACTTCATATATCCCCGGTGTAGGTCATAACCTGCAGGAACACAGCGTTGTTCTTATCAGAGGCGGACGTGTTAAGGACCTCCCGGGTGTTCGTTACCATATTATCCGTGGTACACTTGATGCACAGGGTGTTGCAAAACGTATGCAGGCTCGTTCAAAGTACGGTGCAAAGCGTCCGAAAGCAGGCAAAAAATAATTCGCCGGTCAGAAGCGAAAATGTTCCAAAGGATTTTTATTTGATAATGTGATACAGAGATGTATTTTTATATATATTAAGCCTCTCTGTACGCACAGCGGAAGAAAATATCCTTTCGAGTACCTATGAAATCACCTTATTGTGAAGGAGGGAAGTAAAGTGCCAAGAAGAGGTAATGTTGCAAAACGTGATGTTTTGCCGGATCCGGTTTACAATTCAAAGCTCGTTACCCGTCTTATCAATAATATCATGTATGACGGTAAAAAGGGTGTTGCACAGAAGATAGTTTACGGTGCATTTGAAATTGTGAACACAAAAACAGGCAAAGAGCCTCTCGAAGTTTTCGAGCAGGCTATGGAGAAGGTTATGCCTACTCTCGAAGTAAAGGCTCGCCGTGTCGGCGGTGCTACTTATCAGGTACCTATGGAGGTTCGCCCCGAGAGAAGACAAACACTCGGTCTTCGTTGGATCTCAAGATATTCAAGACTGAGATCTGAAAAGACAATGAAAGAAAGACTTGCCGGAGAAATCCTTGATGCTGTTAACGGTATTGGCGGTGCTGCCAAAAAATGTGAAGAAACTCACAGAATGGCAGAAGCAAATAAGGCATTCGCTCACTACAGATGGTAATGACTGCACTTTCGCAGCTTGAAAAAAATAACAGCAGAACGGCTTTTTTAGCCGCCGTGAATTTATAAGGAGGATAATTAAATGGCAAGGCAAGTATCACTTGAAATGACACGAAATATCGGTATCATGGCTCATATTGATGCCGGTAAAACTACAACAACAGAGCGTATTCTTTTCTATACCGGTATCAACCATAAGATAGGTGAGACCCACGAGGGTGCATCTACAATGGACTGGATGGTACAGGAAAAGGAAAGAGGTATTACCATTACATCTGCTGCTACAACCTGCTTCTGGGCAGGCAGCAACAATGACAAGGGTAAGCACCGTATAAACATAATCGACACCCCCGGACACGTTGACTTTACAGTTGAAGTTGAGCGTTCACTTCGTGTACTTGACGGCTCGGTAACTGTCCTCTGTGCCAAGGGCGGCGTTGAACCACAGTCTGAAACCGTTTGGAGACAGGCTGACAAATACAGAGTTCCCCGTATGGTCTATGTAAATAAGATGGATATAATGGGTGCAGACTTCTATAACGTAGTAGGCATGATGAAAGACCGTCTTAAATGCAATGCAGTTCCGATTCAGCTGCCTATCGGTGCAGAGGAAACTTTCAAGGGTATCATTGACCTCGTTGAAATGAACGCAGACATCTATTATGATGATTTGGGTAAAGATATGAAGGTCGAGGAAATTCCCGAAGATATGAGAGAACTCGCTGAAAAGTACCATGCAGAACTTATCGAACACGTTTGTGAACAGGATGAAGAACTCCTTGAAAAATATCTTGAAGGTGAAGAACCTACAATAGAAGAAATAAAGAGAGTTATCCGTCAGTCAACAATAGATAATACAATGGTTCCCGTAGTATGCGGTACATCTTACCGCAACAAGGGCGTTCAGAAGCTCCTTGATGCTATCGTGGACTATATGCCGTCACCGATTGATGTACCTGCTATCAAGGGCATCAATCCCGATACAGAAGAAGAAGTTGAAGTTCCTTCATCAGACAGTGAGCCTTTTGCAGCTCTTGCTTTCAAGATCGCTACCGATCCGTATGTTGGTAAGCTCTGCTTCTTCCGTGTATACTCCGGTACACTCAATGCCGGTTCACAGGTATACAACTCAACTAAAGACAATTCGGAGCGTATCGGAAGAATCCTTCAGATGCACGCTAACCACAGACAGGATATCGACATTGTTTATGCAGGCGATATAGCTGCTGCCGTAGGTCTTAAAAATACAACAACAGGCGATACACTCTGTGATCAGAGCCGTCCTGTTATATTGGAATCAATGGAATTCCCGGATCCTGTTATCCGTGTCGCTATCGAGCCGAAAACCAAGGCAGGTCAGGAAAAAATGGGTATCGCTCTTGCGAAACTCGCAGAAGAAGACCCGACTTTCAAGGCTTATACAGACGAGGAAACAGGTCAGACAATCATTGCCGGTATGGGTGAGCTTCACCTTGAAATTATCGTGGACAGACTTCTCCGTGAATTCAAAGTAGAAGCAAATATCGGTAAGCCCCAGGTTGCATATAAGGAAACTATCAGAAGAAATTCAGATGTTGATGAGAAATATGCAAGACAGTCCGGCGGTAAAGGTCAGTACGGTCATGTTAAAATTCGTATGGAACCCAACCAGGGCAAGGGCTATGAATTTGTCAATGCAGTTGTCGGCGGTGCTATCCCGAAGGAATATATCCCTGCTGTTGATGCAGGTATCCAGGGTGCAATGCTTTCAGGCGTACTCGCAGGCTACAATGTAGTTGACGTTAAAGTAACTCTCTATGACGGTTCTTACCATGAAGTCGATTCATCTGAAATGGCATTTAAGATTGCTGCTTCAATGGCATTCAAATCAGGTATGAGAAAAGCAGACCCTGTAATTCTCGAACCTATCATGAAAGTTACAGTAACAGTTCCCGAGGAATACATGGGTGATGTTATAGGCGACCTCAACTCACGCCGTGGCATGATCCAGGGTATGGAAGCTGTTGCAGGTGCTCAGAGAATAACTGCTATGGTTCCGCTTTCCGAGATGTTCGGCTATGCAACTGATATGCGTTCTAAGACACAGGGTCGTGGTCAGTATGTAATGGAACCCGATTCATACGCAGAAGTTCCCAAGAGCATTGCGGATGATATTATTTCAGCCCGCAGCAAAAAAGATTAATTTTTTATAAAAATTATAAAAAAACGCTTGCATTTTGGTCTTGTTGCTGATACAATAAGACCAAGTGCAATGCTTATTATAACTTAAAAATAATTTAGGAGGTAATTTCCAATGGCAAAGGCAAAATTTGAAAGAAACAAGCCACACGTTAACATTGGTACAATCGGCCACGTTGACCACGGCAAGACAACACTTACAGCTGCTATCACAAAGGTTCTCAACCTTGAAGGCGATGCAGAATTCGTAGATTACGCTAATATCGATAAGGCTCCGGAAGAGAGAGAGCGTGGTATAACAATCAATACAGCTCACGTTGAGTATGAAACAGCAAACCGTCACTATGCTCACGTTGACTGCCCCGGTCATGCTGACTACGTTAAAAACATGATCACAGGTGCTGCTCAGATGGACGGTGCTATCCTCGTTGTATCAGCTGCTGATGGTCCTATGCCTCAGACAAGAGAGCACATCCTTCTTTCACGTCAGGTTGGCGTTCCTTACATCGTTGTATTCATGAACAAAACTGACCAAGTTGACGATCCCGAACTTCTTGACCTCGTTGAGATGGAGATCCGTGAACTCCTCAATGAATATGAATTCCCGGGCGATGATACTCCTATCATCAGAGGTTCAGCTTATCAGGCACTTTCTTCTGATTCAAAGGATCCTAAGGCTCCCGAGTATGAGTGCATCCATGAGCTTATGGCTGCTGTTGACGAGTATATTCCTACTCCCGAAAGAACAACAGATCTTCCGTTCCTTATGCCTGTTGAAGACGTATTCACAATCTCAGGTCGTGGTACAGTTGCTACAGGTAGAGTTGAAAGAGGTCAGATCAAGGTTTCAGAAACAGTTGAAATCGTTGGTCTTTCAGAAGAAAAGAGATCAACAGTTGTTACAGGTCTTGAAATGTTCAGAAAGACTCTTGAATATGCAGAGGCCGGTGACAACGTAGGTGTACTTCTCCGTGGTGTTCAGAAGTCAGAAATCGAGCGTGGACAGGTTCTTGCAAAGCCCGGTTCTGTTCATCCTCACACAAAGTTCCAGGGTCACGTTTACGTTCTTACAAAGGATGAAGGCGGCCGTCATACTCCTTTCTTCAACAACTATCGTCCTCAGTTCTATTTCAGAACAACAGACGTTACAGGTGTAATCAACCTTCCCGAAGGCACAGATATGTGTATGCCCGGTGATAACGTTGACATGAACGTTGAACTCATCACTCCTGTAGCTATGGAAGAAGGTCTCCGTTTCGCTATCCGTGAAGGCGGCAGAACAGTAGGTTCAGGCGTTGTTGCTAAGATTTACGAATAATTCGTTTCTTTCAATAAACTAAAATTTTTCAGGCACTCCCCGTGTTTTTTAGCACGAGGGGTGCTTTTTTCAATCAGCAATTAATGATTTTCTGTGAATTGTAGAAATATCTCCACTTTTTGAAAGATAAAATCGAAATAAGCCGACTTATTTTGCAAAAATAGTTTATTATAATTTAACTCGTTGTGCCAGTAGAAAATAAAAAATAATGAAACTCCACCCCAAATATGCTATTCTATAATTGACCCAAAACTATAGGAGGCATACAG
>CACZZB010000109.1 GCA_902785555.1 uncultured Ruminococcus sp.
GTGGGACACACGGGGTTAGCTCGTTGATACTGTACAGGTTGCTGTACTTGAGCGAGAAGCCCCCGCCTCTAAGCGATAGCGTAGGCGGTGGGAGTATGTTACCAGATTGTTGACCTTGCCTACGAAAAAGTCAACAGAGAAAAACGGATCAAACTTCTTCATGAAACGGGGGATTTTATTTGCAAATTTTCTGAAGGCGGAAAGCCTTGAACTGCTGGATATAGCATCAGCGAAAAGCAGCATCATTGCAGAAATAAAATACAGCAAATATCCAAAGAACACTCCGACAACCGCTGATGCCGGCATTGCAAAAATGTATTTGAAAGCCATATCCGCTTGTTGGTATTCGGAAAACGGCATATCGAACTGTTTAGAAGAGTACAGGAAGAAAAAAAGCAATGTTGCCACTACACCAAGCAATATAAACGGAAACAGCTTCATACGCACATACGGTTTCGAGCTTACAGTGTAAAAATTCGTTATTCTCGAATAAAGATCGGGCATCATGAATTTTGTTCCGCAGCTGCGGCATCCCTGTTCCAACAGCTGTACTACTGTATTGATATCTCCACAGTTCGGACAGCAATATGAAGCATGAGAATCCTGTTCCTGTGCAAACACTACATATGAGCTTATGGTACCATCAGACTTTTCTTTTTTGAGGGTCTTATTGTTTGACAGAAAGCTTTTTTCTGACAGACAATTCGTAATCGGAATACGTGTAACATATCTTTTATCATTTCCCAACAGAGCAGTGACGAGCGTAACGGATTTTTCGTTCATGATAAATCGTCGCTTTATGCTTATATTATGTTTGGATAATCTCTGCTGCTGCGAATGGAAATTATATTTCATATCCATTGAAGATATTTTCGGAATGTAGTTTTTATCTTCATACATATTATTCATATCTTCTATGAATTTCTTATGCAGGGCTTTTGCATTCAAATCGTAATTATCATCTTGCTTGAAAATTTGCTTAAATGCGTTAATAACGGCTCCCATTCTAATCCCTCACTTGAATTATCATCCGATTTATACACCTGAAGAATATTTTTAGATAATTCGGATATGTTTTCCGGAACGAAGACATTCAAATCGAAGTATCGTGCCATGCTGAAACAGTCGTATTGATGTCCGAAGAAATTATGTGATGTCTTTTTTCTGCCTCAGAACAACACCTTCATCCGAAAGTTCAAGAAGATAATCTGACGGCACTTCATACAGCTTTGCAAGGGAAACGATTATATCTGCCGGTACGGTGCTTTCACCACGTTCATACCGCTGATACTGTGTAGTGTGCATATTGAGATATTCGGCAATTTCTTTTTGTGTGTAGTCCCTGTCTTCACGCATCTGGCGAAGTCGTGAAAATTCTCTTGGCTTGTTTCTCGTAAGTCATCCCTCCGGTTTCATTTACTATATTCTACATTGTACAACATATTTTGCCGAAAGTGCGAAAAAAACACAATATTGTGTTGCAAAAAACACAGTATTGTGTTTTTGATTTTCTTTCACTTTATGTAAACAGAAAGCCGACACACAAAAATGTATGTCGGCAGGAGAGAAATCATCTTTTTGAGTTTGTGCGTTCAAGTATGTAATCGGTGCTTACATGGTAAAATTTTGCGAGTTCTATTATGACATCGGCAGGAACACGGGCTTCGCCTCTTTCATAGGTCTGGTATCTTGTGAGGTGTAAGCCGATAGCTTTTGCAACCTGTGCCTGTGTTAATTTGGGTTCATGGTCTTCACGGAGGTCACGGATTCTTCTGTAAAATTTTATTTGTTTGCTCATATAAGTTTCACCTTTATCCTTTCGGTCAACGGTCTCTCTCAACTTACATAAGCACTGCAGTGCATTTATCTTTACTAATTAGTATGTATATATTATAGCATGAAAAGACCCCTCAGTCAAAATTTGACATCACGAAAAGTGCGGTGCCATGCGGCTTTCAGGGTTTTTGAGGGGAAAATAAACGGACAGAAAAAGGAATTTTGGAGATATATTTTCACTAAAAATATTGACATCAGGAGCAAAAAGCGGCCGGCTCGACTGTTTGTTTTAATTGTCACTTCTTACAAATTTTTGCAACTATCGCTATTAAATATTAACAAAAAGTCACATAAAAATGAAAATCTGTCAGAATTACAATGCTTAAAACTTATTTCAGTGATTAAATGTGAAACAAATTCCAATAACACGAAATTGTGTTATTTTTAAGGGTTTTGAAAAATCTGTGATATAATTATTTCACATCAAAATTCTACAAAAATCAATTTTAAGGAGGAATTTAAATTGAGAGTAATCATTATATTTGCAGTTATATTGGTAGTTGGAATCATTATAGATAAGATTACTACCAAAAATGCAAGCAGGGAAAGCGGACAGTCAAGAAAGACATTTTGGATTATAGCGGCTGTTGCTTGTGCAATAGGTGTGGTCATGTTCTTTGTCGAGTCGGCAGTTTTGGGACTATAAGGAGGAAATTTGTATGTGGTTTTTTGTTTGGCTTATATGGGGATTGATATGGGGGTATGCTACGAAATCTGTTATATCAAACAGAGGATATGATGAAAAGACTGCAAATACATGGTCATTTTATGGGTTTCTGTTTGGAATAATTGCCTTTTTTGTTGCGTTCTCAAAACCGCAGGTTCAGCAGCCGACTGTTATCAATACGGTACAAACGTCTGCTGTGGATTCGGACAGAGATATTTTGAAAAAAGGCGGTTGGAAATGTTCCTGCGGTAAGGTAAATTACAGTTATGCCACAACTTGCAGTTCATGCAGGGAAACAAAAGAACAGGCGGAAGATGAAATATATCAGCGTGAACAGAAAGAACAGGTTAAAAAAGCAAAAGAGCAGGAAATGGAAAATCTCAAATATCTTTCCGAGTACAAACAGCTTTTTGATAATGGGATAATTTCGCAGGAGGAGTTTGATAAAAAGAAACAGCTTATTATGAATGGCGGATTTCTTTATGATAATCAGCGTAAGGAACTTGAAAATCTCAAAATGCTTTCGCAGTATAAGCATTTGGTTGAAACGGGTGTCATAACGCAGGAGGACTTTGAAAATAAAAGGCAGGAGATATTGTATGAAAACAATCAATCAAAGACAAGTATTGCAAAAAAACAAGAAGAAGGTACTGCTCACGAAAAATTAGACCGTTATAAAACGTGTCCCTCCTGCGAAAAGAAGTGTTTGAAATCCAGCAAAGTTTGTTCACAGTGCGGATATGAATTTTATTAAAGGAGTGTATTTTTTATGAATAACAATTCTCTTTCTGTACAAAAGAAAAAAAGTATCATCTTTCCATCGAAAATTGTTGGAATACTTCTCTTGATTTTAGCATTTTTGTATTTAGTGGACTTGATCATTCTTTTTTTAAATTTTGAGGATTTTAGGAACATCTTTTATAGTCTGTATTTTAGTGTAGAGGAAAAAATACAATATGCGATCGGAAAATTTATCACAATATTTACAGATTCCATCATAGTGTTTGTAAGCTTTGTTACAGGAAGATATTGTCTGGCAGTGGCTTCGGACAATGATATTCTGAAAAAAGGTGGTTGGAAATGCTCCTGCGGTAAGGTAAATTATAATTATGATGATACTTGCGTATCGTGCGGTAAAACAAAGGGATTTGAGAAGCATGGATATGAAGAAAAATACGAAAATACTGTGGAGCAAGAATTTGAAAATGCCGAACTTCTTACCGAATACAAACATTTGGCTGAAAATGGTGTCATAACACAGGAAGATTTTGAAAATAAAAAGCATGAGTTGTTATTTTCCAAAAGAAGTCTTTGAAATCCTGCAAAATTTGTTCACGGTGCGGATATGAATTTTCTTAAAAGGAGTGTATTTTTTATGAATAACAATTTTGAAAATCAGGAAAATGTTACAGTACAACAGAGTAAATCAAAAACACAGGGAAAAGAATTATTGATTGTCGTTGTCGCTTTGGCAGTCATCGGCTTAATGATATTTATCATTTCATCTTATAAATCCGGTGACAATAATAATTTGGTGGAAACCAATACTTTGAATTTCCATGACGTATATAGTGAATGTGGATTGGACTATACTTATGCAACCGTTGGATCGGACGGAAGTTACCTTAAAATTGAAGCGGAAAAGCCTGATAGAGGTGATTACACATTCGAATTCGAATATAAGCAAAAAATGGAAATTTTGTCAAATGCCCTGTCTGCATATAAGGATATAAACAGGAATCTTGGGCTGCCGGAATCGCTTGATGAAAAAATAGGACATACAAGCGGTCTTGACGGCAAGCAGACAGAGGAATATGACAAGGTAAAAGTTACATGGTCTTACAATTCAAGCAATGGTCTTATGATACTTTATGAACGTAAATAATGGTACGTTTTTTTACCCTTTTAAATAAATAAATCCCTTGAAATTCGGCTTTTTTTGTGTTACAATATATACAGTGAAAGACGGAGATGAGGTGATAATACATATCATTAAATTGTGTTGGCGTTGGTGGGTTGTCGTTTTAAGAAAGGGAGTTAAAAAGTATGGCAAATATTGATTTTTCTAAATTAGAAAATATGTTTAAATCTTCTTCAAATTTTTCGTTGTCCGCACAGCAATATGAAAAAATTGTTGGAAGAAAAATGCCCAAAAATAAATATTATCTTACTAAAAAATCTGCATTGGCAACATTTGCAAGAACAAGGGGATTTACTGTGGTTGTGCAGGAAGAAACGATAAGAACAATATCTTTTGAGAAAATATAATAACTTGAAAGAGTTTGCCCTGAAAGGTCAGGAGATAGTCAAAAAGCTGTGCAATGCGTCGACAAATTACAGCCGAGCCTTACAGCGGCAGGCTGATAAAAAATAATACCCTCTCTTACAGACCGATACGCCCGTATCAATTCGGGTGTACGGTCTTTTTTAAAATCATCAATCCGAAAAATGTTGATTTATCAGGGAATATAGTGTATAATATATGAGAATAAATATGGTGGAGGTTTTTCCGATGTACAATGATTTAATGGATACAATAGGCTTTGTCGGCAAGTATGATAAAGATGTTGCCGATGCAATGAATGACGAGCTTTCAAGACAGCAGAGAAATATCGAACTTATCGCTTCCGAAAATAT
>CACZZB010000110.1 GCA_902785555.1 uncultured Ruminococcus sp.
TTTATGGAAAAACTGTGAAAGAAAACTCGCTATTTCTTTACAGATGACTGTTCTTACTTTTGTATCTTTACTTATCAGAAGATTTTAAACAGGCTCTTATCAGCTTGATGCGGTAGTACAAGCCAAAAAGACATTGGAAGCGTATAATGGCGTGTTTATTTCCGATGTTGTGGGTCTTGGGAAAACTTATATCTGTACAATGCTTGCAAAGTGTCTTGGAAAAAGTCGAAAACTTATTATTTGTCCGCCTGTTTTGGTAAATTATTGGGAAGAAGTGTTGCTTGATTTTGATGTTTCGGCAAAAAAATACAGATAGGAAATATGGAGGTTAAAAAAATGAAAGCAAATAGAATGTGGCTTTTTTCGGATGTTTTGGAAAAAAATAAAAGGGTGTTCAAAGTTCCGGTTTATCAACGAAATTATGACTGGAACAATATTCAATGTGAGAAACTGTATCATGACATCATAAATGCGAGTGTAAATAATTGTCAGCATTTCACAGGTACCGTTGTTTATATAGATGATGTAAATGGTGGCAGTGGGTTAAATGAGGTTTTGATTATAGATGGACAGCAACGTATTACAACAGTGTATATTCTCCTTAAAGCACTGTATGATGCATCGAAAGGCATTTCCGTTAGGGTTGAGAGCGAAGTTGAGGAGATAATGTTTAACCGACACTGCGAGAAAAAATACAAAGTTAAGTTGAAACCAGTCAAGATGGATAATGAGCAACTGATCCTCCTCATTCAAGACAAAATTGAGGAGATGGACAGAAATTCCAATGTTTACAAAAACTACATCATTTTCAAGGAGCTTATTAGAAAAACACTTGAGAATGGTTTGGAACTTAACGATATATTGAACGGTATAAAGAAACTTGAAATCGTGGAAATAATACTTGATAAATTGCAAGGGGATGATCCACAGAAGATTTTTGAATCAATCAATTCGACAGGCTTAGAATTGAGTCTTGCTGATTTGATTCGTAATTATCTGCTTATGGATGATGCACAACAAAATGAATTGTACACCGAATACTGGTTAGTAATCGAGAAAAATGTTGGTTACAGCAACTTGGGTGACTTCGTTATTAACTATCTTAATTCTCAAATCTCCAAATCGGTAAACAGCAAGAATGCCTATAGACTTTTTAAGGAACATTGTGAAGAAAAAAATCTTAGCCATAGAGATATTCTTACAGGATTGCGTAGAACATCAAAATATTATGGTGCTTTCATAGGTGAAATCAAGTGCTATAGTCCGGAGGTAACAAAGTACTTAAATGCTTTTAATACAATTAAGCAAACCACTGTTTTGCCGCTACTGTTCAAGATTTTTGATGATTATGAAGATAAGTATATTGATGAAAATATATTATGTAAAGTGTTGGATTATTTGCTCACTTATTTCATCAGAACAACAGCCTGTGAAATAAACAAAAACATGGCGAAGTTTATGAAATCACTTTATGCGAGGGTAATTGGTAACAGTTACGAAAACTATTATGAAAAGTTCGTTTTGTTTTTAAATGATATTCGTACAAACGACCGTATGCCAACCGACAAGGAGTTTATAGAGGCATTGATTTATAAGCCGCTTTATAAAAAGAATATATGCAAGTATCTCCTTTCGGTTATTGAAAACTCAACTAAAGAACATATAGACGTTAGTAACCTTACTATTGAGCATATCCTACCGCAAAAAGAAAATGCGGCTGTTTGGAAAAAAGAAGTAGGTGAGAATTATGGCAGTGTATATGAATTATACTTACACACACTTGGAAACCTTACTATAACAGGTCACAACAGTGAATTAGGAACAAAGTCGTTTGCGGAAAAGAAAAAAATCATCCAAGAAAATTCGAAAGCCAATATTCTCAATAGGGATGTCCTGTCGGCGGATAGGTGGAATGAACATACCATATTGAGTAGAGCACATATATTGGCTGACATACTGATACATGAGTTTGAGTATGTGGATTTACATGAGAATTTAAATGATGATAATAGATTATCGTTTGATACAAATAGTGATTTTGATTTTGCGAACACTAAGCCAGCAGAATTTGTTTTTGCTGGTGAGCATACGAAGGTCACGAGTTGGGCCGATTTATTGGCTAAAATAATAAACATGGCATATGATCTCGATGCAGAAACAATAACAAAACTTGCCGCTGAGGATTATTCAATACCGAATGCCAAAAGAGTCTATATATCGAATGATGAACGAAAAATTCATCGCAAACCGAAGCAAATTGATAGCAGTGGAATATTCTTTGAAACAAATTTATCTGCTAATAATATTATTTCTTTCGTTAAAGACCTGCTCGTGAAAATGCAGTTAGAAACAGATGATTTTAGTTTCTCGTTGTCTGAAATTCCGTTCAATATCAATGATGAGGATACTTGGGCTGAAGGGATGATTGCGACCGCTAAATTGTTTTATTGCTTTGTAGAAGAATTGGTTAAGAAATCGCTGATAGATGAATCTGAAGTAGAAAGTCTTAAATCTAAGGAATATACAAAAAATTTGTTTCGTGCTACAGATTATCCAGCTTTTGCAAACAGCAGAAATGATAATATGGGAAATTCTACTTACAAGCGATATCGAGCAAAACCAGTTAATTATAATGGAACAGATATTTTTGTTTCTACGCAGTTTTTCGATTCGGACAGAGAGGCAATAATTGAATGGTATAGGAAACATCTTTGATTGATTATGGAGGTGTGAAAATATGTCCAATAATTTTAGAAATGCATTTTCGGGATTCGGAACTGAACTATTAGAAAGAATCAGAGCAGATTATAGAGATAGACTGAATGATGTTGCTTTTGAGGAAAGAATTATTGGAATTGAAAATGCTACCTCAGCTATGTTGGAATTAAATATCAGTGAAGAACAAATCACCAAAATATTACAGAAATACTGGGATCTGCGATTAAGTGAAGCTCGTTTTTTTATCAATAAACAGAAGGAATCTATTTGAAAGATAGGTGCTTTGGAACAATGCGAAAGCAGCAGCGAGAGGCAGTCACGGCGGAAGTCAATTAAAAATTGTTCGGGTTGCAATTTGCACCCAAGAAATTGAAAATGCACCCAAAACAGGGATTTCGTTCATTTGTATCATTTTTAGTTCGCTTATAGATCCGGCAGTAGGTTCGGGAGCATTTCCGTTGGGTATGCTGAACGAAATTGTGAAAGCAAGAAATACTTTGACATCATATCTGGCAATCGAAAAGAACAGCCGTCAAAGAAAAGACCTATATATTGAAAGAAATCCGTACCGTTTCAAGAGGGAAACTATAAGGGATTGTATCTTTGCGTGTGATATAGAGCCGAGTGCGGTTGACATTACCAAATTAAGACTGTGGCTGTCGCTTGTAATTGACGATCAGATAATGGAAATAGACGATATTATCATGGACAGTTCCACAAAACCGAGAGAACTGCCGAATCTTGACTGCAATATCATCTGTGGAAACAGCCTTCTTGATGAGTTCATGGGGGAAAAACTGATAACCAAGAGCAGTGCCCTGAATAATCTGGGTGAATACTATCAAGGCACTTTGTATGATGAAAGCGTATATCAGACGATAAATGAAATAATCGCACTGCAAAGAAAGCTGTATGACGAGAAAGACCATGTAGAAAAAAATTCTCTCAAACGGCAGATACAGGAAAGATATGACAACATTATCCTTGAACAACTCAAAGGTACAGATAAAGCAGAGGACAACTATTATCAGGCAATACAAAAGCCGTCCCGTCCGTTTATCTTGTGGCAGCTTTATTTTCCGAGAGTATTCAAGGAAAACGGCGGTTTTAATATAGTCATCGGAAATCCGCCCTATGTCTTGTTACAAGATATGGATTTAGAAAAAAATGAAATCGAAATATACAAAAAAAGATTTTCTGTCGCTAATTACAAAATAGACCTCTATCATTTGTTTATTGAAAAGTCATTAGAGTTATCTGCTCTGAAAGGTGTAGTTTCATTTATTACACCATCAAATTTTACAACCAATAATTATTGCTTACCTCTTAGAAAGTTTATGTTATCACACTTAAAACTTTGTGATATAGTGTTTTATGATGATAAAGTTTTTGAGGCTAATGTAAATAATTTGGTTTTTGTTGGTATAAATTTGCAAAGCGATAGCTTAAATAGACATAAAATAAGAATTTCCTATTGTTCAAAATATGAAAATAAGTGGTTGGTTACTAATAACGCATTATCTTTACAAGAATCACTGATGAAAGATGAATATATTATAAATAACACTTGTGTTTCTGATAATAATGCTACATTAGTAGAAAAAATAGAATATGATGGTACACCTTTAAAATTGCTTGCAAAAGTTAATTTTGGTATGCAACTTAGAAACCGTAAAATCTATCCGACAGATGTAATATCTGACATTACATTGCAGACACCATTTCACAAACCATGTTATACAGGAAAAGATATTTCTTTATACAGACTCAAATATAATGGTTTGTATTGTTATTATAATCAAGAAGCTCGCTGTGGTGGTTGTTGGGATAATCACGCTCAATTTGCCAATCCAAAAATTTTAATAAGACAAATTGGAAAATATCCGATTGCTGCAATAGATGAAAGAGGATATGCTGTGTTAAATACGGCATTTATGATTTCGAGCTTTAATAACATTTCTGCTTATTATTTGTTAGCACTTATTAATTCAAAATTAATGAAATTTTTTTGGCTGATGAAATTTGCAGACAATAGAAAACAGTTTCCGAAAATTAAAGGGACATATATAGAAAAATTACCAATCAAAAGAAATTTACAAATTGAAAACAAAATAGAAATGATTGTAAAAGAAATGCTTGTTGTTGATAATGTTTCTGACCGTTTAGCCGAGATAGATAAACTTGTTTAGAGCGTGTTCACATAAAAAGAGCATCAAAAATCATAGCTAACATGATGACAGAGAGAAAAATGGAATCAAGTTTATCATAGCGAGTAAAAACTTTT
>CACZZB010000111.1 GCA_902785555.1 uncultured Ruminococcus sp.
CCTGTTTCAATCTGATAGTGAATATACGGAGTGGAATAGCCTTTGTAATAAATGGTAATCTGATTTTGCGGAGCAGGCTCGTCTGAAATCGGAATATTCACAGTTTTTGTCTGTTCGGTAAAAGTAAAGCCGGCAACAGCATTCATGGGATATTCTTTTTTAGCTTTCTTGTCAATGATTCTGATGTCTTTGACAGTAACTGTATTGCCGTAAATATTGTTGTAGTTGCCGACGGTGACAGACCAGTCATAATTTTCAAGTCCCTTTTCGGCAAGTTCGGGCACAATCTTTTCAAGGTCAATCGTCATAATACCGTCAGAGGCATCTGCATAATATTCTCCTGCATACGTACAACTGCGGGAAACAGAGGGGCGGTAAAATTTGTAGTCAAACGGTACAGCATTACCACTGATAACCTCGCCTGTCACTTTATCGACAGCCGTAACAGTTACGGGACTGGAATCTCTTGCGGAAGTGTTCAGACAATAACGGAGATTATAGCCTGAATCATTATTTTGCTGAGGATTGACTTCCATTGAGTTCGGACATATACCAATCTCCTGTGCCAAAGGAGTTAATCATCTTGAAAGCACCCATTTCGCCTTCATCAACAATATTGTTGTTATTAATATCTGTCCAGATTTCGTCATTGTAGCCTACAATAGTCATTTCATGACCTGTTCCGGAATACGGATTGTAAATCTGAGAGATGGCAACATATTCCCCTGCCGCACTGTTGTCTATGGTGTATTTTTGGGGATTGGAAGCCTTGCTTGCATCTTTGACAGATGTTGTATGCCACTTGCTGATATTGGAGTCAAAAGACAGTATTTTACCGTCAGCAAGAACTTGTTTGAGAAGTCTGAGGTTTTCGGAATCGGGTGAAGTAATCGGAGCGTCATTCTGATCCAGATAAGCACCATGCTGAGCATAGAAAGTATCAGATGTATCGCCGCTGTAATAGTAGGTATAGGAAAGAATTCTATTATCAAGTGCCTTCTCCCAGATACCGTCATAAGCGTACCAGTCAAGATAATTGGATTGAGGCTGTGATGTACTTTTAATAGGCACATCTTTAATTGTTACTGCACCCTGATTTTTCAGCAAATCATAAACACAATAGGAGAAAGTTCCGCCGTTTGTCGAACCGTTCACCAGATTATAGGCAAAGTTCGGTGAATAAGTATTAAAGTCGGTTGTGGGAATACCTTTTGCTTTGTTGATGGTGTAGGTGTACTGATAATAAACCGTTGACCATGCAACGCACGCACCAATGTCACCCTGATCTCTTACGGGAGGGAGATAAATTGCATTTTCATTGGCACTGTTGTCCACCTTTGAGGGCAGTTTGGAAACACCTTTACTTGCACGTGGACCTTCAATTTTTGCGGTGTAGTTTTCGTAGTCCTCAACGGAATTGATAACGGCAATATGATTTGCCGTTTCGTCCGTTATGGACAGTGAACCTGCCGTATCATGAATAATAACATTCGATGTGTCGGCTGACACGGCAGAAACAGCCGCTGTCGGTATCATACCTACCATCACTGCTGATGACAGCAAGCAGGCAAGTATTTGTTTTGATGGTCTTTTCACAATAGCATTACTCCTTTCAAAAAAACAGATAATTTTATTAAGAAAATCTCCTTAAAATTTTCGGATATAAGGGGGTAAAACCAATATCTGTTTTAAGGAGATTTTGCTTTCCGTTGACGAAGCATCCCAATCATCATCTTACTTATCATTTGCATTCATTTTAACATGATATCCGCTTTTTCGTCACTACCCAAACAGAATAATTATTCCAAACAGAAAGCAATATTAGTATTTTTTAGGAAAAAAGCAATCATACAAAAACTGTCTGACAGTTTTCTGTATGATTGCCTTGGAAAATGAATTTTTTAATGACTGCTTTCGATTTCTTTGATTTTACTGTTAAGACGATACTGTGACGGAGCAACACCGTAATATTCCTTAAAAGCTGCACTGAATTTTGTATGACTTAAATAGCCGACTTTCAGGGCGATTTCATCAATATGGAGTTTGGTATGTTTCAGCATATCCGCTGCTTTCTCCATGCGGACTTTTTTTTGATAGTCTTTATAGGCATATCCATACACGTTACGGAAATAGTTTTTAATTGTGGTTTCACTCACTCCGTATTTCTCGGCAAACACCGATACAGGCCATTTCTGACCGTAATCCTCGGTGAGTTTTCGATAAATATCCTCTGCAATTTTTGCCTGAGTACTTGTTGCAAAGGTTCTCAGCTTTGCTTTTGATGTAGTAAGGTCAGTGCCGATATTATGTCCGAGTTCAGCGGTTTTAATAATAATCACCTCACAATCATAGTCATCAAAACAGTATTTCAAAAGTTCCGAAAGAGTGCGGTTGGTATCATCGGAAGCATCTACAAAATACATCGTATTGATACTCGTTGCATATTCGGGCATATCCATTCGCTTGATAGCTTTCTTGAGCATTGCTAAAGTAGGGATTTCTACAATGACTTTATCTACCTGCATGATAATTTCCACTCCAAGATAATCCTCCGTGACAAATGAAAAACTGCCGTCATCATCAATTTTGTAATCCATTGCAATTTCTCCTGCGGAAAGATACAGACTTTCACCGTTTTTGCCTTTGAATTCACATTTTCCGCTTTTGCATAAATTGATTCTGAGATAACGTCCTGTTCCGCCGAATTGCAGTCCGAAATCAGGTATTTTTTCCGTATGAATATCCCTTACAATTATCTGCATACTTTCAGAGGGAACATATCCAATAATACGATTTGTTTTACCGTCCACAGACAAAAATTCCAGTTCAAAGCGTTTTTTATCAGGTTCTAACAATGCCCCCGACTCCTTCAAATAATCAAAATCTTCAAATTTCATCTCAATCCTGCTTTCATTTTTCATTACAATTCGTAAAATATTTTAAGACATAAACCATCAATATGAGTGTATTAACACTCACACTGATGGTTTATTTTTTATGCCTGTTTGATGGCACACTTTAATTCAAAAATAGCCACTCGTCCCATGAGTGGATTTTTCAAAATCACTTTTTTTATGGGCATTGTATATTTTTTCATATCATCGTCTCCACTAATTAGTGTTTATCCAATTTTATCACACAGCCTGCACTTTATCAAGAAAAAGTAAAAAAATCCCTCCAACAAAATTTTTAGGATTTTGCCGGAGAGATTTCTTATTCGTTATCGCCCTCTATTGATTTCAGAAATTCAGCCAATATCTTGAATTCAGACTGTTTCAGATCCATTTTGGCATCTGTGCAGATATTCATAGTGGTACTGATATCTGCGTGTCCGAGAATATCCTGTATGACCTTCATATTTACTTTCGCTTCACAAAGTCTTGTTGCAAAGGTATGTCTGAGTGAATGACAGCTGAATCTCGGCAGCAGCGTTTTCGAATTGCCATTTGATTGATCCAAACATTCGGCATTGCAGTTACGGATAATTCTTTTCAGTGCTTTATTGAGAGTGACCTGATTATGTACATTCCCAAAACGATTCACGAAAATAAAGTCAGTATAGCCGTCAATTTCCGCTTGGCAACTGATACCAAGTACCTCCTGTTACTTTTGTTATAAAGACAAAAAGGAGTAAGGAACTTGTTTACGAAGATCTCGATAACTATATTAATGAACGGGCAAATGGAATGAAAGTAATTGAGGAAAGAT
Source organism: uncultured Ruminococcus sp. (assembly GCA_902785555.1). GTDB lineage: Bacteria > Bacillota > Clostridia > Oscillospirales > Acutalibacteraceae > UBA1213. Next base: position 3,709 of record CACZZB010000111.1, read on the forward strand.
ATAGGAAAGCAATTGAAGAAATAATAACTATCAATGAATTAACTAATTGGATAGATAGCCTTAAGGAAAACATAAACTTTTATTAAGGATCAATCCAAGCAGATTGATCGACTCTGAAACATATTCAAATAAAATAAAAGATTACAATGATTTATCTGCTGCCATTGATAATCTGAACATCATGATCAGCAATATGTTCCCATCTTTGATATTGAACGATTTTAAATTGGTAAGGCTTGATATAACCAGAGACATAAGGCTCATTCCAGAACCAATTATCCACGAATATATATTATTGATGAGAACTATGACATTGGGATATGAAAGTAAGCATAACATCGAACCGGAAGAAAATACCGAAGATTTTCGTATAGAGGACTCGTTCAATGTAATAAATAATTCACAAGGAGTTGAATTTGTCGTTTACAATAAACACCGGGCTGCAGTTAACCAAGAATATCCTAAGCGTATAAGAAAATACTATAAGAATACCATGAGAGTGGAAATACGCCTTAACAAAAGATACATAAGAAAACACACAAGCTATTTGGATACTGACGAAGCAATATTTTATTTTTATAACAACAGGGAAACAATTTTTAAAGATTTTTATTCGGGAATTTTCAAATATCCTACAGACTTATGCTTTATCTCCTCGGATTGGCAGGAAAGATTTATACATAGGGCATATCCTGATAGTGCTAAAGAGCAAAAAATGACCAAAATAATTCTTTCTATCATTAGTGACCGCAAGAACATGGATCGCTATTCCTATGAAACTTACCACACTAAAAAATCTAAAATCAAAAAGCTGTCACCATTCAGTAAATTGGGATTTTCTCCCATTCCGCTTATCAACGAAAAAATATCATTTCTGTCGTCATTAGATACAGTTTTGTTATCGCTTGGTCAGAAATTCTATCAGGCTGTACTTATAGATACGCCATCTGCTGCCAAGCTTGAATCCGTCAAGTTCCCCTGAGTGTAAATAATTCAGCAAAGAATTTTTTCCAATCTTTAATATCTGCTGGCACTCCTTGAATGTCAGTATATCAGGCATTTTGTCAAACATTTTCTATGTTCCTCCCTTTTGTAAATCAGGTTGTAATCGGTTTATTTCATTTTATTGTAGTGTTTGTCAGTTTTGGCTTTTATGAAACGGAAAGTTTCCACTTACAGCTATATATTATTCCTTTGAATAACGCATATGTGCGATGAAAGGAAGTGCAAAAAATGAAGCAGACAAAAACTATCCTGATACTTATCGGCGGTATCCTCGTAGACATCGCTGAGGAATTCATTAAGTTCTTGCTTGAGAAAAAGAAGGAGTGACAGTCGTGAATGCAAGAGCACTGGTAAAAACTGTAAACATGAGTCGTGCCGACTGGCTCAGGTACAGAACGATGGGAATCGGTGGTTCAGATGTATCAGTTATCGCTGGGATAAATCCCTACAAGTCGGCATATCAGCTTTGGCTGGAAAAAACAGGTCAGACAGAACCTGCTGAAAGTGAAAATGAATATACCCATTTCGGCACGGTGCTTGAACCTGTTATCCGCAGA
>CACZZB010000112.1 GCA_902785555.1 uncultured Ruminococcus sp.
GCTTTGCTTATAAACAAACTGTTTTATTCTCAGCAACCTTTGGCTTGTATCAAACATCTTGTTTTTTGATTTATATTTTTACTGGCACAAGAGGTTAATATAATAATCCCTCATCTGTCCACGTTTATCGTTGATATTGATTCTATATGAGGATTCTAATGCTTCAGCTAATTTTGCAAGTTTATCATTTTTGGATTTAATATTGACAAGATATTTGCTCAAAAGCTGATTTTTTAAAATACCGTTCCAATAATCATAATCAGAACCATCTTTAGCCCACAACTTTTCCAACATTTCCACGCCAAGTACAGTAAGCGATTCATAAGTACGACCGTTCCAATAAAATCCTTTCAGTTCAGGACAAATACGATATAATAAATTCCAAAATACCATATCATCATTGCCGTGATACTTTGTTGCTTCTTCCTCAGCGTCAATACAAAATCCTGCTATTTCAGGATTGAAATTTTTGAAGAAGCCGGACAGCAAACCTCTGTAAAGTTGTTTTTTGCCATCATTCCAGTTATTTGCCAACGCTGTAACAAGTGAAGGCATATCTTTATATTTCTTTCCAAGGAAAGTATAGGCAGGAATTGTATTTTCTGTATTGATTTCCATCCCTTCGCCTGGTATCACCTGTTTTTTACCTTTAAGCCAGTTATCAACTTCCTGATATGTCCAACGTCTGTTGGGATTATTCTTCTCATTTCGATGTGTCAAATCATAATATGTTAAACCGATGATAAGATTTTTCAGTTCTTCGGGAGCATTACTCGGAAATGGGATTTTTTGCAGTGATGTAAATATAGCTATATCCTCTGCACTGTAATTCTGATATGGGGTGGAACCGAAAAATAATTCATATATTGTGATACCAAATGAATAATAATCAGATTCTGCTAAATATGTACCACGAAAGGTTTCAGGTGCAGAATATGCGGGAGTCATACCAGTTTGTGTCACAATAACGGTATTATCTTTATCAACGACAGAACTAATACCGAAATCAATGAGAGCAACGGCTTTTTTATCATCTAATAGCATTATATTTGAAGGTTTTAAATCTTTATGATATAATCCTTTTTCATGAAGACATTTCAAGGCTGTATTGATGCAAGGAATTATAGTTGTTTTAAGTTCCTGCAGTGTAAAAGTCTTTCCATGCAGATTACCATTTTTATAATATGGAATAATTTCATAAGGTCTTTCTTTGTAGGTTCCGCTATCAAACAAATGTGCAACAAAGGGTGAATCAATCGATTTCAGTACTTCAATTGTTTCAGACTTTATTGCTTTTTTTCTTCTGTATATTTTTGCAACATAATGAACCGAATCATATTCGCAAAGATACAGATCAGCTTCACCTGCAGTTATATTCAAATGTTTCAAAATTTTGTACTTACCATCTAAACGTATATCAATTTCAATATCGTCATTAGATTCAATAAGAGCAGGATTGACTGAAGTTGTCTGACTGATTTGTGGATTTACCACAGTAGAATTGTTTATATGGGGGTTGACACGAGTTTTATCGTCCATAATTATCCTCCTAATAATATTTGTCTATTTCCAATACCTGTCCAAAGCGTTTGTGCAATACGTCAAAATATCCGATATATCGTTATCGTCCAAAGTTTTCATAATGCTTTTATCTATCTGAATGATTCCAAGATATTTTGAATGACGCATATATCCCATACCTTCAAAACGTTTAAAAGGCATAGAGAGTATCAGCCGTTCTATATCTTTGGCTGTATAACCGCCTTTTGTGAAAATACAATTTCTTTTTTCGGCAGGAAGTCCCTGTTTTACCCTGTCCTCATAATACCATGCAAATGCTTCTGCAACCTCTGAAAGCACTGCTTCACCCCGTTCATTCATACATGACAGAAAAGACATGATAAATACCGGCTTGTATGAATATGACATCTGCATTTCTTTACAGAAATCAAGAAAGAGCTGTTTCCTGTTGCCTGACGTTATCTCTGTCCAGCCAAATTTCTGACAGTATTCTTTTACACGTTTCTTGTGGAAATAATGTAAAATTTTGTGTTCGCTGATGGGAACATTCATATCAGGGACTATTTTATTCTCTTTGATATAACGGCTGATGGTTTCCTCCTGTGCGGACACACGGCGTGTAAGTTCCATTTGAGAATACATCTGATTAGCCTTATCCTGCCAATCGAATATGTCTATCACTTCATAATCCATGACATGAATTGGATAGTCTATCAATACAGTTGGTTTGTCGCCTTTACGGAACATATCATTATCCCATTCTATATCGTGCTTTTTGCCGAGAACAAGTCCTCCGGGTACATATTGTCCTATATTCAGCAGTCTGTGTATAGAATACGGGCAGTTAAACATATTCGCATTGTCTACAAAGTCAAACACCATCAGAAAATCTTTTCCCTGATGTGTTCTCATGCCTCTGCCCAACTGCTGCATATAGATTGTTTTCGACATTGTAGGTCTTGCCATAAACAAAACTTCTGTAATAGGGCTGTCCCAACCCTCATTAAGCAAATCGCAGGCACAAAGAACCTGTATTTTCTTATCGGCATAATCATTTAATATGTTGTCACGCTTGAATTTCGTTATACTTCCGGAAATTGCTTCGGCTTTCACACCCTGCTGACGAAGCAGTTCAGCAATAGTATTTGCATGATTTACAGATGTACAGAAAATAACTGTTGACTTTCCATTGACGTATTACAAATAGGTATCGACTATCAATTTATTCCTGTCAGGAACCATGATTGTTTCTTCAAGATCAAGGGAATTGTATTTGAAACCGTTTATTCTGACATCAGACATATTGATATTTGTTTTGACACGGATACAGCGTACAGGACAAAGCACTCCTGTTTCAACTGCTTCCTGCAAATCAAGTCTATGTGCAACTTCCTGAAAAATTTCAAGCAGATCCTGTCCGTCAGCCCTTTCATCAGTCGCAGTCAAACCAAGAGTAAAACTTGTTTTGAAGTATTTGAGGATTTTGGTATAGCTTTTTGCAGCGGCATGATGACATTCATCAATGATGAGATATGCAAAATCATCAGGCTTGAACTGATCGAGATTTCTGACAATACTTTGTACACTTCCACATACAACAAATGTATCTGTATCATGAAAGCTGTCATAGAATCTTCCGACTGAAACCCCAGACCAAAGATTTTCAAAATTTTTAGCACCCTGTTCAACCAATTCTTTTGTATGGGCAAGAAACAGCACTCTTTTTCCGATAGATTTCGCATCAAGCACACCGATAGCAGACTTGCCCGAACCCGTAGCCCCCTGCACAAGTGCGATTGTTTTTCCTTCTTCACGCATTTTTGCAAGATTGGCAAGTGCTTCTCCCTGATGTTCTCTCAATTCAAATATTTCACCGCTTTGATTTGGCATATCACCGTCAATATACGTCAGTGCAGGCGAATATCCGAGAAATGTTATCAGTTCATCTTTGACTCTTTCAGGTGTTTTATTCACCTGTGTATCAGTCCAGCGAAATACTTTCCAACCCTCATGTACCATGCTGTTTTGTTTCAGCAGGTCATCAATATACTTTTCCTGCGATATTTTATTGGGATTATGCCATGTTTCGCCGTCAATTTCAAATGCAACCTTGCCGTCCTCCGTCATGACCGCAAAATCAATCGTTCTGTGATTGCCGTATATATCTACAAAAGGGTGCTGTAAATACATAAACTGTCCCTTTTCCATTCCGAATGTGTCGCAAAAAAGCTGAACAAACTGTTCTTCTGCACCGCTGTGTCCGGCATTATTTGACATTATTGCAGGCATTATTTCACCTCCCGTGATTTCAAATACAAAAGCCTGTTTTTCTAATAATTAGGATAACACTATTTTCATTTCAGTTCAACAAGAAAATTATATTTTTGGAATTTCTATCAATAATTTTTGTGCATATTATTGAAAAGCGAAAGCCCATATTGTATAAGATGATGGTGCTGTATGGCTTAGATACTTTATTTGTTAAAAAAATTTTTTTCGGAGTGAAATATTTTATGTCTGAAATCGGACTATATAGACAGAGGACCTCAAATACCTCATAAAAGGAGGCTTATCAAATATGGATGATGCATCAATCATTGAATTGTTCCGTCAAAGAGATGAAACGGCAATTTCCGAAATAAAGCAGAAATATGACAGGATATGTTTTTACATAGCCGGAAATATTCTTTCACAGCGTGAAGATGTGGAAGAATGTGTTAATTCAGCGTATTACGAGATATGGAATAACATACCGCCGAATATTCCGAAAGACCTGAAAACCTATTTATGCTGTATTGTAAGAAATATTGCCATCAAAAAACTGCAGTATAATTCAGCAGAAAAAAGAAATCCGAAATTCACCGTTTCGATAGATGAAATAGCCGAATGTGTACCGTCAGGCGAAGATATATATGATGACAGTCTGTCGGAAGCCATCAGCCGTTTCCTTAAAAGTCAGAATGAAAAACACAGGAAAGTGTTTATAAGGCGTTATTTTTACGGTGATACGACTTCAAAAATTGCGAAATATTACGGTATGAATGAAAAGACAGTTGCTACATATCTTTTTCGGACAAGAAAGAAATTAAAAGAATTTTTGCAGAAAGAGGGTTACGATTATGAATGAACTCAAATTTCTTGAAGCAATCGGCAAAA
>CACZZB010000113.1 GCA_902785555.1 uncultured Ruminococcus sp.
TACAGAAGCATAAGTATGTCTCAAACCATGAAATTTCAGGTATCTTATTTCATCTTTATGTCGTTTCATGAAACGTGCATAATTATTTGAAATTCCCTGCGGTGTAAACGGATCTCCGTCAGGCTTTGATACAACGTAATTTTTGTCCTTAAAATCCTTTCCATACTTCAATTTATTGGAAAGATAGCGGATGTGATACTGTTTCAAAACCTGCAAGAGTTTATCGGGTATATAAATTTTTCTGATACCCGAATCTGTCTTTGGAGATTTTATATATTCCGTCTTATCCAAAACTATCCTGCAACTATGGATATTCAGGAAACCTTCATCAAAGTTTACATCTTCCCATTTTAAAGCTGCCATTTCACCTCTGCGGATACCGCTTAATACAGCAAGGAAAATAATCAGCTTAATATCTGCATTGGTATCGGTTTCCGCTAAATGTAACAAAAGATTAAACTCTTTGAGATTGTACGCTTCAACCTGTTTTCTATGCTGTGTAGGCTTGATAATATCCGTTACAGGATTACTGCCTTTTTGAATGATATTGAGTTGGATAGCCGTCTTGAATAATACATTATGATATAATTCTTTGATGACTTGGTCGATACAGCGGCACTTAAAAAGTTGACATATTCCTGTATGTTTCTTGAAGTAATCTTTCTCAGCTTTACATCACCGAAATAATTTTTAAGTCCATGAGATTTCTTGTTATTGTATGCTCTCTTGTAATTTATCAATGTTGACGGACTAAGAAACTGCGTATAAGTTTCAAAGTACATATCTGCAAACTGACTGAATGTAATATCATAATCAGCCGACAGATTATCCCCACGAGCATATTCAAGCTCTCTTTCCGCTAAGAACTGCTTTACAACAGACAGACTTGTGCCAACAGGAAAAGTTTTGCTTGTTCTTCTTCTTTTGCCATTGAGCAGTGGTGGCAAATCATAGATTGCCTTGTAATGAGTACCTTGCTTGTTAGTAACTTTAATAATACTTGACATAATAAAACTCCTTTCAATGTTTATCAGGATAATAATATACATTTGTAAATTGAATATCAATCAATATTTTTCAGTATAGCCTGCAATAAATGCAGACTATACACAAAGTAATCAATCAAAATTCAATATCATCTAAAATTTCTTCTTGGGTTATATTGCATTCGAATATTTGTTTATTCTTTGTAAGTTTTATAACTCTTTCACTTCCTCGTCTTTCTTTACTCCATGTTATACCAACAGCTTCAAATTCCGCTGTTCTCGCACTCAATGCTCTTGAAAGAGATGATGGAGAATATCTGTTAGTGCATATATGCAAGTTATTAATATTTTCAAGAAGTTGATGTGACGGCATTTCGATAGTACCATTATTACTTCTTGCAATAATAGATTCAATACAAGTAATTAACGGATCATCCGATGCGGTAACACTAACAGTTTCTTTAACACGATTAGTATATAATTTCAAGAATTCACTTTCACTAAGTCCAACCGTCTTTATTGCAGCCATTGCAAATTCAGCAAAATCAGCCATTCGGGGAGGATTGTCAAGCTTTATGCTATCAGCAATAGCGAAAATATTAGACAGCGTGTTAAAAACAGCACCAAGAATTTTAGGCATAAGCTGTTCTACTTGTTTTTTCATATCAGCTTCTGTTCTATATACAGCTATTCTTTCAAGATGGATAACATTTGAACGCTCCGCTAAATCACTCTGCGATACAACATCTTCTATACAGGTTAATATGACATTAGAACTGATATTGATGGATACCTGAGTATTATCTGTATAGAGCTTCCTTGTATTAACAAAACCATTAGTTACAGCTATACACAATTTTGAGGACATTGTTTCCGTAATCTTTTCAACATTATCAAATAAACAAATATCGTTATTTGACAGAGCTGCTATAAGTCCATCTTCCTTATCAGGAAATGATATTAAATCAATCTTATCAGGATCAATAATGCTTCTTATAATTCTTGCACATGAAGATTTACAAGAGCCTTGTGAACCTTGCAATACTAAGATAGGTGAGTTTATATCATCTCTGAAAAATGATAAAATATTAGCTACAAGAAGTGAGATTTGTTCTTCATCAATATTGCAGATACTCAACAACAGTTCGGGAAGTTCTTCTGGCTTTGTACTGAAATCAGGTTCAACTTGTGATTCAAGCTGTGTTGAGATAAAGTAAACATCATCTGGTAAACTATTACTTATTGAAACCCCATTAGCATTTACGATAACATATCTGTTTTTATTCAGTGCATAATACAAAGTATTGTTATTCAATACCATTCGTTTACCTATGGCGGCTTGTTCATAATAGATTTCATCCAATGTATACCCTTCCAAGCTTTGAATAATTTTTGAATCAATTTTGATTTCAGGTATTGATTGGTTTATTTCAAGAGAAATTCTGCGTATCAGTACTGCTAATTCTTCACTGTTTAATGGATAGGTATTTCCTCTGAAATGAAAGAAAAAATAGTCTTTTTTATTTCTGATAAGTTTTCCGTTTACAACAAGAGTATTGAAAACTTTTTCTCTGTCGCTTTGCTTATCTATCGGAGGGATTGTTCCACAAGGATATTTTGTGACGAAATCAAAAATTGTTTTGTCTTTACAATGATTATGTAAACAATGAAAACTAACTCCCTTTTGTTTTACTTGAAGTAAAGCACATTCTCCACGATTATGTTCCTCGTTGAATGGACATTGTGAAAGTTGATAACATATATACTCTCCCTTATCTTCTTCATTAAAATCAATTTCATATTTATTCAGATATGATGTCACATCATCTATTTGAAGATATTTTCTCTTATTGTCATCTGAATTTTCTTTAAATGCTATGGTGTTATTTGTAAAATCAAGTGATGTTGATGATGGTTGACTGCTTTCTGTCAATGCTGATGATTTATCGGATGATTTTAAAATTTTCTTTTTTAATACTTTTGATGAGGATATATAGCCTTTGTTCTTGTTTATATATTCTTTTACTATGTTTATATCGTTGACCATATCATCTCCCTCTTGAATGAGAACACATTCTCTATATGGTGTTTCAGGTGTATCTTTTCCTTTTGTTGACCAACAGCCAATAAATTTTGTAATTCTGCCTGGATTGAATATAGATGTATCAACATGGAATTTTTCGTTTGAAAATTTCTTATCAAGAATATTCAGAAATTGTTTTATTGTCTCTTTGGTATCTTTTGTATTTGGTTCATCAATGGGAACATATATATGCTGTCCATTACCTGAAAAAACAACAACAGGTTTAGAGAAACCATTTTCCTTTAATTCATTAAGTATTTTATTTCTCGCTTCTTGCGTATATTTTAGTTCAGAATCAGGAATCTGAGTATCTGCCTCATGTATAGGATCGAGGTCAATGAAAATCCATTTATATCTTTCGATATCAATATCTGCAGTAGCATGATAGTTATCGTGCTTTGTTTTATACAAACGATTGATATTATCATGCGTTATCACATCTGATTTCACACTTTGCAATGTTTGATAAATTGTAATTTTTTGGTTGAGTAAGTTTTTCTTTTTTAATTCTTCGATAAGTGAATTGATTCCTTCTTCATTAGAAGAAAAATATCCGTTAATTCCCGATTTGATTATACGGATTTCAAATAAATCATTTCCTTTCTGTAAGATCAAGTTTTTATGAAATTCGTTTTTTATATCTTCAATATTAAAAAACATGGTTATACACCTCTTTAAATAATATATTTCAGCTTTTAATGCTGATGCTTGACATTATAATCCATGCTTTTGAAAAAGTCAAGCTATTTTCTACAACCTATCAGCGTATAACATTGATGTGTTTTGTGCATCATATACAAATATTCTATTAAAGAAAATTTTTAACTTTGCTTAGGGATTTGCGGAGGATTGTGATGATTTGGAAATAAAAAATTAGCTCTTACATGTAATTTTATCACAATATAATATAATTTCACAAATAATCATTTAAGCCGTGACAACAAGGGTTTACAGCAATTTGATATTTTTTATTATATTTTTTATTTTTCGGCATTTTTAACGAAAATTAAATTTTTTTCTATTTTTAAAAATTCATAGAAAATGTATTAACTGACAAAATGCTGTCATGTTCATTTATCCTTGTATTTCATATATGAAAACATTATTGTCGGCAATGTCGGCATTTTTTTAAAGTTTTTTTATATTCATATACAAACGCTATGACTTTTTATTGTTATCATAATATCATTTCTATTTGTAGTTAATCATTAAAATCTCTTATTCTTAATCTATAATAATGAAAAAATTTTTTATAAAAAATGCCGACAATGCTGTCCGCTGCCATTCCATTTAGGAATAGAAAGCAGATTTTGATATGTCAGCATTTGTCAGCATATTATTTCTGTCTGATGTTATTTCTGTTCACTTGTATTTATTTTCTGAATGAACTCTTTAAGATTCCAACAATGATATTTAGCCTGTATGCCAAGATAAAGCGGATGTGGTGCATGACTTTATCAATGTATTTCATGTTATCTTCATCAACTTTCAGTCCACGAGATGATATTTTGGAAGTCACAACCTTACTGAAAAGGGAAAGTATATGCAATTCCTTCAATCCTATATCTGTCATATGTGATACAAGGTGATTAAGCGTACTGTCATTAGAATAAATATTACTTTCGTTGCGTGTGGGATAGAGTGATATAAGATAAGCACACTTTCCTTCGGGCAAAGATAACTTTTTTATCACCTCGTATGTATTAAGACCATCTTCGGATGTTATGATTTCTGTATCAACAGAAGTCTTGAATGTTTTCATATAACTTCCTCCCTGTAAAAGTATTCTGTTCTCGCTATGATATTTATTGCAAAGTCATTGTTGATTACTATACAGCCGTCTGAATAATCTTCATTGACAGGACAGATGTATTCAAAGCTCTCTTCCTGTATCGGCTCATACAAGCCTAATTCCTGATAGTTGGTCAAGTCGTTTTCATTCTCCATAAAATAAACAGCTCCAACAGATTCAATCGAACTGTTGAAGTCATAGGCATTGAGAATATTCGTAATCAAGCTGTAAACA
>CACZZB010000114.1 GCA_902785555.1 uncultured Ruminococcus sp.
TCAAGCAATAATAAGTCAGCCTTACGGCTGACGGGCAATTCATCCCCCACCTACGCTTCGCTTAGAGGTGGGGGACTTCTTGCCCATTTGGGTTAAAATATAAATCCTGTTAAAAAAGCTCCCAAAGCTGCCGCAAGTGATACGACTATCAATGGCAAATTAAAGTAAGCCAATACAAGGGCAACTCCTGTTCCTGCAATGGCAGTATAGATATTTCCTGTACTGTAAAAAATGGCAGGTATTGTCATTGCACTGAGGACAGCATACGGAACATAATACAAAAAGCTTTTTAAAAATTTTGATGTTATCTTTTTCCTGAAAAACGCAAACGGCAATGCTCTTATAAGATAGGTCACTCCTGCCATGACTATTATATATATTGCAATGCTCATTCATTTTCACCGTCCTTTTGGGGAAATATCAGTGCACCGAGTACAGCGGCAATAATTGCTGAAATGATAACGGCAAAACCGCCTGATATGAATGGCAAGAGATATTTGCATATAACGCTGAAAAGTGCCGCCATTCCAACGACAAACAGAATATTTTTGTGTTTTCGTATGGGGGGAATTATTATTGCAATAAACATTCCATAGAGAACTATTCCGAGAGCTGAGGTTACATTTGCAGGTAAAAGAGTGCCTGCCGCACCGCCTAAAAATGTACCCAAAACCCAGCCGAATGTGGATATGACTATAACTCCGTACATATAATTCGGCTTCAGAATGTTTTCTTTTGTCGAGCATAAAGCGAAAATTTCGTCTGTAATGCCGTAAGCAGCAAGTAATCTGTGTGGGAGGGTGAATTTTTTGTCGAGCTTTTGGGATAGTGAAAGTGCCATAAGGGCATATCTTATATTGATGACAAACTGTACGAGAGCCATCTCAATAAGAGTACCGCCTGACGCTATCACAACAACGCCTTGAGCCTGTCCTGCCGATGTAAGATTTGTAAGAGAAATCATAAATGCTTCAAATACGCTTAATCCCGAACTGACAGCCATTATCCCGAATCCGAATGATACCGAGAGATAGCCTAAAAAAATAGGTATCCCGTTGAACAATCCCCGTAAAAAATCATTTTGTATTTTCTTCTCCATTAAAAAATTATCTCCAAACTGAAAACCTGCCGAACAAAAAATTTCCTGTTCAGCAGGCTTTATTTATTTTAATTATTCTTCGCTGATGACGGAAATTCCCAAGTCAATAAGCTGTTGTTTGTCAACGCCTGCGGGGGCGTTTGTCATAGGCTCGCTTGCATTCTGTACCTTCGGGAAAAGTACGACATCTCTCAGTGTAGGAGCTTTGAGCATCTGCATGACAAGTCTGTCAAGACCTATTCCCATACCGCCATGAGGAGGTGCACCGAATTTGAAAGCGTCCATCAAGAAACCGAATTTTTCGTATGCTTCCTCGTCACTCAGACCGAGCATTTCAAACATTTTCTTCTGCAAGTCGGGATTGGTGATTCTTATAGAACCCGATGAAAGTTCGATTCCGTTGAGAACCATGTCATAAGCCTTGGCGTAAACCTCGCCTTTATTGCCGTCAAGTTTATCCATACATTCATCTGTCGGAGATGTGAAAGGATGGTGCATTGCAAGCCATTCGCCTGATTCCTTGTCATACTCGAAGAACGGGAATTTAACGACCCACAGGAAATTATATCCGTCTTTGATGATATCAAGTTTCTTTGCACATTCGGTACGGACTGCACCGAGAGTTGAAAGGACTGTATTGTCGTCAGCGTCTGCAACGATAAGTACAACGTCACCTTTTTCGGCACCTGCTTTTGCAAGGATAGCCTGCATTTCGTCTTCTGACATGAACTTTGCAAAGCTCGATGAAATGCTGTCATCAGTCCAGCGAATCCATGCAAGTCCCTTTGCACCGATTCCTTTGACAAATTCAACGAGTTTGTCAATTTCTTTTCTTGTATAGGTCTTAACGGCATTTTTAGCTGTAATGCCACGAACACTTCCGCCGTTTGCAAGAGCATTTTTGAATACAACAAATTCGGTATCTTTGACTTCTTCGGAAATATTGAATATTTCCATACCGAAACGTGTATCGGGCTTGTCAGAGCCGAAACGCTCCATAACTTCATTGTATGTATATCTCGGAAAAGGTGTCGGGATATCAATATCCATTACATCTTTGAAAAGTCTTTTAATATAACCTTCGCCTATCTGAAGAACGTCTTCCATGTCAACGAATGACATTTCAAGGTCTATCTGAGTAAATTCGGGCTGACGGTCAGCACGGAGGTCTTCATCACGGAAACATCTTGCAATCTGCATATATCTGTCAAAGCCTGCGACCATGCAAAGCTGTTTGTACATCTGAGGTGACTGAGGGAGAGCATAGAAAGAACCTTTATGAATTCTTGACGGTACGAGAAAATCTCTTGCACCCTCGGGAGTAGACTTGATGAGCATAGGGGTTTCAAGCTCAATAAAGCCGTTTTCGTCAAAGTAGTCACGGGTAACTTTTGCTACCTTGTGACGGAAGATTATATTTTTCTGTAATTCGGGTCTTCTCAGGTCAAGATAACGGTATTTAAGTCTTGTAAGCTCTGCTGTCGGGCAGTTGTCGACTATCTCGAAAGGAGTGGTTTCGGATTCTGAAAGGATACGGAGTTCCTTTACTTCGATTTCGATATCACCCGTTGGAATTTTATTTGATTTTGCACTTCTCTCACGAACTGTTCCTTTTGCGGCAAGGACATATTCCGAGCGGATTGTGAAAGCCTTGTCAAAAACAGTTCTGTCTGTTGTATCGTCAAAAGCAAGCTGTATAATGCCTGTTCTGTCACGGAGGTCTATAAATATAAGCTGACCGAGGTCACGCTGACGCTGTACCCATCCGCATACAACGACTTCTTTTCCGATATCGCCTGAACGAAGCTCACCGCAGTAATTTGTTCGTTTCAGACCTGTCATAAATTCTGCCATATAATTACTTCCTTTACATTTTATTTATAATATCCAAAAGATTTTTGTTTCCGTCTTCAACGTAGACTGCAAAGAATTCTTCAAAGAAATTTTCATCAAGTGAAATTTCCTTTTCTTCTTTTGTAGCCATGTTACGGATTTTAGCTTTATTATTTTCGATTTCGCTGTCACCTATTACCATAGTGAATTTTGCGTTTATCTTATTTGCATACATCATCTGCTTTTTAAGATTTCTGCCGACAATGTCACATTCTGCAATGAGAGAGGAATTTCTGACACCCTCAACTAAATTGAACGCTTTTATTTTGGCATCATCACCCAATCCTATCACATACAGGTCGCATACGGGCGGTTTTGGTATCTCGATATTGCTTTCTTCAAGAACCATCAAAAGTCTTTCAATGCCCATGCCGAAACCGAGTGACGGAGTAGGCTGACCGCCGAGTTCTTCCATAAGACTGTCATATCTGCCGCCGCCGCATACAGTACCCTGTGCACCGATATTATTTGAAACGAATTCAAATACAGTCCTTGTGTAATAGTCAAGACCTCTTACTATCTGAGGATTTACCGTATATCTGACATCAGCGGAATCAAGGCATTTTTTTACACCGTCAAAATGTTCCTGACATTCATCGCAAAGATAATCAAGTACAACGGGAGCATTTTTTGCTATTTCCGAACAAATCGGACTTTTGCAGTCAAGTATTCTCATAGGATTTTTGTCAAGCCTTGAACGGCAGGTATCGCACAATTCTTCTTCATGGCTTGCAAAATATTCTTTAAGAGCCTTGTGGTAATTCGGGCGGCAGTTTTTACATCCGATAGAATTGAGTTCAAGACTGATATTGTCAATGCCGAGCCTGTCAAATACGGATTTAGCTGCACAGATGACCTCTGCATCAGCAAAATATGAGCCTGCTCCATATACTTCAAGACCGAATTGGTGAAATTCACGCTGTCTGCCTTTCTGTGCTCTTTCATATCGGTAACAAGGGGTTATATAATATGCCTTGATAGGATATCCGTCATTATAGACACCGTTTTCAAGGATAGCCCTTGCCGCACCTGCCGTACCTTCCGGTTTAAGTGTTATAGACTTTTCTCCTTTAGTTTTGAAAGTGTACATTTCCTTTTGAACGACATCTGTGGTATCGCCTACACCTCTTTCAAAAAGCTCTGTATGCTCAAAAACGGGAGTTCTTATTTCCTTAAAGCCGTAAGACATTGCCTGTTTACGCATGATATCCTCAACGAACTGCCATTTGTAGCTGTCGGCAGGAAGAATATCCTTTGCACCTTCAACTATTTTTGTTATCAGCTTCATACACATCTTTCCTTTTCATTTTAGATTATTCCAATTAATTATACTATGATTAGAAGATTTTATCAACAGTTTTTTATGATGAGACATGGAAATCAAGTTTCTAATAAAGAAATTTAATGATCCAAAATTCTTAAAATATGACGTGGTTCAAGCAAACAATCAAGCATAATTTTAGAAATGGC
>CACZZB010000115.1 GCA_902785555.1 uncultured Ruminococcus sp.
CAAATTAAAGAACTTTACGGATAAAAGACCTACTGTGATTGTTTCGGTCATTTGTAAAACCTCGTCTTTCTTAAAAATTTTTATTAAAAAAGAGCGACATCGAAATTCATTGTCACTCTATTTTACAGAACGCAAAAAAAGGCTGTTAAAGCACCTTTGTATGCCTTAACAGCCGTTTGAATATAATTATCCCGTATAAAATTTCAATTCTAAATCGCATAGACACCCTCTGCCGCACGCTAATATGGTGCCGAATGTAAGACCGTCCGGAGCCATGCCGGACACACTTGCCTAATGCAAATGATGTAAATACTGACTGTGTTTATTATAAAATTTTCCTTTCAATTTGTCAATTACTATTTTAAAACAAAAATAAATTCAGTATATACTATATCGTTAATGGTTAGTATATGTATAAGCAATTCTGTAATTATATGGATTTACAAATTATACTATGCTTAAATGAATTATAAAGCGAGGGCTAAATCCATGATAGATAAAAGAATAGGAAAACGAATCAAACAACGCAGAGAAGAATTAGGACTTACACAGGAAGAATTTGCTGAAAAACTTGGTTTGACTACCAACTATATTTCAACATTAGAAAGAGGTGCGTCATTTCCAAGATGTGAAAAGTTGATATTGATTTTAAACGGACTTGAAACATCTGCTGATGCAATTTTTTGTGATGTTGTAAATCATTCCAGTAATTACAGAATATCTGAATTATCCGAAAAAATGCAAAAATTACCGCCCGAGGAACAAAAACGCATACTTGATATGGTTGAATTTATGATAAAACAAGCAAACGAAAAATGATATTTCACTAAAGCTACATGATTTATGTAGCTTTTTTATTTTTAATGGTTTGATTTATATACATTATCATGTTATACTATGTATTAGCGATATAGTTATTAATTGGAGGATTACATGATGGAAATGTATACAGTCAGCTTTTTTGGGCACAGAATTATTGATAATTTGGATAAGGTGCAGAATGAATTGGAAAATATCATTTCAAAAATCGTTTCTGAACATGAATATGTGCAGTTTCTTGTTGGTCGTGACGGAGATTTTGATATTATAGCTGCTTCTGCGGTGAGAAAGGTAAAGAAAACTTTATTTATTGACAATGTGGATTTGAATTTGGTTTTGCCTTATATGAGAGCCGAAATAAGCAATAATATAGAATATATGCTCGACTATTACAATGACATTCAGGTCGATGACGATGCCCGAAAAGCACATTTCAAGGCGGCTATCAAAATCCGTAATCAAAACATGGTTAAAAAATCACAGCTTGTTATCTGTTACGTTGAGAGAAATAAGGGCGGTGCCTATACTGCTATGAAGTATGCACAAAATCAAGGCTGTACAGTTATCAATATTGCAGAAAAATTTGAATAGAAAAATTCTGCTTTTATGAATCAAACTTCACAAAAGCAGAATTTTTATACTGCACGATAGTAACAAAAATATTCCCTTCGCCCAGTTTATTTTTTAATGTACTGTCGGCATTTCGGATTTTCGCCACTCTCGTAAAATTCCAGGAATTTGTATCATAGTATATCGTGAGCTGATTTCCCTGATAAAGAATGACATCACCTGATGACGTTGTGATATATTCATCATTCCTGACAAGCGAAAACGGCAGTTCACCGACCTTTTCAAAATTACCGTAATCGTGCATATTGATTGTTATACTGCCGCTGTTCAGCTTTTCTTTGAGTGCTTCCGCAGAACTGTTATCTTCAAAGTCGGCATAGAAAACATTACCGTTTGTTTCTATTTTCAAAACATATATGTTGTTGGAATTTTCTTCTGATACTTCAATACTGCTTTCCGTTTCCGAAATTTCAGACGTTTCTTCCGATACTTCAAGACTGCTTTCTATTTCTGAAATTTCAGACGTTTCTTCCGATACTTCAAGACTGCTTTCTGTTTCTGAAATCTCAGATGTTTCTTCCGACACTTCAATACTGCTTTCCATTTTTGAAATTTCAGATGTTTCTTCTGATACTTCAATACTGCTTTCTGTTTCCGAAATTTCAGACGTTTCTTCCGGCACTTCAATACGGCTTTCCGTTTCCGAAATTTCAGACGTTTCTTCCGATACTTCAAGACTGCTTTCAACTTCCGAGATTTCCGTATCACTTGTTTCATTGATACTTACAGGTATCTGCTTGACACAGCAAGCATCAACAAAGCACTCATAAAAATCGAAACAATTTTTTCCATGATAATACACCCTTTCGGTATCATTTCAAATATTCTTCAAAGAAACTTTGCAGCTTGTCAAAAGGAATAACATCAAGATTATCATAAAGGTCTGTATGAACTGCATCGGGAATGATAAGCAACTCTTTGTTATCAGTGTAGGCACTGTCTTTTATCATGTTATTATAAGCATCCTGACCGAAATAAAGAGAATGTGCCTTTTCACCGTGCATAATAAGAACTGCACTTCTTATCTCATTTGAATACTGCAATATTGGCTGATTCATGAAAGATTCACAGCCAATCGTGTTCCAGCCGTCATTTGAGTTCAGTGAACGCTCATGATAAGCCCTGCCCTTATAATAATCGCTGTAATCCTTGACAAAGAAAGGCATTTCCTCCGGCACAGGCAAAGGCATACAGCCGCCTGCACGGGTATATTCTCCGTTTTTCAAATCTTCCAGTCTTTGTGCATTCATTGCTGCTTTTTTCTGATAACGTGCTTCTTCATTGTCTTCTTCATCAAAATAGCCGTTTGCATTTACTCTCGTCATATCGTACATGGTGGAAACAACCGTTGCTTTCACTCTTGTATCCAGAGCCGCCGTATTCAATGCTATTCCGCCCCAACCGCATATTCCTATAATGCCTATCCTGTCGGGATCGACTTTTTCGTTGAGAGAAAGAAAATCAACTGCCGCCATAAAATCCTCCGTATTGATGTCGGGAGAAGCCATATAGCGAACATTTCCCCCACTTTCGCCTGTAAATGACGGATCAAAAGCGATTGTGAGAAATCCTCTTTCTGCCATAGTCTGTGCATAAAGTCCCGAACACTGTTCTTTGACTGCACCAAACGGACCGCTTACAGCAATCGCAGGCAATTTGCCTTCTGCATTCTTGGTAATATACATATCTGCTGCAAGCGTTATTCCGTAACGATTGACAAAAGTAACTTTCTGATGATCAACCTTATCACTTTTCGGAAAAGTCTTGTCCCATTCCTGAGTAAGAGTAAGTTCTTCTTTTTTGATAAACATAACATTGTCCTCCTTATTTTCTTCTGAATTAAAATTTTCCTGCTGTGAAACAGCAGATATTTGTGATGTGCCGTCAGACTTGCTTTCGGACGGTACTGTACTGCAAGATGAAAAAGATACTGCAAGAGCCATAATGACTGCCAATGCTGAAACCGATAGTGTTTTTTTCATTTCAAAAACTTCCTTTCGTTTATGCATCAATATTTTTTATCACCCTTGCCGGTACACCGCCGACAACGGTATGAGATTGTACATTTCTGCTGACAACCGCACCCGCAGCTATCACAGCACCATCACCGATTGTTACTCCCGGAAGTATGGTTACATTTGCACCTATCCAAACTTTTTTCCCGATTTTTACGGGTTTCGGAAACATATTGGCACGTTTTTCGGGATTGAGATGATGATTAAGAGTAGCGATGACAACTTTTGGACCTATCAGTGTATCATCTCCGATAAATATACCTCCCTGATCCTGAAAATGACAGCAGGCATTGATAAATACATTTTTTCCGATATGCAGATTCTTTCCGCAGTCTGTATAAAAAGGCGGAAACATATATGCACCTTCCGGAAATTTTCTGCCCGTCAGCTTTTCCATCAATTCACCTATTTCCTCAGGTGTGTGACAAATATTATTAAGGCTTGATGTTATTTTCATGGCTTCGCCGCTCAAATATATCATATACTTATGCACTTCACTGCCTGCTGTTACTTCCGCACCGCTTGACATGATACTGATAAATTCTTCTGTTGTCATTGTATCCCCTCATTTCTGTTTACATTATAATATAAAACAATAAAAATAGCAAATACCTATATCAAATACAAAACTATGCTTTACAGGCATAGAAAAAAGTGTATAATAATATAGGGTGATAAAATTGGAATTCAGAGTTTTGCAATATTTTTTAGCCGTCACGAGAGAGGGAAATATCAGTGCTGCCTCACAGTCACTGCATTTGTCACAGCCGTCATTGTCACGTCAGCTCAGGGATTTGGAAGAAGAACTCGGCGTGACGCTTTTTGTAAGGGGCAGCAGACGAATAGAGCTGACAGAAGAAGGTCATGTTCTACGCAAACGTGCAAGCGAAATGGTTCATCTTATGGAACTGACGGAAAGCGAAATATCAGAAGTCGGAAATAACATATCGGGTACTCTCAATATAGGTGCAGGCGAATCACATTCCATGCACAAAATAACAAAGATATTCAGCACCATGAAAAGCCGTTATCCCAATATTCGTTTCAATATTGTCAGCGGTGATACGGAAGACCTGAAAGACAGTCTTGAATGCGGACTGCTGGATTTTGCCCTGATTTTCACAGACTTCGACAAAGAAACATATCATCACTATACACTTGATGAAAAAGAAATATTCGGTGTCATTATGAGGCGTGACAGTGAGCTTGCCAAAAAAGAACAGCTTACCGTAAAAGACCTTTACGGCAAGCCGCTTATCATATCCAGAGCAAACGGATTGTCAATATTCAGCGGAACACAGACACAAAAACTCCATGTTGCCGCAACCTATAACCTGCTTTATAATGCTTCCCTGATGGTGAGGGATGGCATAGGCTATGCCGTTTCATTTGACAGGTTGATTGATACTTCCGAAAAATCCGAACTTTGCTTTCTTCCGCTGACACCGAACATCACCGTAACTCCCACGCTTATATGGAAAAAAGACCGTAAACTGTCAACGGTATCACAGTTGTTTATTGACCTGTTAAATGCAGAAAAGCAGTAAATTTCATTTACATTACTTCACAAATTCTTCAATAACACATTCATGCTTTTTATCATTGTTATCTTTTTCATAATTGATACCCACAAGCAGTATCTTATCATAGTCTTTTAACACATCGTGATTTTCAAAATTGGGCAGAAAAACGATATCAGCGTAACCATGTACTTGTTCAAGTGTTTATCCCAATCGGGCATTTTGGCAATTTTTAGTTTTTCAAACATTTCTCTTGAATCACAGCCCCTGCTGTAAAATGCAGAAAGCATATTCATATTAACAGATTTGACAAATCTTCTCGGACGGCTGACACATATATTTTCCTAATGTACCGAGTTTTTTATTTGTAAAAGCAATATCAATAACTTTTGAGATATAGTCATTATTGAAAGTAATCAATATGTTACTTCTTCGTTTCAAGAATAGCATAATAAGAATCCTAAGTCAAGAATAAGTCAGTCTTATTTCTATTGCAGATGTCACCGCATTTAATGAATCACTGTAATTATAGTCTTATTCGCTTGATTAAGTGATGATTTTATGTTAGAATTAAGAAAACAAGAAATGAAAGTGGCAATTCATTCAGTTTATAAAAATAAACCAATTCGAATTGCCCATCATAAACCGTTTAACGATTTTATTGTCGATACTTGTATTTTTCCGTGTCGTATATTATAATAATTGACAGATTTAGTGACATACTCCCACCGCCTACGCTATCGCTTAGAGGCGGGGGCTTCTCGCTCAAGTACAGCAACCTGTACAGTATCAACGAGCTAACCCCGTGTGTC
>CACZZB010000116.1 GCA_902785555.1 uncultured Ruminococcus sp.
TTTCCGGAAGATGATATGCAAAGTAATGAAACGATTCTTGTTACAGAAGAAATAGAAAACGGCTCTGTTACGGAAGAAACGAAAACGGTATCTGACAATAAGGAAAAAATATCCGAAACAGTGTTTGAATTTGATGTATACGGTATGTCATTGGAGGAGGCTCAGGAATTTTTTCAGCATAATTACAGCCGACTGACAAAAGATACTTCCGGCAAAATCAAATTGAAAGCTCCTGTACTTTATGAAAATATGTCTGTTACAGTGAACAGTAATTTTAAAATCAGCTGTCAGCTGGATAATATCAGCAGGAATAATATTTTCATTCTGGATTATGACTTGAAAACAGTGATAGCAGTCGGAAGAATCGTCGAAAAGGAAGCAAGCAGTCTGATTGTTATGGAAAAGCGTGATATAGATTTTGATGCTTTCAGGAAAAAAACAAAATTTAATCTGGCTGTTTTGGGGATAAGCAAAGATTCTTTGATAGATGAAATCATATATAAGGATATAACCATTAAGCTTCAGGAAATGAAGGAAACAGATCGTGTTCTTTGTATTGACTTCGGAACAAGCAATACGACAGCCGGCAGTTATCGCATTAAAGATGAATACGGTTCTGTACCTGAACTGGTAGTTTTTGCCGATGTTACACAGAATAATCAGTTTGTCGGTTATTTCCCGACGGTTGTTTATGTTGAAAATGCTGAGGATGAAGAAAATATTATTTATCAGTTTGGCTTTGAAGCCAAGGCTCTCGAAAAAGCCGGAAATTATGAATCATCTGCATCTGTTTTTTATCAGATAAAACAATGGCTTATAGAGGACAGCTATTATCCTGAAATGATAGAAGTTTGTGATGTCGATGGCAATACTGCAACGGTTTCTAAAAAAGGAATTGTGCGTGAGTACATCAAAAATGTGATTTCAAGGGCTGAGGATTATTTTGGAGTAAGGTTCCGTAAGCTTCATTTTACCTCACCGGTAAAGATGAAATATAAATTTATTACGATTCTGAAAGAAATATTGCCGGAATATGAGATTATGGAAGATGCGATTGATGAGGCAGGAGCTATCGTATTTGACTATGTATCCGATAGGTTTGTGAAGTGGAGCGAAGATGACGGCAGTATATCTCCTTCAGGCAATGTTGCAGTTATCGACTGCGGAGGCGGAACAACTGATTTGGCAACGTGCCGGTATGAATTTGTTCCAAGCCGCAAAGACGGAGAGGTCGATACAATTAAACTTGATATGCAGTTCAGCAATGGCGATTTTAACTATGGCGGCAATAATATTACATACAGAATTATGCAACTGATTAAAATGAAGATTGCCAAAAAGTATGGTTTTATTTCGGAAGAAGAATTGAGCAAAGTTCTGGAATGTTCTGAAAACGATATTTTGCTGGAAGCAGACAGGGAAGGCTATGATGAAAAAGAACTGTATAAGGATTATACGGCTCTTTATGAAAAGTGTGAGAATTTTATTCCGACACAGTTCAATAATATGTCAGATATATTCTATGATGAAGATATGCCTAAAATCAAGCGTAATTTTTATTATCTGTGGCAGTTTGCAGAACAGGTCAAGTTTACTTTTTACCGTGAAGAAAAGGAAGTAAAAAGAACTGACTGGTATGATGTGATTCAGACAATCGGTGATGTCAAACTGAATTACCTATATCAAAAACAGGGGGATTGTCTTGTGCGTTTGGAAAATCCTCTCCGTGATAACCTCGAAATTACAATTACAGAGATACGTAAGGCGATTTTCGGAGATATTTATAATCTCCTCAACAGAATACTTAATTTGGAAAATGGACTGCCCAAACCTGAATATGAATATTATCGTCTGTCGGGACAATCATGCAAAATCAATCTGTTCAATGAGCTTCTGAAAGAGTTTATTCCGGGAAAGAAACTTCGTGCCTTGATGGAAAGAGGCATTGAACACGTAGAAAGCATTTCTTTGAAAAAGCATTGTATTGACGGAAGTATACGGTATATGATGTATAAGGGTCTGAATATGCAGGCGGATGTCATTTCAAATCAAAAAACGGCTGAAAGAATCTATGGTGTCAGCTTTTTGCATCTGATGGGAGAAGCACCGGCAGAGGATGAAAAAACGAAAGGTCTGATATTCTATCCGGTAAAAAAAGATCTTGATGAAATTACACTTGTGGTAAGGGATGCAGTAAAAATCATCAGAAAGATCAATATATCGGTAAGAAATATTGAAGGAATGGGTAAATGTTCGGATCCTAAAACAGTAATTGATGAATTGAAAAAATGTAATACATCCATTAATTGGGAGGGAACCTGCAAAAGTCTTGCCAATATTGAATTTAACGGAAAAGACGGAGAAGAAACCTTTGTTGTTGCAGTTCCTTCGGAAGAAAGTGCCGGATATGGTTTCTATGTTTATTTTATCCAAAAAATAATAGAGGCTTCAAAAGAGAAATACAGAGTTTCCAAAGGCAAATACTATAATTACGAGTCTGCCGGTTCCAGTTTCTTTGATGGCAAGAGGTGATGTTTATGGCAGTGATAAAATCAACATCCATTGAGTTGAAAAGCGGTATGCTGTTGAGTAAGGAAATTTTGGAACAGATGAATTTTCAGAGCCGATTGTTTCAGGTGCAATATGACAGTTATCCTGACGGTATTATCTATGGCTTTGAATTCTTTGAAGAAAAAGGAATCCTGTGGCTTTCATCAGGTCTAATTAAATGCCGTGGAAAATATTTCTTTTCACCCGACAGGATTGATTTGTTTCATATACTTGAGGAATTTGACAGCAAATGTTCTCCGGATTTCACGGAACATTGTATACTTGGATTTGTACCAAGCGGCAAGGAATATGTCAATGATGGCATTGTGTCAGACTGTCTTGAATTAAGGCTGTACAACAGAGAGATGTTGGATTCTGATGATATAATTCTTGCTGAATTCCAGTATCATTATCAAAAACGGGAATGGAAGTCCGAACAAGTCAGTGCGTTTGAAAGACTGGAAGCACAGCTGAAACCAAAAGGATATATCTATACGTTTCTGAATGTCAGATACAGTATGCCTTATGAAAATGTATTTTCACCATATATTTATAGTATGATGAAAGAATGTCTTAAAGAAAAAGAAAATCAGTCTGATGCTGACAGAATAATGCTGTTTACACTGTGCCAGAACAAATTGATTTCTTTGGAAGTGCTGAAAGAATGGTTTCAATCCTATGGTTTTCATACAGATATAAATAACAGGAAAGCTATGATAAGAGATTTTTTGCAGTGTATGCAATCTCAGACCAATAATATTCCTTTGTATCCGTCTGTTGAAATGTCCGGAGAAGTGCCGAAGAAAAAACAAAGAAAATTTGGAATAAGTTAGTTTGAGGTGGTTGAGAGATGTTGAATAAACCTTTAAAAATGTCAGATGGTACAAGAATGGAAAGCATAGAAGAATTGAGAGAAAACGCAGATGCAGTTTCTTTGCTTGGCAACTTTTTTCGGGGAACACTGACTGACTGGTGCAAAGAGCATCATTATGATAAAGAATCTGAAGAACTGTTTGAGTTGAATAATAAGCTTGTCCGTTGGATATGCGATATATTGAATATTGAATATACAGACGATATGCCGATAGATGACCCAAAAGAACTGACTGTTTTTGAAAAGAATAACACTTTTGGTCATGTCACGAATACTCTCGAAAAGAATTTTTCGTCATATATCGAAGAACAATCGGGTTTGCAGTATTATGAAGTTGAGATAGATACACCAAACAAT
This sequence comes from uncultured Ruminococcus sp., assembly GCA_902785555.1. GTDB lineage: Bacteria > Bacillota > Clostridia > Oscillospirales > Acutalibacteraceae > UBA1213. The sequence continues at coordinate 3,782 of CACZZB010000116.1, forward strand.
GAGGAAAATACTTCAGATAATGCAGAAGTCACTATTTATAATATCCTGACGGAAGTGAAATTGAATTGTATGGTTCCTTTCCATCGAGGAGAAGAAGGAGAAAAGGAACTCTTTGATAAAATTATCCACATTATCAATAAAGTAGAAGAAATTAATTGGTGTTGTTCCATGCGTTTTTCAGGCAGCGGAGGCTATGGATATGGATTGGAGTTGATATAATGAAAGCATTACATTCATTATGGTCGGAGCCTTCTTTTGCGGATAATCCGTATTACATGGAAGATTTTGAAATACTTACCATGATTATTTCGGCGATGACATGGAAAAAACATAACGGTATCGTCAAAATGATTGCCGATGAGAAAATATTGCAGTATCTTGATTCGTTTCATTTGCTTTCTGTTTACGATGAAGTGCAGGAATTAATCATCACAGAGAAAATCAATCCCAAGACTTTTTGGGCAGCAGGAAAACTGTTTGCTTTGCTGCAGCAGACAGAGCCGTATGTAATGATTGACACAGACTTTATCGTATGGAAAAACATTGACAAATTTATTCATTCAGATATAGTTGTTGCCCATAGAGAAAATTTCACTCCGGTGTATCCTGATTTTAAC
>CACZZB010000117.1 GCA_902785555.1 uncultured Ruminococcus sp.
TGATGCAATTAAATACGCTTTCAGTTGCGTTATTCAATCAGATTGTGTCGGTTGGTTTAACTCATGTGGAATATGCTGTTAATTTTTTGTATTGCTATAGTATTAATAAAGTCTTTCAGTACAGCACTACTATCCAATGTATTAACCGTCATTGTATTAATAGTGTACATTTTTGCCAAATATTCGTCAGACACAGCAGCATCTTTAGCATTTCCAAATATATTAGTATTTTCTCCGTTATATGTGTAATAAATCTTATATTTTTGGTTATTACTATTATAAGTTGCATATAATTGCCCATAAGTATCATAATAAATAGTTTGCTTTGTTACTCCATTCTCACCATTAATTATATTGTATATAGTTGAAGCTTTCTTGCTTTTTTTATTGCTATAATCATACGGCACTTCACGGGTAGTTGTCATACTACTTTGTTTTGCATAAGCGGTCAGTACCAACTGCCATGTATTCTCACCGGTGGAGACAGCCTCTTTGGTAAGATGAATATTAGAATCGTCAGCCACTGCACTTGCATTGTAAGTAGCATAATAAACAGCATTGCCTGTTACCTTTTCAGAAACAGCAGGTGTCCAGCCTGCAAAAGTATAGGTAATTCCATTTGAGCTTGCTCTTGTGGGAGTGCCACTGTAACGTGGCGTATCAGCACCATAAGCAAGGTCAGCAAAACTTGCAATGGTTTGTCCGTCATAATTCTTCCAAGTAACAGTATACGTTGACGGCTGAACATCTGTTCTTTGTGTTTTTGAGAAAGCGGCATAATAAGTAACATTGTCTGAAACATCCGCCAGATTTGCCGCCGCTGTACCTGATTCCTGATTGGGAGAGGTTGCCCAGCCTGCAAAAGTATAATCATAAGTTGCATCGGAACTTTTGGCAGGAGCAGCACCATCATAAGACGGTTTTGTACCGCTTGTTACACCGGTATCGGTTTCAAGAATTGTATTGCCGTCCTGACTTTTCCAAGTAACGGTATAGGCAGTCGGTTCCTGTGTTGCGGACACCTGTATAACAGGCATGGCATATTTGAGGGTATACTGATTATCTTGCTGTTCGTCATACTCATAATAAACAGTGGCATTGTTACTGTTGCTGTAAAAGCCTTGTTTTCCGGCATAAGTACCGGTACCGGTATCACCATTATTAGGATAAGTTCCATTTTGTTTATAGTAATTGATAGCTTTGTCAGTTGCCTTAATCGGCACTGTCAGTGTATATACTGCACCCTCGTCAAGCTCATAATCATCATTAAAATCAAGTTTGATTGTTTTGTTGTTATATGAAAGTTGGTAATAACTGCTTGAAACAGTGGTAGTATTACCATTCAAAGTTTTCTTTACTGTTGTACCGGTTGTAATACTATTGTTTTTAAGTTCGACATAATCACTCAATGTATCGGTAATAATCAAATTTTTAGGATTTACGGTAACACTGGAAGCGATTTCCTTTTTTATATCGCTAAAAGTATTGTCCATTTCTTCAGCTTTGGCAAACGGATAAAATGCACCCTTATCCCCAAAAGCGTTCGCAAGCTGTTTCAGATAAGTATTGGCACTGTCATCAGTGCTGTCGAAAACTGCCACGGCACAGAATTTATCAATAGCATTTTCTATAACAGATATTTCAGCGATAGCTTTTGCAACATCATTTGCTGCATCGCTGTCTTTATTGACACTGCCGTTATCAGCACCGCCTGTGCTATATTTTGTGGGCTTACTGGTATAATAGGCAGTCGGAGCACCGTCTGACAGAAATAAAACAACCGTTTGTACATTGGCAGCCGTTCTCCTGCCGGCAAGCAGAGCAGCGGCACCGTAAAGACCGGCGGTATAGTTCGTACCATTTGGAAGATTCGATTCCCCACCATTTTCATTACGGTATGTCAGATTATTCATGGTCGTTTGAACGGCACTTGCATTATTTAGCCAACCGGTCATCACACCATAGCCACTTTGTACGCCATATTGACCTCCAAACGAAACGATAGACATTCGGTTATCATTTTCACCCTCAAAAAGTCCGTTTGCAAAACTGTTTACAACCTCACGGTTTTTTTGCATTATCGACTTTCCTTCTCCACAATTATCTTTCATACTTGCAGAACGGTCAACCACGACAACTATATCAAATTTTCCTTTATAATTAGAGGGGTCTACCGGAGAAATGGTTTTTGGCGTACTTTGGACATCAAGAGTAAGGTTATACTCATTGTCAGTATCGGTAGAAACGACTTTTTTATTGTGTGCCGGCAAATCTACCTGTCGGAAAACAGCGTAAAACACAGTATTATCATTAGCCGGTACAAGACCAAGTTCACTGTCGGGTTTGGCATTATCGGGAGAATCATTTTGCTTGGTAGACCACCCTACAAACTCATAACCATACTGAACGGTAGATTCTTTTTGAGGATGAGAGCCGGAATAAATATAGTTATAGCCCTGTATCTGGTCTTTTTCATCATAAAGAACCGTACCGTCATAGTTTTTCCAAGTAACCTTACTGTAAACAGGATTGTCAGGTATTGTCGAGGATTCCTGAGAAGACTCCTGTGTACTTTCCACTTCCTGATAGAAATACACATTAGACCTTTTACTGGAACCATCTTCAAATTTTAAATCATATTCATCATCTTTATCATCATACTTAAAATAAATATAATAATTCTTATTTTTATCAGATATGTATGTATATATTTTTTTACCGTCAAATGCAAATTGACCGTTAACCTTTCCGCCATCGCTGACACTATAACTGCTTAAAAGTTCATAATCTTTGCCTGTCAAGTATTTTTTAGTGTTATTACTTCTGAGTACAAAGCCGCCTGAAACTGTTTGATAAATAAAAGAATAAGTGAAATTCGTTTCGATAACGGAATTGTTAACAGATACTTCAATCGGCTGAGCTTCTTTATCACCTGTATCTGCAATAATACAAACGGTGCCGCTGTTGCCGCTGGCAAGAATATAATTTTTACCGCTTGCAGGATTTGCTACTAACTCATACTTTTTAGTTCCCGTTGTTGAACCGCCGCCACTTGGCTGGCTGGACTGTTGTGAACTTTGACTGCCCGAACCGCCAAGGATTTTTCCAATTGCTTCAATAATCAACTTACTGGAATAAGTTGCCTTTGAAACGGTATCAATATCACTAACATTGACATCTTGGGGTTTGTCGCCTTTCAGCTGTTCATTGATACCCGTCATGGCTTTTTCAAAATATTTTTTATTGTCTGACGTAGCAGGGTGAATAGAACCATTCGTATCACCTTCGGCAACTTTTGTAATAATACCATTGGAAACAGTGATCGTAACGGTCGCATTGTAAGCCTGACCGTCCTTTTTGTATGTACTGGTACTGACCGCCGTATAACTGCCGTCACTGAGAGCCGTTCCCGCAAAAACAAAGACCGATATAGGAAAAATTCCTAACAATATTGCTATCGTTAAGAGGAGTGCCAATATTCTGTTGTGTCTTGCTCTTGTATTGGTAACGGTCGATATCGGTTCTCTCCTTTCACGGCAATTCGCAGTAAGTTAGCTTGAACTAACTTGTGTAGCAAAAATAAAGGTTAGCTTTGACTAACCGTTGTTCTAAAAATAATGCCTTTCCACAGGCAAATTTAAGTTAGACTTAATTATCAACAATTTTTTTAAAATTTTTTATAATAAAAAGCCGAAACTGCCATATACATAATATGACAATTTCGGCTGAACGAAGAAATATCATTTATTCGGTAACAGTGATAACAAAATATTTCTTTTCGATAGTACCGTTCTGGTCTTTTACTTTAATGCAGGCATTGTAAGTTCCCGTTTCGGTAAAGTTCATTGTTTTGAGAGTTTCTTCTGACCAGTTTGAAAGTGTTTTCCAAGTGGTATTTTGAGTTTTCTTGTAGTAAACGGCATATTGATAGCCTCCCTGACCGTCCTGAGCCTGTGCCGTGAAGGTAACGCTTTCACCGACAGAGATTTCATTGGCACTGACAGAGGACAGATTTTTCAGAGAAGGGTCTTTAACTTTGACATCAAAGAATTTTTTGGCAATCATGCCGTTCTGGTCTTTGACTTTGACACAGATATTATAAGTGACAACCGACGGAAGCGGCAAAGAGAATACGGTTTCTGTTGTCCAAGCCTGGTAGGTTGTCCATTGGGACTTACTTTGACTCTTGTAAGAGCCTGTTTAAAATCTTCTGATAAGTAAAGATACAAAAGTAAGAACAGTCATCTGTAAAGAAATAGCGAGTTTTCTTTCACAGTTTTTCCATAAA
>CACZZB010000118.1 GCA_902785555.1 uncultured Ruminococcus sp.
ATCACTTGGATAGTTATGCATTTACGTTCCCTCTTTGCTGTTTTTTCTTCATTATATTCTTTTCTAGAGCCTTTTTCAAGATTTTAAACAGGCTCTTATGTATATAATTTCTGTGACAGATTTAAAGAAAATGTTATTGACAGATTCAATAATGCATATATCAACGGTGAAACGCCCAACCCCTGCATTGACTGCAACAGGTTCATCAAATTCAATGCCCTCTTGAAACGTGCCGAAGTTCTTGGAATGGATTATATTGTAACAGGTCATTACGTCAGACGGGAATTTGACGAAAATTCGCAGAGATATATCATCAAAAAAGGCATTGACGAAACCAAAGACCAGAGTTACGTTTTATACGGCATGACGCAGGAACAGCTTGCCAAAACCCTATTCCCTATCGGAAATTTAACCAAAAATCAGACAAGGGCTATTGCATTGGAAAAAGATTTGATAAATGCGTCCAAACCCGACAGTCAGGATATTTGCTTTGTGCCTGACGGAGATTATGCGGGATTTATCGAGAGATATACTAAACAGACTTTCCCGAAAGGAAATTTCATTGACAAAGACGGCAATATTTTAGGCGAGCACAACGGTATTATCCGTTATACGATAGGTCAACGAAAGGGCTTGGGAATTGCATTAGGTGTACCTGCCTATGTCGTTTCAAAGAATGTCGCTGAAAATACCGTAACACTCGGCTCAAATGACGATTTATTCACCGATACAGTTTACGGTAAAGAGGTGAATTGGGTGTCGATAGAGTGTCCAAAAGAGCCTTTGAAAGTCAAAGCAAGAGTTCGCTACAATCAAAAGGAACAGCCTGCAACGCTTTATCCCCTTGAAAACAACTGTGTCAAACTGATATTCGATAAACCTCAGAGAGCCGTCACATCAGGTCAGGCAGTCGTATTTTATGACGGTGATATCTTGCTTGGCGGAGGAACGATTTTTACAAGACAATAGGAGGAATTTTATGAACTATTACTTTAGCGAAGAATACCAAGAAAAAAGAAAACAAATGGATATGCAGATATTTGCTCACTGTGATTTAAGCGATCCAACAGACCTCAAGGAATTAACAGACGGATATACAGTCAAAAAATATTATTATGCCGACACGCTCAATCAAAAAGAGGGTTATGCTCCCGTTGACGGGGAATTGTGCAGATTGTATAAAAATGATGTTTGCATTTTTGAATGGAAAAATATTGACGGTCATTCAAGAATGTCCAAAATTATCAAACATTCCAACGGCAAAAGCTATCTCATTTTTGATGAAGATTTGTATGGGTACAGTGTGCTTGATATTGAAACAGGCTCCTGCGTTCACTATTTTCCTGAAGAATCCTATTTTCACGATATGGAAACATTTGAGGAAACTTTTATTTGGTTTGAACCTTACTACGATACTCAAAGCAATCTTCTTGCTGTGGAGGGCTGTTATTGGGCTTGTCCGTATTCCGTTATTGTGGCAGATTTTACAGAGCCTATGAAAATTGCCAAGGCTTCCGACTGGTACGACTTGATGAAACATATGAAATATCAGGAAATTATTGATGAAGATATAGAGTTCAAAGAGTGGGATAAAAACTTTTTGATATGCTCATCTGTAACCATAAGCAAACAGGAAATTTTGCAAAAAATCGGAGGAATTTAATTGAAAAAATCCAAAAAACTTGAACCTCACTATATTTTCTGTATCGTGTCAATTATTGTTTTGATTGTCAGTTATGCTGTTTATCTGCTTTGTGTCGGCGGTTCTTACAAGATTTATTTTCATTCGGTCGGAGAACCCGATATGAATACCGTAAAAGTTGAGCTTTCCGATGAAAATATCGTGAAAATCAAAGATATTCATGTGCAAGAATTTCACGATATGTTAAATGAAATCGTGATTGAAACCGAAAGTATCGGCAGTGGCAATGTCACACTGAACGTGGATTATCAGACCGTTTACGAGGACAGAATACGGCAATTTGGAACTTCCCTCCATGTCACAAAATTCGGACTGATATATGATATGAAATTCGACAGTTTCAACGGATTATGGATGTTTAACGTGCTGATTGATGCCATTATGATTGTGCTGATAATCACTTTCAGCATATCTTTCACTAAACGTGAAAGAAAAGGTGAGTTTACTTATTCAATGGTCGCATTGGGCGGTATCGTTTTCTTTCTGACCGTGAATGTCCTGTACTCCATATACAATATTTTCGGCGACTGGCAGTACCGAAATTTAACCTATGTAGATGGACTTCTGCAAACATACTGTAATACATTTTTTTCTTTCGTAACCCTTACGATTATTCCGTTTATGCTGTTTGCCGTTGCTCTCAGTGTCAGCAATATTCATCTTGTCAGGCATGAGGGTTTCCGCATACAAAATCTTCTCGGATTTTTTCTGGGATTTGCCGCAATCTGTGGGATTGTGATGATGTATATGCTCGGTAAAGGCGGTGAAAACACCCGTTCACAGGCAGGTTACTATACACTCACTGTCATAGAGGCGACTGTTGCTCTCATTTTCAGTTATTTGGAATGTATGCTTATTTCGACTGTTGCCTGTGCATTGGCTTCAACGAAATACAAAATCAAGCAGCCTATGGATTATATCATTATTTTGGGCTGTGCGATAAGAAGTGACGGCTCACCCACTCCCATTCTGCGTGGCAGAATTGACCGTGCATTGACGTTTGAACATGAACAGTACGAAAAATTCCATAAACACGCTAAATTTGTTCCATCAGGTGGTCAGGGCAGTGATGAAGTTATCAGCGAGGCTGAAAGCATGAAACGCTATCTCATGGAACAGGGCATTCCCGAAAGTCAGATTTTGAAAGAAGATAAATCCGTCAATACCTATCAAAATATGGCATTTTCAAAGAAAGTTATTGAAAGCGATACCGAAAATATTTCTGATGTAAACATCGCTTTTTCAACGACAAATTATCACGTATTCCGTGGATATACACTTGCACAAAAATTAGGAATGACTGTCAAAGGGCTTTCTGCCAAAACAAAACTGTATTTTTTCCCGAATGCGTTTTTGCGTGAATTTATCGGCTTGCTCTGGGAACAGAAGAAAAAACACATTATTTTCCTGACTTCATGCACACTGTTTTTAGCCGCCTTATACCTCATTGTAGAATATTGATAGGGAGTTTTTTCAATGAAGTTGAATTACATAGATAACGGAAATGAATTTGATTTCGGGAAAGTGTCCGATGAATACGCAAAATATCGTGATATTTACCCGAAAAGTATGTATGACAAGCTCATTTCATTCGGCATTGGCAAACAAGGGCAAAATATTCTTGATTTAGGCAGCGGTACGGCAGTTTTGCCGATAAATCTGTATCACACAGGTGCAAATTTCACGGCAACAGATATATCCGAAAATCAAATTGTATACGGTCAGAAACTTGCTCAACAAAGAAATATGGATATCAATTTCAAAGTCTGCTCTGCCGAAAATACGGGATTTGAAAACAATCATTTTGATGTTGTGACGGCTGTACAGTGTTTTCACTATTTCGACAGTGAAAAGGCTGCAAAAGAAATTCATAGGGTATTGAAATCCAACGGACTTTTCTGTAAAATATTTATGGATTGGCTGCCGTATGAAGATGAAAAAATCTTTGAGATGGAACAGCTTGTTCTGAAATACAATCCTCACTGGAAAGGCGGTGGATTTAAGCAGTATCAATATTCATTTCCCGAATGGGCGAAAAACCGCTTTGACATTGATACAATTCATTCATACAATGCGGTTTTGTCATTTACAAAGGAACAATGGCTTGGCAGGATCAAAAGCTGTCGTGGAGTGGGTGCAAGCCTGTCCCCTGAAAAAATACAGGCTTTTGAAAATGAATACAAAAATATTCTTGCAAAATATGATGAGCCTTTGAAATTGCTTCATCAAATTCACATAGAAATATATTTTGCAAAATAAAAAAGGGAGAATAAAAAATGGAAAAAGAAATCATAACTTGTGCGGACTGCTTTCACATGGGAAGGGCAGTTTACTGTATGCAGTGTGTCAGACTTGGAAACGGCTATAAAGATATGTTCGTCAAAAACAGTGTTTCCAGTGATGTAGTGGAATATTACAAGAAAAAGTATCAGAATATTGAAATACCCAATCAGCCGAAAAGATAAACTCTTTTCTAAGAGCCTGTTTAAAATCTTGAAAAAGGCTCTAGAAAAGAATATAATGAAGAAAAAACAGCAAAGAGGGAACGTAAATGCATAACTATCCAAGTG
>CACZZB010000119.1 GCA_902785555.1 uncultured Ruminococcus sp.
TATGTTGTGGTTGAGATGGAAGGTGTACGGCTCGGACATATACGCTTTCAGCAGTTTGACCGAGATTCGTTTCTGCAGTCTGTAGCTGAATTTATAGATCGCGTTTTTCTCCCACATCAGATACACATTCTTGACCACGTAAATGACGATAATCAGTCCGGCGATTGCGGTCAGGTACTGCGTTGTGCTTTTAAAGCTAAATAACGCGTAAAAATAATGCAGCCACTTGTTAGTATAAATCTGATCCGGTGTCATCAGTACCTGTATGAAAGGCATAAAAATCGTGACACCCATCAGTTCAAAGATACTGCCAATGAATACGGCAAGGAAGAGGAATACCATCGTGATCTTTTCTTTCAATGATAAAATGTATTTCATCTTTTCGTACATGTATTGATCTCCTCAGCCATGTTTCTTTCATTGTTGTTCTTTTAAAGTATCTCATCCAAATACTGTAAGTAGCCGGCTTTCCTGTTTGCTTCTATGCCAACAATACTGTGTTTAGGAATCGCAATCTTTTCTTTGGCATTCATTAAAAACCATGAATACTCCATATCCAGATTGCCAATATCGATGACACGATAACCTTTTAAGAACAAATCCTCAGTTAAAGGTTTTGCACATGCTCCTGCAGATATTAAAAACAGCCTATCTGAAGGAAATGCGCAACTGGCAGCAAGTATTCGATCATAAGCATTAAATGCGTTAGCAGGCGGAATCAGAATGCGCTCAACACTGCTGCATAAAGACAGTAAATCATTATCAACTCCATTATGAGTACGTGTTCCTTCTACTACTACAACTTTCTTTCCCTTCCAGATCATTTTTATCTCTTGAAACCACCCATCACATACATTCTTGTCTTCTCTCGTTATATAACAACGAGAGAAAAGAGTATTGGCATAGGTTCGGTCATGGCTGCATAGCTTATTATAATATTTGTGATAGAAGAGAAAATGATCTTCCCAAAATCGTTTTGAAGCAGGTACATAAAAATCAAGCCCATTAAAAATATCCTGAACAGATACCACAAGACCATCATGCGTGTACCCGAGTATATCCGCCAGCCGTTTCTGAAGTTCCCGGTTGCTGTTCTGCAACTGCAGATTTCTTCCTCTAATAAACGTAAGTTCACCGTCGCCAAAACGGACCAGACTATGGTCTGTATTCTGCAACATCATAATTGTTTCGTCTACAGACTGAACACGAATCATGGGGCCATTATGTTGTACAGTACTCATATAGCGTTGATAGTATTGATGAGCAATACTCTGCTTTACCCTGTCTTTAAAATTATTCATGAATCATATCCCTGATATTACTTGGAATTCCTAACAGACTGAGGAAAACACATTTTATCTGAATTAACAATGTTCTGCGAATATGTATTGAACAGGTGATCATCGTCATTACGGGCAAATATTTTTTGAAAAGGTTTTGTGTAGGATATCAAAACCACCATAGCAACTGTCACACAAATTGTTCCCATATGTAAATAGTTTCTCCGTTGTGTCAGTTTTTGGCTATACCGTTGTATCCCCTTCCCACTCATAGGAAGAAGCATAATCATATATGGCATGGCATATAGGCATTGTGCTTCCCAAAACAAATGAAACGTGAAACCACCTAAAAAAAATAAAGGGCAGAGTATTTCGCTCCAGTTTTTAGTCTTTGTTTCTGTAAGCCAATAATATAGAGCAAAACCGTATACAAAGGATAGGATGAAATTACAGTATTCTGTAAAAAAGAAACGTCCTCTTCCGGTAACAAGCCAATCCATATGTCCGGCTTCTCCCTCAAGTTCCCATAATACTTGAAATGTCGGATTGTTCCATTGGGACTGAATCTTTTTTGCCATAAAGGTGATAAAGTCAGTTTTATTTATGGAGAAATTCCGTAACGATTTCTGAATACTTTTTCGGGATGCTTCCTCGGCAACACCTGTATCATAATTAGATTTTTCATATACTGCAGTATTGAAACCATTATACCATCCGGGTGCGTTCTTTCCGTCCTGAAGGCCCATTGCAATCCATGCAGCTTTGGGTACACCGGACGGTAAAATACCATCATTAACAACTTTGATGTATTGATGTATCCCTGCTGTAATACTTACTAAAACTAAGATCGTGCATGCACACCACGAAATTCCATGTACAATTTTTTTGCTGAAACGCGGGAGAAATAATAAATAAATTGCCTCTGCAATAAAGAAAATGGAATAATTAGGCTTTAAAACTACAGCAATAGCCATAAATAAAGCCGAAGCAATTAAAAAGACTAAGTGATTATTCTCAACATATCGGCAAATTAAAGCGATGGAACAACACGATAAAAAAAGTCCTACCACAGTCCCGTAAACTAATAAGGAATAAAATAAGTACGGAATAAAGATAATTGACCATATTGCAGTATTAATAGCAGGGAGATCAGGAATTAATTTACTCGCCGTTCCAGAAAATACCCAGTACGTAAGTGCGATTAAGACAGCATTAACGATCTCAAAAGCAATATAATTGTTGCACCCAAAAATTCTTGACAAAGCCATATAGAAGAACAGTATTCCATACTGCTGCGGAAATTTGTCTAAATATTCTCCTGAATTCAGTGACGAATAATTGTGATGCAGAAACTCCCCCGCTAGTTCCATGATATGTTTTTGATCTGTTTTGGGATAAAAATCGCACAAGGTAATGATTAATAGCATCAACACAAATGCTATTGACAAGACTAAAGCTGATTGCTTTGTATCACGGTTATGTTTTTTCTCTCTGCCCGTAATACCAAATGCTTTATGATAGAGAGAGACAATTGCAGTGAAAACTACGAATACAATCAGATGCCCCCACCAGTGATCACGGATATAAAATGTATGCTCCGAATTAACTAATAGTGTTCCGGCATCAGCTGCAGACATGTTTTCCACTGATCCGAGGCAACTCGTGCTAAATATACTGGCAATAAAAAGATATCCCAAATTTAATGCCATACACCACCATATGATCCCAAACACAGCTTTTCTTATCATTACAATGCATTTCATAACTGTTATCTGTTGAGCAAATCAGACTAATATTCAACCTAAAATTTATTCAAAATACATTTGTCAAAAATTCAGTCAAACAAACTGCAGGAAATATATACAGCAGCTGTTTCGACCAGAATAGTCGGTAACAAAATGTTATGCCTTGAACAGATTCTAACTGACTATCTAGTATCTGGCTGATTCGCGGTAATAATATTTCTTTGTCTGACAAATAATAAAAGCATGTTCTCAATATAAATGTTGTAATAAACATGTCGATCAGCAATTTCCTGTGATGAATTTCCACCGGATGAATGCACAGATACACTCCAATCGAATACATCATCAGTCCGTATGAAATCATCGAAGTTCCGGCCCCACATCAAATTGGAAAATTCCGTGGACAATGATCCACAGGATAATTGCAACATCAACATCTGTTTACACTGATATTCGCACAGGTTATTCAAACAAACAGTAATATATGGATGAAACAATTAAATCACAATGTAAACTGTGATGAACCAGTACTTCCCATCAATGACCGAAAACACAGTATCATAGATCTGGTGCAGTCTTATATTCGGCCATTGAAATTTTCTTCTTATCCTGCGCTCAATGTTATCAATCACTTTATTCACCGATCAGCTCCAGTCTTACGCCATCGTTCCCGACTTCCACCCTGTAAAATGTTCCGTCTTTAATGTCTCTTCCCGCAAATAAGTTTCCATATGTATTAACGAAAGCTGTGTTTACTGTATCCAAATACACATAACCATACCCTTCCACAGCAAGTTTATTACTCAAGTCATCGGATAATTCTTCTCTTAAGGAACCATCCATAGCATTTGTTTCAGGCGTCTCGTCATTGAGATTCGACGTTGCCGGAAACACAGAATAATAAAACTGCCTTCGGCGATCATCATCTTCGTCTGCCATACTCAGATAAAGCACCTTATCTCCGGGCTGTAGTTTAACATCGGAATGTTCTACTCCCCAAAAATTAACTTCTGTTTGATGCGCTGTAAATGTATCAACGACCGCCCCCTGCTTTATAGAAAGCACAATAACCGCTGTACCGATCAGCCATATCATCCGGTCTTTCTTTTCATTTTTTCTTTCATCCAGCATGATGAAAAATGCTGTTCCGAACAAAACGAAGGTAGCCGGCCAGATATATCGTTCAAAGGAAAGCAGCTGCAATACCTCATCCGGATTGAACATGGTCAAATATGCCGAAAGCATTGCGCAATAATACAATACTGCCGTTATCAGGGTTCCTGCCAACAGGTCTGTATCAAATATTTCTTCAACATCACAGTCGCTTCGGATTTTAACCCGGTAAAGAAGATAGAATAGAATGATTACAAGAAAACCCAAGGTCGATATCGGCAGTA
>CACZZB010000120.1 GCA_902785555.1 uncultured Ruminococcus sp.
TCGACGGTCAATCGTGACTCCCCCAACTGGGCTCGAACCAGTGACATCATGATTAACAGTCATGCGCTCTGCCGAATGTACACAAATACACCCTAAAATTCCGCTTATTTAATTTTGTATTCCTCTATAATACACTTATGCTTTTTATTTTTTTCAATGTCTTTTTCATAACTGATACCGACCAAAAGTATTTTTTCAAAGCTTTTTAGCTTGTCAGGATAATTTCTGTCCTTTATCTGCTTGATTGCTGTTTCAGCATTATAATCCCATTTCAATTCAACTACCATAGGCGGATATTTTTCTGTATCAACATTATGTTTCGGAATGAAAACTATATCTGCAAAGCCTTTTCCCGATGGCAATTCCTGAATGATCTCATACTGCTCTTTTGCATAATAATAGGCTATCAGAATAATGAATCTCAAAGACTGCTCATTATTATAATTGAGAATGCTCGAATTGCTGTCATGTACTTTTTCAATAGCCTGTGCAACAATATCAGCATTGCCCTGCAAAGTGTCGGCAAGCAACTGTCTTGACTGCAAAACAGTTTCTATCGTTTCCTTCCATAAGCCTGTCGCTTCCACAGTTTTATCAAACGAATTATATCCTAAGTAACCAAGATGTATCAGCAATGTCAGAATATCATTTTTATTTGTAAATGTAACCATGTCATTAGTAAAAGTTCTTGTAACTACCGGCTGTGGCTGACCCGCAAGAAGTTTTTCAATCGTATCATGCAAGCCGTCAAAATTCATTGCAATATAATCTTTTAATGCTTCATATGTTTCGGTTTCTGTCCAATAATCATCAAAATTTCTTTCCAATATCGCACTTACAACAGAGTTGGGACAATAAATTTCCGTTTTTCCGAGTTTATAACCATCATACCACGATTTCATTGTTTCAAAGTCCATATTATGATTTCTGCATAGTCCCTCTACTTCGCTATTAGTAAAGCCTATATAGCGATTTAATGCAGCCGCTTTAAGCATAGAATATTCTCTGAACATATTTAAGGCAGAATGTGTACCATACTTTTTTATCGGAAGAATGCCTGTCATATAAGTGAGGGCAACATAACTCTTGTCTTTAAGCCAATTACGCAGAAAATCAAGGTATTTTTCCAATGCTTCTTTGTTATTTCTGTGTTCACGCATGACACAATCCCATTCATCAATCAAAATGACAAAGGGAACTCCTTTTGAATTATAAGCCCTTTTCATGCTGTATATCAAACCTAACTCCGTATGAAGATTTATATTTTGAAATTCATCTTCAAGATCGATTATAATACTTTGTTTCAGCAAAGAAATCATATCATCAATATTTTCACTGTCACTCAAAAATTCCTGCATATTGATATAGATCACGTGGTACTTGTTTAAATGCTCATGATATTTTTTATCCTTTGCAATATCAAGTTTATCAAATAATTCCTTGCTGTCACAGCCTTTGCTGTAATAAGCTGCAAGCATGGCAAGATTGATTGATTTTCCGAATCTTCTCGGACGACTCACACAAATATGTTTTTGAGAAGTTTTTACCCTTTTATTTGTAAACGATATCAGTCCCGATTTATCCACATATATTTCAGAATTGACTGCTTCCCGAAAACTTTCATTGGTCGGATTCAAATAAATTCCCATATCCATACCTCCCACTGCAAAAATTTTATCATAACTTCTATATTTATTATAACATAACTTTTCAATAAAACAATACCGAAACAAAGAAATATTGCAGACGGTATCTGCAATATCTCATTAAGCTGTTGTTTTCAGATATGTTTTATTTTGTATCTGCTATGAACTGCTCATAGTTGATGTCGAACACGATGTCAATTTTGTATCCTCTCGATACTCGAATTTCTTTCACGAGTTGGCACACAATCATCTTTTTCTGTTCCATTGTAGAATTTTCAAATTCGTCTGCCCATGTTCTGAACTGCGAGTAGTAGTAATCAAGCTTGCCCATTGCTGTCTGCTGATTGGCAAGCCTGTAATTTATATCGCTCAGTTCCGTTTCTTTTTGTTTAAGCAAGTCGTCTGTATTCTCGATTGATGCCGAAAGTATGTCGGGTGTAAATCTGCTCTCCCCTATCAACGATTTTCCTATCTCCGCAGACAGTTCCACAACCTGTCTTTTGAGTTTTTCAATCTCTTTCTGAAGTCTGCCCTGCTTTTTCCTGAGTTCTGATATTTCCGATTTATAGCGTTTTTCAAGGGTTATATCTTTCGGTGTCGATTTGATTTTTGACAGATATGTTTTGAGTATTTCAGTTACGGCTTGGTCTATCTTGTATGCCACATAAGCACTCTGACCGTCACACTTCCCTCTTTTCATTGCCTTTGCCGTACAGATATATCTGTATTCTCTCTTTGAACATACTGTTCCGTCTGCTCTTTTATAGTTATCGGTATGGCTTGTCGATACCATTTTCTTTCCGCAGTGGGCACAATATATATTTCCCGACAGCAAGGTACTGCCCTTTGTCGTCCTTGCAATCTGCTGTTTTTCATCATTCTTCTGCGAACGCTGTTTCAGAATATATTGAGCTTCATCAAAGATATTTTCATCTATAATTTGCAGTCTTTCAATTTGTTCGGACTCTACACCGCCCGATACTATATATCCGCAATACAGCCTGTTTTTGAGGATTCTGTTTATCGTGATACACTGGAACGGATTGCCGTTGTGGGTTCTGTAACCGTGTTTGTTCAGATAATCCGACATTCTGTATGAACCGTATCCCTCTTTCACAGTCATCTCGAACACCATTTTTACAATCTCTGCTTCGGTGTCATCAATCACTATTTCCATCAATTCTCTGCCCTTTTTATTGACATTTCCGCTTTTTATCAGCTTGTAACCGTATGGCGGAACACCGCCCGTGAACTGTCCGTCCATCGTCATCTGCTGAAGTCTTGTTTTCACTCTTGTGGAAGTTTTTTGGCTTTCACCGTTTGCCTGCCAGAATCTTATGTAATTCATCAGTTTGTCAACATGATTGTCCATTCTCTGCTCGCCCTCGTTGACACTCCACACTTCTATTCCATGCTTGATGAACCATTCTACAACGAACGGGGTTTCATCGTCAATTCTGCCTATCCTGTCGAACATGAATACCAGCAGTACATCAAATTCTTTCTTTTCTGCCGCCACTTTCAAGTCCTGTATGGCATCTCTTTCGCTTGCGGAAATTTTGTAACCCGATACGCCCTTTTCCTGAAATTCTTTCATAATAGTCCAGCCGTTTCTTTCGGCAAACTCTCTGCATGAAGTTTTCTGCATGGGAATATCGTCCTTGTCAACCTGACCTTTCGTTGAAACTCTGTACAGGCAGTACACTCTTTTCATCGTATCATCCTTTCAAAAATTTTTTGGCAACCCAACAATACTACAAACTTTCACGAATATCCAGACCATTTTTCAGAAAGATGAAGATTTTATCTGTGTGTTTATCCTCTTTTCAAAAGTGTCCAACAGGCTTTCCAAGACGATATTTTCCTTTTTGGTATTTCGATTTTTCGCAAAATAAACCGTCACCAGACAGTCATTAAAGCCTGTCTGAATAACATTTTCGGTATCTATCCCATTTTCAGCCATATATTTCATATCCATATTTTTACCCTCATTTCACTTCAAAGCTGATTTTCACAGCTTTGTCTATTTTCTGCATTGTGCTGTCATCAACTTTGCCGATATATCCCAAAAGCCTGTCTTTGTCTATCGTTCTGACCTGTTCCAACATTACAACCGATTTTCGTTTCATCTGCGGAACATCGATTTTGATATGTGTCGGCAAATAGTTTTTCTTTTTTCTGCTTGTCACAGCAGCAATAATCGTTGTCGGGCTGTAATGATTGCCTTTATCATTCTGCAAAATCACGACAGGTCGTATGCCGCCCTGTTCACTTCCGACAACAGGCGATAAGTCTGCATAATAAATTTCGCCTTTTCTTACTTCGTACATTTAACCTCCGTTTTTATGTATAGAACTGCGACAGACAGAATATCTGCCGCAGTTTTTTTAAACAATCATAACCAAGTTATCTTAAAAAGCTGTTCGCTTTTTCAATCATTTTAAACTTTGCTGTTATTTATCCACGATCCCCCACAGCAAAAGGAACACATCTGACGATTGTCGGCTTATGCAATCTCATTGGAATTTCACCATCACGAGGTTCTCTTGTGACCGCCCCCATTGCGTGAGTCTGTGGCTGAACGGAAGTATCATTGTCCCTTCTGCCTGTCATCGCCCTCACTGCAGAGCCTCTGCAGTGTCCAAATCCTGAAGGCATATAAAATGCGTTCGCTTGTGTGGCTTGTCCGTTCCGAACAACAGAAGGAATGTATCAGATGTGCAAAAAGTTTGTATTTTAACAGCCTTCCGTTCACAAATATTTTTTAAATTCACAAAATTTCAGCGTTATTAACAAATATATAAACAAAATCCACACAAATAATTGTGCAATATTATTCATCTTCAAGCAGTTTCATAATAGCTCTTAACTTGTTCAGTATGCGTTTCTTTTTCTTGTTTATGGTCTGCTGTCTGACACCCTGCCTGTCGGCAAGCTGCTGTTCGGTAAGTCCCTCTATGTATATCGCTCTGATGATTTCCTAATCTTTTTTATCAAAATATGAAAGAACTTCAAAAACTTTCCTGATATACCTCTGAATTTCTCTTTGTTCTTCCTCATTCAAGGCATTTACATCAATCTTCAGTTTGCAGAATTCGGGGATTTCCAGTACAAGTATCACACCATGATCTTTGTCACGCTGTTCTACATATTCTTCACGTTCTTTGCTTTTGTAGTACTTTTTGTAATTTTCATAGGTAACTTCCATCAAACAGTTACCCATACGAATAAACTTCCTCTTTTTATAAGCATTTTCGTTTTTTCTTCTTCTGGAATGTTCTGTGTTTGTAATTTCCTTATATTTGCCATCTTCCAGAATAAAAATGTTTTTGGGTGTATTTTCCATTTTTACGCTCTCCAATCATTTTGTTTTTATCGAAATTCAAAATGATTGAAGGCGGACTTCTGCACTTGTCGGTCATAAAAATGTTTTCGGTTTACTGATATATGAAATTAAAATTCATAACAAAACTGATAAATATTCACATTTGAAATTCTCTCTAACAGCAAAAAACAGCCGTCAGACAAGCTGACGCTGTTTTTTGGTTATGAATTATTCTGTTTTACGCAAAAAAGGCAGAGGGAATATAAATATTTCCTCTGCCTTTTTTAAAGGTGTTCAGAACCTGTTGCAAGCTAAATATAATATGTCTGCCATTTACGGTTCAAATCATTATTCAGCCGGGTTTTCTTTTGCAGGTTAATATTATCAATACTGCCGAAACTTTGCAAATGTTTATTTCACTATCACGGTGAGGTATTTTTTGGCAACTGTTCCTTCATCATCCATGACTTTAATACAAATATCATAAGCACCGTCTTTTTCAAATTTCACGGTAATATCGGACTGCTCACTGAAACTCTGAACAGTTTTCCAGGAGGATTTATCAGTCGATTTCATGTAAACTGCATATTCATAAACACCCGAGCCGCCCTCTGCACTTGCCGTGATTTTGAAAACATCACTGAGTTTGAGTTCCACTGCACTGACAGCAGAAGTGTTCACAAGTTGGTTATTTTTGACAGTTGCGGTAAAATATTTCTTGACAATCTCTCCTGTTTCGTCTTTCACTTTCGCACAGATGTCATATCTTCCGGCTTTTTTCGGAGTGACGGCAACCTGTGCATTGTCGGTGAATTTCTGTACGGTAGTCCACTTTGAACTTTCAGCAGGCTTATAGTAGAATGCGTATGTATGAGTACCGAATCCGCCCTCCGATACAGCATTGACTTCTATGCTTTCACCAAGCATGATTTCATCTGCCGAAATGGTGGAGTTATTGACAAGAGTATCTTTTGTTACCGTAACGGTAAAGTATTTTTTGGCGATTGTGTTATCAGCGTCCTTTGCCTTGACACAAATCTGATACAGACCGGGCTTTTCAAAGTTCAGGGACAATTCTGAATTGTCATCAAATTTCTGTATTTCCACCCACTGAGCATCCTGCACATTCTTCGTATAAACAGCATATCTGAATGAACCTGCACCGAGTTCTGCATCACAATGGATAGTCAGCGACTCACTTACATTGATTTCCTGAGCAGAAATTGTCGAGATATTCTGAGGAGCGACATTCTTCACATTGACAATAAAGTATTTCTTGCTTATCGTTCCGAAACTGTCCTTTGCCTTTACGCAGACA
>CACZZB010000121.1 GCA_902785555.1 uncultured Ruminococcus sp.
CAGGTGTTCAAACTGGAAACTACCGGTGAAGAAAGAGGCAGCCTTCTGAATATCAGACATGAGCAGGAACAGCCGGAGGCTCACATGGATTATGTCATGCCGACAGAAAGCGAAATCAACTGTAAGGTGTATATCATTGATGACGTTGACCATGTGACGATGCTGTTAGCGGAGGAATACTGAAATGGGTGTGTTAGAAGACATATATGAAAGTGAAATGTTTCATCCGCTGAAAATAGAGACCACCGAATACAAGCAGGCACTTGACAGAGTATGCAAAGCGGAAGATGAGCTTATCAATACATATCCTGAGTGCAAGGAGTTGTTTCTGAAATATCAGGAAGCTGAAAACAATCTCGTACACATTGACACAAGAGATATGTTTGTAGCAGGTATGCGTGTCGGCGGTAAAATCACAATGGAAATATTTGTTAAGTCGGATAGCAATTAAAATGATAATAGCAGACTGTATAAAAAATACAGTCTGCTATTTTTTTGATAAAAACGGTTTATATCTGAAATTTTATTTTATAAACATATAGATAAAAGAATTATGGGTATGGGTGATTAATAATATATTCTGTTATCTTGCTTTGAGATACAGAGTATATAAATATAATATTACATCCCTTTTCTCTTATTCTTCTATATATGTATAACAATATACTAAAATTATAAATATATTTAATATTAATAGTAACTATATTAACATTATTGTTGGTATAGTTACTATATTTTATTTACATAGTAATATCATTAATATGTAAGCGTCAAATTGGTATCGCCTTCCTATGTGAATTCTGAAAGAGTATAATAAACTCCAAGTAAGTATTTAGACTAAATGAGAAAATCCAAAAAGGTCTAAACAAGTCCAATGGAGTAAATCAGAGTGTATTAGACGGAGGTAAGGCAAATGGGAAAAACAACAAGAGAGATAGTGCTGGTAAAGAAGAATATCCGGTTGCAGGAATGGAGCAGACAAATTGAAGAACAGAAATCGAGCGGTCTGAACGTTCAGGATTGGTGTACACAAAATGGAGTCAATCCCAAAACATATTACTATCATCTTCGCAGGGTGAGAGAAGAACTTTTGAAGGAGAGCAGAACTGAAAACAAACAAGCCCCAAATGATACAGTGAGAGCAGTGGTACCGATTCCGACAGCACCGGCAGACAGAAATATAACCATAGAGAAAAACGGACTTCACATATCGCTGCCGTCAGATATTGCGGCAGATACGTTGTTGGCACTGGTGGGTAAATTATGCTGAAAGACCTGATATGCGGAAAACAAGTGTATGTTGTGACGGGATATACAGATCTGAGAAAGTCGATAGACGGACTTGCGGCAATCGTGCAGGGACAGCTTGAACTTGATGTGTTCAGCAAAGGATTGTTCCTGTTCTGTGGCAGGAAATGTGACCGTATCAAAGGACTGCTGTGGGAAGGTGATGGATTTCTTCTGCTGTACAAAAGACTTGATAACGGGAAATTTCAATGGCCTCGCAATGAAACGGAAGCAAGGCTTCTGACAGAACAGCAGACACGCTGGCTTTTGGAAGGACTGAAAATTGAACAGCCGAAAGCGATACGTGAAGGAAAGCCGGGAATTCTGTATTAAAAAACAGTTGTCAAAAAGTTTACACAAATATGGTAGAAAAAGCCCTTCGTTTCTGATATGATGAAAATATCATTACAGGAACGGAGGACTTTTGAAGTGTCGGAGAAAGATATTGAAAAACTGATAAAAGAAAATAACGAACTTCACACAGAAATCTCCGTTCTGAAGGAAGAAATGGCAGTTATGCAGAATCAGCTTGACTGGTTCAAAAGACAGATGTTCGGCAGAAAAACAGAGCAGACATCGGTAATTCTGGAGGGTGGAGAGCAGCTTTCCATGTTTCCGAAAAACGAAAATGAAAAGCCGCAGAGTTCCCCGAAAACAGAAGAAACTATCACCATTCCGGAACACAAACGCAAGAAAAAACGCACATTTGAAGAGGCAATGTGTGAACTTCCCGTGGAAGAAGTGGTACATGAGCTTGAAGAAAAAGTATGCGACAAATGCGGTGCAGAAATGGTTGAGATAGGTGTGGAAAAGCGTGATGAGTTGGTGTATACGCCTGCAAAATTTCATGTCCGCCGCCATATCGTGAAAGTTTACAAATGCACAAAATGCGGCAGTGATCCCGAAAAAGATGCAGAATTGGAAGATATCGAGCCGTGTCATTTCAGGAAAGCCGACTGCCCGAAAGCAATGATACCCGGCAGTTACTGTTCACCGGACCTGCTTGCTCATATCATTTATGAAAAATATGGGAAAGCTGTGCCCCTGCACAGACAGGAAAAGGATTTTTCTTCAAAAAGGATACCCTTGCTGAAAGCAACCATGTCAAATTGGGTAATGACGGGTGCAGAACAATGGTGTCTGCCGATTGTGCGGAAAATGATTGAAATTCTCCTGCTGAGTGAAGTCATCCACGCTGATGAAACGGTGATACAGGTGTTGCGTGAAGAAGGCAGAAAGGCATCAAGCGAATCGAGAATGTGGGTATATTGTAATGGAAAAATCAATGACAAAAGCATTGTCATTTTCGATTACAAGCCGACACGCAAGGGGGCGAATGCACAGGAATTCCTGAAAGGCTGGCACGGCTATCTTGTTCGTGACCAGTTCAGCGGCTATCACGTTTTGAAAGATGTGAAACACTGTGCTTGCTGGACTCACATGAGAAGAAATTTCGTTGAGGTCATACCGTCTGACAAGAAACTGCACAAAACATCCGTGGCAGTGCAGGCGGTGGAACGGATCGACAAGATATACCATGAGGAAAGCCTGCTGAAAAACTGCACATCTGAGAACCGGTACGAAGAACGGCTGGAGAAAATAAAGCCATTGATAGATGAGTTCTTTTCATGGGTAGAAAAATTGCCTGTAAGCGGTAAAAGCAAGCTTGCGGGAGCCATTAGCTATGCCCTTAATGAAAAGGAGTATCTGTACACATTTCTTGAAAACGGAAATGTTCCGCTTGACAATAACCGTGCGGAAAATGCGATACGTCCGTTTGCAGTCGGCAGAAAAAACTGGCTTTTCAGCAATACTCCCGGGGGAGCAGACTGCAGTGCGGCACTGTATTCCATCGTATCGACGGCACAGGCAAACGGACTTGATGCGGAAAAATATCTGACAGAGCTTTTCAGACAGCCTGCCGGAACAATTATTCTGCCCTGGAAGGAGAAAAATTCCGATGACACTTGATACGGAAAATGCCAAATTATTCTTTAAGTTGTTTCTGCCAATATTGGACTATGTGAATTTAAAGTGCCATGTGCTTTAGAATGACGAAAAATTCATGGAGAAATGGACTCTTTCTCAGGGGATTAACGTACAGAGTGCTTTGAAAAACGCCAATAAACTCTGGTCGGATGATACACTGATAGACGACTATCTTGCACAGGCACAGCTTTCCGATGAAAACAGAGATATTGTCAGCAGTTGGAAAAATCATATTTCAGGCAAATTCATACTGGAAAGACATCTGAAAAAAGGCTCAATATTCATCAGCTTAGACGATGAAAAAGTATATCTTGTAAAAGGGTTGAATTCCACCTGGCGTGAAATGCTTGATGGTATGTCTCCTCCCATTTTGCTGAATACGACTCTGCTTCCATGAAAAGATGTTATCATATCCGATGGACTGGTCGCACTCACCCCTGTATATTTCGGCAAAGGCTATTCAACGGAATTTAAGGAAATCTACATGAATGCAAAACATAATTCTACTATATTCAATTCCCTGTGAATTCAAACACGGAGTCGGATTATTATATCCTGACTCCGTGTTTTTCAATACGCTTCACTTTTGACGCTTACTGACGCTTACTAATATTTTGCATTCCATTCCAATACATATCCCTTTTATTTATTACTTCTGTCCATTCTGGTAAACGATATATAAGGCGGTTTTTGAATTCAAAACTTTCCGTTATGTGTGGCTTGAAGTATCTTCCTACCACTTTTAGATTTTGTTCGGGAATATCATTACCACTTTGTGCTTCCAGTAGTATTGATAAATGTTCTAATGGAATATCTTGAATAATTGCCTTGTATTTTAATTCTGATATCTGGGAAATTGTGCCGTATTTATCTGCAAAATATTTATTTATATCTCCTCTAACACCATTGGGGAATTTAAAGGAATATACTATTTTTTTAGGAATTGTGATAGGCTTAATCCATAAATCACCAAGAATCATTTCGTCATAATAATCAAGATATTTTTTTATTAAATCAATGTCATATTTTGTCTTTTTTATCTCATTTATAAAAGAAATGTATTCAGTTGTTTCTATTTTCATAAACGTCAGAGTTCTTTCAAAGTAGCAAACTTTATTGTAAATAGTAATAAATGTGCTTGATTGGGGATTTTCTCTAAGTAAAAACGAATTATAATTCAATCTAGAAAACGCATAGTTGAATTTATTGTTAGTATCAGTATTTATAGGTAATTTTAGGCATATTTCTACGGACTCTTTAAACTCATTCATAGTTCCATACAGCAACAAATAAGCTAATATTTTTGCTAAAAAAGTAGTATATTTTTCTGGAGATGCTACAACTATTGATTTAAACTGATCATTCTTTTCATAATATTCAAAAATTTTATTATTGATTTTGCATTTATTAACTAAAAAAGCTAACAGATTAAATAATAAATTACTTTTATAATTATTGTTCCATTCATTTTTTAACTCTAAAATTTCTTGAAAACAACACTTAATAAGTGTATATTCATTATTTTTTATATAATACTCAACTTCATATGAGTTATATTTTACAATATACTCAAAAAGAGAAAAACCTGTACTATTTGTTTTAATGTTTTCAGAAATACAAATCCTCATGTGAGGTAAAAATTTAACAATTAAATTATATTCAATTTTCCTCTGTTGTAATAGTATTTTTGCGTTATCATAATATGATGAATATTCAAAATTATAAAGATTATACTTTTTAGAAAATTGAGTTAATATTTCAAAATCATCTGAGGAAACAACAAGTCCTTGAGATACCGATCTATAAAAATCATAGATGCAATCTTTTATTTTCTCATTAGAATAATCATTTTTACAAGTAATATACGTTTCAAGAATTAGAATTCCTTGTAAAATTTTGTTTCTTTGAAAAAATGATTTATTTATAAACTCAAGTAATATATTATAGTCACTATCCGATATATTCCAAGTTCTAATAGCCTTAATTATTCTATCTACCGAATTCAAAATTACGTAATTGTCGTTTTCGCAATCTTCGATAGCCAAAAGTTCGAGTATATTACTCAAATTCATCACCTGTACTTCCTACAATATTATTGATTTCAGATTAATAATAAAAAGTCATTTTTTTATAGTACCCAAGTTAAAATAATTGTACTATTTCACTAATAAATTGTCAATATATCTTAAAAGTCATTCAGGGTTTTTGAATGAGTAAACAAATTGTTAACAACTTTTAAGAAAAGATATGGTACACTAAAAAAGAGGTGAGTGTATCATGAAGAAGTTAAGCT
>CACZZB010000122.1 GCA_902785555.1 uncultured Ruminococcus sp.
AAGGTCAAGCAGACCGGGGTTGATATTCTTGAACTGTGTTATTTCTCTTACTTTAAGAGTGTTGTTGTTCGGAATAGTAGCGAAATTGAATCTTACAAGAAGGTCAGATTCATACATACCACGTTCCATATAGAACATTTTAAGATGATGTGTGACCGTTTCATCATAATTGCCCTGTGCATCAAAGGTTCCTTCTGCCATAACATCCTGCAAATTCACTGTTTTTTGGGTAGCCAAATCCTTCTGAAGATTATCTCTGCCACCATAGCCGAATTCAAGAGCATCATTTGCGATTGCCTTTTTTTCGGCAAAGTCGATTATGCCGGTAGTATCCTTGTGAGCACCGCCCAAATCAAGTACAAGCTTATCATCAATGAATACCCATACATCATCGTCACCCATAAATTCAAATGTTGCATTTACGGATTTTCCGGTAGGTTTACCGGTTGTTTTATCGAATGTATCAACTTTACCGTCACTGCGAATCTTAAAGCTCATCTCAAAAGTAGTACCAAAACCGAGATTATTAAGTTTTGCATTATCATATGAGTTAAAAGGAAGATAACATTCTGTTCTTTTTTTGTTATCCGTAATATTGCCGTTACTATCTCTGATAACTGTTTCCTGAGATTTGATAACCGTATTAGTTTCTTCATATACGGCTGTTTTGTTGGCATCATCAGTTTTAAGATAGAGATTTCTTTCTTTTGAGTTGAACTGATAATATTTTGCTACATACTTATTATTATCACCATCTGCAACGTCTCCGTGAACATCTGCTGCATCAACATTTATCTCATAAAATGGGAAAGCTATATCATGCCAATACTTGACAAGATTTGAATGATTGTCTGCCCAATCATCATTGAAATAAGGAAGTTTTACACCACTCTGCGTAATTGTTCCATTGGTCAGTTCATCATCTACAAGACCTTGAACAGATGCAGCATAATTTCCTCTCAATGAGATATTCGACTGCCAATAGAAATTGCTATAGAAATTATATCCGTTTGTACCTCTTAAGGTTCCGTCGCCCTTATTGTTATATTTAAAGCTCGTGTAGGTATCCACATTTTGAGTATATTCTCTGTAAAAGCATCCAAAATAAAGAGGTATATCATACAGACACGCTTCACCGTAAATATCCTTTGCAGTACCATCTTCGGTCACATTGCCGCCATCACTATAAACATATGATTTGCCCTTCTGCCAATCTATTGCCAAGTCAGCGGTTTTGTTACCACCTTCCCCACCATTCCAGTTGAATATTACATATTTTGGAATAAATCCAAGTGATTCATATCCAAAAGTAAGTACATATTCACCAGCCTGGCTGTCATAAGACATTACTTGTCCTTGCCATACATTATTGAATTGACTGTCTTTATATAAATATGCCTTTACCTCGCCTTTGTTTGAACTTTTATATCTTACTGTAACATTCTCGGATGAAGCTGAAATCAATCCATAAGGTTTTTTTTCATTTGAGATAGTCTTATTGAACTCAGTATAGGCATCTGTAAAGCCGGCTGCTGTTGAATCGGTGATAGAACCACCATCTTTTTCTTGGTCGGAATGGTAGTCATACATACTTGAATTTGCAATAAACAGGTTACCTGTATAATCATATTCAAGTTTTGTATTATCTTTTTTTGCAATACTTCTTTTCTCAATGGTAGTGCTTCCTTTATCATTAGATGTCACAATCGAACTTTTAGTTGTGTCAAAGTGTACCTCATTGCTCGCCGCATTGACAACAGGTGCAGACGAGAACATTCCTGTCAGCGGTATCATGCACGCTGAAAGAACTGCCAATGTTCTTTTTCCGAATGTACGGACTTTATTCATTGTCATCTGCCTCCTTTTTGCCTTTGCTCATAAAAACAACCGCTAATGATGCGAACATCACGCCAAGCATTGCAATAACTATACTTGATGAAGCATCGCCCGTGAATATCGGTGGGTTATCGGGCTGTGAAGTCTGAGATATTTGAGATGTCTGTGATCTTTCGGGTTCAGAAGTTTTTGAAGGCTCCGGAACCGACGATACAGGAATTGAGCTTTCGGGATTTGAAACTTCGGAAGTATGTGTTGAAATTTCCGAATGACTCCCTGATGAAACCTTTGTCTTCGGTTCTGAAAGGACATCATACTGCCATGAATTGCCTGCCTGAGCACCTCTTACTGCCAACGGTACAGATATCATATACGGTTCAAACATCTGATACTTTGCGGCCTCTTGGCTTGCGGAAAGTTCACGCACAAGATACATTCCCTGTTCGAGGTCTGCAAATCTGCACATACCGTCTTCATTTGTAACAGCCGTCATTTCGGGCTTGTCTGCGATATCCGCAAATTTCTTTGCAAGCTCAACTGATTCGGTAACAGATATCCCGTCAAACGTGATATCTTTGTTATCCTGTGTTTTCTTCAATCCGGCATATTTATCCAAAACCGTATAATTTGCCGAACCAAATGAAGTTTCAAGATCGGCAATTTTGTATATTCCTATCTCGGCACCCTCGATAGGCATATCGACACCGATTTTCTGAACATAGAAATATACTGTCAGGCTCTTTTTTTCATTTTCAATATCAGGCATACTGTTGTCTTCCAGAGCAAGAACGCTAAAAGGTCCGGTCATTGCAAATAGCATTACTGTTAATAATGACACCACTAATGAAAGATATTTTAATTTCATGCCGAACCGCCTTTCTTTAATTTTCTTTTTTTAATAATTTTTCGTATTGCAGTAGAAACTACCAATATTGATATAAACAGCATAAATCCGGCGAATACCCAGACTGCCGGGTCTATTATAACGTGATGTTCTTCCGAAGTAACAAGACCATTTATATCAATGTCTGCTTCAAACGGAACTCTCGTACCCATTACAAGAAGTCTGTGTGTATTCACACCATAGGGGGTACAAGTGACAAGAGTTGCAAGGTCTTGACCGTTTTCTATCATAAGAAAATCAACATCTGTCGGCTCAATTACTTTTATATCATAAACTTTATAAGCCAAAGTTTGACCAAGAATGTGCATATAGAAGTTATCGCCTTTTTTTATCTTGTCGAGATCGGAAAAGAATTTCTGATTAGGCAGTCCTCTGTGTCCCGTAAGGACTGTATGGGTACTTTTACCGCCCGTAGGCAAAGAACTTCCGTGAATATGTCCTACTCCCATACCGAGTGAAACTTCCGTCGAGTAATGGTATATAGGCTCTGTAACACCTATTTTGGGTATCTCCACATAACCCATTATACCGTTTCCCGTAAAGTTCAGCAATGTTTCATAATAGGCATCGGGGTCATATTCCGCATCGGTAATGATATTTCTGTTCTGTCTGAGAAGGTAGGCATTATAATCAACAGCCTTTTTCATTTCCTTGTCATATTCTGTTTCGTCAATATTTACTACTGCTTCGTTATACTCTGTGATAAGCTGCATATCACGGTATCTGTTCCACCTGTCGCTTATGACGGGATAAAGCAACAATACCGTACAAGCAAGAAAACCTATAATAGAAACTGCTGAAACTAATTTACGAATATTGTCGTTCACTTTCTTGCCTTTCTTTTGCGTAGATACTTATCAAATGAGCCGACGGCAAACTGTTACTACCGCCGGCTCACCTGAAATCAAAACCAAAACTAAATTTTTTTAATAGAATAATACATTATTCAGCTTTGTCATCTTTCTTTTTCTTGTTTACGATATAGAGAGTAAGGAATCCTGCCATACCGATACCTGCACCAACAGTGATAGCTATTGTACCTACACCGCCGGTTGAAGGAAGACCTGCAAGCTTTGTATTTACTATCTCAACAGGTGTGATAGCAGTATAATCGCTGAGCTTATTTGTTACATCATCAGTGTTTTTATCAATTGTATAACCTACGTTTGTATATCTTGCAGAACCTACGGGATTAGCTTCATCATAAGTTTTACCGCCGTCTGTGCTGAGATATGTTGTAATGCTGTAAGCTGTCATAACACCCTCTGCATCAAGGTCAGCAGCGATAACAATTTTATATGTATTCTTGTCATTGAGAGAATATGTAGCAGGAGCTACTGTTTCTTTCATGTAGTATATACCCTCGTCAAGACCTGTAAATGTGATATGACCGTTATCGTCTGAGGTTACATAACCATCTTCGTCACATTCGGGAGTGATTCTTGCAACTGTCATCTCTTTATCTGTGTAAAGACCGAACTTTGCACCCTGCAGCTTATGAGGACTTCTCTTAGTTACTTTGCCATCCTCACGGAATTCTTCAAATGACTCACCTGTCTTGAGAGCATCAGTAACTTTATTGAGTTCAAAAGTTTCTCTGTCCTTATTCTTCTGCTCACCGTCGGGAGTATTGTCTTCTGCGTCGATATCAGCGTCGATACCAAAAGTATAGTGATATGTAGTATCTCTCAAAGTTTTTGTTTTAGTTGCATCTGTCGGGTCATTGCTGTATGTAAGAGTAGCGGTATTCTTGTTTTCTGCATAGTTGATACCTGCTTTATCTGTAAATACTGAATCATAGGTAATTTCAACCTGCTTTTTGCCGTTTGCACGGATATAAGAATCTGCGAATTCAACCTTGAAAGATGTAGCAGCACTACCGCTTGAACCTGCTGTACCGGGATTTACTTTTGCACCATTGTAATAGAGAGTGTATGTAGTATCTCCCGCAGCAACCTCTGCTCCGCCTACTTTGACTTTGATATTGTTAATGCCGGAGAAAGAACCGTTTTCAAGAGTATCTTCGATAGTATACTGAACGGCTGTATAGTCTTGTGAATATGAAGGAATCGTCATGCTGTCGATTTTAAAGTAAACTTTGTCGCCAAAAGCAACTGTATCACCTTCCGAATTCTTGGAAGCTGTAGAAACAGCCGTTTCTGTTGGCTTTGAGCTGCCGACGATATCCTTGTTGAAGCCTGTTTCGCTTGACTTTACATAAGCTGAATCTGTGAAATATGCTTTCATGTCAACAGAACCGTTTATGGGAGCTTCAGCATTTACAGCTACAAGAGCAGGATTGTATACAGTAGCATCAGCACCTGTTACAAGAACTATGTAAAGACCCAATTCAACGTTTGCAACATAATCGTCACCCGATTTTGTCATTGTAACGCCTTTAAGATTTGTAACATCAGCATTGATATTATTAGCTATTGTTGTTACCTCATCAGCTGTGGGCTTCATAACGTCAGCTATCTTAGCATTTGTTGCGTCACAAAGAGCATAATCGTTAAGTTTTCCTTCGCTGTATACACCTTTGACGATTTGATAAGCTGTAACTGTAACACCTGCTTCTTTAACGCCCTGAACAGTGATAGTACCGCTTGATGCACCTGCTGTTACTGTCCATGTATCTGTAACTGTATTAGCTGCAAATACGGGCATTGCCGACATACCTGCCACTGTTGCTGCTGCGAGTGCGAGTGTCAGGACTTTGACTAAATTCTTTTTCATTTTCATTGCTCCAATCTTTT
>CACZZB010000123.1 GCA_902785555.1 uncultured Ruminococcus sp.
AAATAATTTCAACTGTTTTATAAGAAATTCACATAAAATATTTTTGATTAAAATAATATAATTTTATTTTATATTTTTAATATTTTTCTATACCATATAAAAATAATGCAAGGGAGAATAAAAAATGAAAACAGCATTATCAATCGCAGGAAGCGATTCCTGCGGAGGTGCCGGAATCCAGGCGGACATCAAGACAATGACACTCAACGGTGTATATGCCATGAGTGCGGTAACGGCTCTTACAGCACAGAATACCACGGGAGTTTCGGCAATACTCGAAGCAGACGGAAAATTTCTCGAAAAAGAGATAAATGCCGTATTTGAGGATATTTTTCCTGATGCGGTGAAGATAGGTATGGTATCTTCAAGTACACTCATTGAAGTTATAGCAGACAGGCTCGCATTTTACAATGCCCGCAATATAGTCGTTGACCCTGTAATGGTAGCTACAAGCGGTGCAAGGCTTATCAGTGATGATGCAATAACCACGCTGAAAAGCAGACTTCTGCCAATGGCTGATGTTATCACCCCCAATATCCCCGAAGCTGAGGTACTTTCGGGAATGAGCATTGCAAATGAGGATGACATGGAAAAGGCTGCAAAAAAAATCGGAAACGATTTCGGCTGTGCTGTCCTGATAAAAGGCGGTCACAGTATAAATGATGCCAATGATATTCTTTATGCCGACGGTGAGTTGACATATTTCAAGGGCAGAAGAATAAACAATCCCAATACCCATGGTACGGGCTGTACATTGTCATCGGCTATTGCAGCCAATCTTGCAAAGGGATATTCACTTGTAATATCCGTTGAGAGAGCCAAAGCATATATTTCGGGTGCACTGGAAGCAATGCTTGACCTCGGCAAAGGCTCTGGTCCCATGAACCATGCCTTTGACCTTAACAGCAAATTTGCCGAATAAATTGATGAACGAAAGGATAATAAAAATGAGAGAGTATAAAACACAGATGGAAGCCGCAAAGAAAGGCATTATCACACCTGAAATGAGAACGGTTGCGGAAAAGGAATATAAAACACCCGAAGAAATAATGTATTCTGTTGCAAAGGGTGAAGTATGTATTCCATGCAATGTCAATCATACATCTATTTCAGCGGAGGGTATCGGTGCAGGTCTCAGAACAAAAATAAATGTAAATCTGGGTATCTCCGGTGATTGCAAAAACTATGACATTGAAATGCAGAAAGTGGATATGGCACTGAAATTCGGTGCAGAGGCTATCATGGATCTGAGCAACTACGGCAAGACCAACACTTTCAGACAGGAACTTATAAAAAAATCTCCTGCAATGATAGGCACTGTACCTATGTATGACGCTATCGGTTATCTTGAAAAAGACCTTCTGGAAATAACCGCAGAAGACTTTCTTAAAGTTGTCCGTGCCCATGCCGAGGAAGGCGTTGACTTTATGACCATTCATGCCGGTATCAATCGCAGAGCTGTTGAAGCCTTTATGCGTGACAAGAGAAAGATGAATATTGTTTCCCGTGGAGGTTCACTGCTGTTTGCGTGGATGATGATGACGGGAAACGAAAATCCGTTTTACGAATATTATGACAAGGTACTTGATATCTTAGAGGAATTTGATGTTACTATAAGCCTTGGCGATGCACTCAGACCGGGCTGTATTGATGATGCAACGGATGCCGGACAGATATCCGAGCTGATAGAGCTTGGTGCACTGACCGAAAGAGCCTGGGCAAGAAATGTACAGGTCATGGTTGAAGGTCCCGGACACATGGCTATGAATGAGATAGCCGCCAACATGAAACTTCAGAAAAGAATATGTCATAATGCACCTTTTTATGTTCTTGGTCCTCTCGTAACAGATATTTTCCCGGGCTACGACCATATCACATCAGCAATAGGCGGTGCGATAGCAGCAGCTTCGGGGGCGGATTTCCTGTGCTATGTAACTCCTGCCGAACATCTGAGACTTCCCGATATAAACGATGTTAAGGAAGGTATCATTGCCAGCAGGATAGCAGCCCATGCAGCGGATATTGCAAAGGGTGTGCCACATGCAAGGGACAGGGATAATGCAATGGCAGATGCAAGACATAAAGTTGACTGGGATGAAATGTTCAAGATAGCCGTTGACGGTGAAAAGGCACGTGCATACTTTGAGAGTACCCCGCCGGCCGACAGACATACCTGTTCCATGTGTGGAAAGATGTGTGCAGTCAGAACAACAAATATGATACTTGAAGGCAAAAAAGTAGAGTTCTGTACCGAACAGTAAAAAATTGATTTCCGATACGGCTAAATAATCATCAAATAAAAATCAAAGCCTGAAAACAATGATGTTTTCAGGCTTTACAGGTTGCTGTACTTGAACGAGAACTCCCCACCGAGAAGCTCTGCATAGGCGGGGGAGTATGTCACTGTATCATACTGTTAAAGGAAAGTCAATGTTTTGTGAGCTGTATAGACGAAACTTTATTATGAACAGCCCTTATAAGCATACACAGACCGAATGAAACAGCTATTATAATAGGATATGATATATACCAATAGCCGCCCTGATTGAAGCCGTAGAAATCTGCCCAGCCGCCGTTTTCTATTGTTATAAAGACGACCTCGGTACAGTACCATGCACCGTATAAGGCAGTCGGAATCATACCGAACAAGGAGTGTTTTATACTCAGAGCTTCGTCATTCTCAAAAAAGCAGAATGACAAAAATGCAATTATAGGTCCGAAGAAGTGCATATAGATAGATGTTCCGCCAAATACCATCTGCATAAAGCCCATTGACGGACCAAGAAAAAATATCACTGTAAAGAATGTCAGCATAACTGCACAAGTGCCTGTGTATTTAAAAATAAATGCCCATTTTGGAACATATTTATTATTTTTTATCTTCCGTATCTGAAAAAACGCCATAATGAGTGCCGACACTGCACAGAGTATGTTTGAGTCTGTTGTAAAGAGATTGAAGCGGAAAAGCGGCTCTATATGATATTCTCCGTCATTGCCGAAAAAGTATGATATGACAACACCGACTGTTGCAAGAAAAATAAAAATATTCATTGTTATTGACAGATATAATTTTGTTTTTTTATTCATAAAATCACCTCTTGTAAAATATTTTACAATGATATTTGTTTTATGTCAATAACAATCAGGAAAAACCTTAAAGCAACCAATTTTTGTTTGTTTTAAGGTTTTTTTATTGCCTTGATAAAGAAAACAATGACAACTGTCATTGGTGAAATTCAAGCTGAAAAACAATATTCCACACAAATTCCTAATACATTCCTTACAGTTTCCTTGTTTATCGTATATGATTATATGCAAAGGGGGCGGCAATATGAGAACTGTTACTGAAAACGCAGAAAAAAAGAAAATCTTCTTTGCACTCGGTACGGTAAATACTTTGACGTATTTTAACGATAGTTATGAAAAAACAGTAAATGAAGCTGTAAACAGAGTAAGAAAACTGCATGATATATTTTCGGCATTTGACGAAAACAGCGACATAGGCAGAATAAATAATAATGCAGGTATCGCACCCGTGAAAGTATCGGACGAAACTCTTTATCTCATAAGCAGCAGTATCATGTATTCGGAATTAACTGACGGTGCATTTGACATCACTACAAAAGTTTTATCAAAGATATGGAGGTCGGCTGTATCAAGCGGTTGTGAGCCTTTGAAATATGAAATAGAAAAAGCTGTCAGGTCGGTGAATTATAAAGATATCATCATTGACAAAAATAAAA
>CACZZB010000124.1 GCA_902785555.1 uncultured Ruminococcus sp.
TGTAAAAAAATCTATCCCCGAACCGTATCAAAAAACGATTCGGGGATATTCTCATTTATCCGTAGATTTTCTCATCACAGAAATATATTGCCTTTATATTTTGCGGATTGATTGCAATAAAATGGTCATTTTCATCATAGAATTTTTCATATCCAAACTCAAACTCTATAATATCTTTTTTGGTTTGGTCTGTATAACCGCCTCTACATGACATACCGCTTGTTTTTGCAACAGTACCGTCTTTCATTTCGACACTCAAAGCACCATATTTATAAAATACTTTTTGTTCTCTGTTTACCATACCGCCATGGAGTTTTTCCCAATTCCATTCACCTTTACAAGTACCTTTTATTATCCCCTTGAAAGGTTTTATCTCGACATAATCAAAGCGGAATTCCGAATCGTCTATTTTATACTTTTTATTTGTGTCAATATCTGCAACAAGATTTTTAGGAGTATAATTTACATCAAATGATACTTTATAATCAACATCTGTTTCTTCTATCGTAGCTATATAAATGCTGTTATTGCCAGATTTATAGTCAAGTATCTGATTTTCTTTGAGCAAATTCTTATATTTTTCTGTGATATTTTCCACCTGAACTCTGTATATATCATAGTTGAATTTTGCATTGCCATTAAATTCACTATAATTATATACACATTCTCCTATTTTGTAAATATATATTTTACCTTCCGAAATCTTCATGGTTTTGCCCTGAAAATCGTACTGTCTTTCATTATTGTATTCAAGAAAACCTTTCACAGTATTTTTATCCATAAAATCATAATCTATGTGTCCAACCATTCTGAGCATTTTTTCTTCATATTCCTCCTGAGTGTCATTTTCATCAGGAGCAAATTCACTGAAAAATATCTGCTGGTCATCATATAAACCATTTGTCGTATTCAACAGCTCTTTCTTGTTATAAGACAATACATAGCTTTTGGAAATATCATCTGTAAAAGGAGTACCGTCTTTTTTTGTTATTTCAAGAGTCGCAAAAAACATAGTGTCATCACATATAACGCCTTTTAATTCTACATTTGACTTGTCACTCTGTATCTGAACATTGTCACCTGCATATACGGGAACATCATCTTTAATGTCAATATAGCCCTTAAAAGCATCTCTTAACGGATTTAATGCAATAACACTTGTTCCTATAACCGCCAACGCTGCCGCTGCTGCAATAAAGCCGACTGCCTTTTTGTTGAAGTGTTTTTTCTTTTTCTCACCGAGACCGAGCTGTTCAAATGCACTGTTTTTCACAGCGTCACTTCTTACGATTTTTTCAGTGACAATATCATCAAGCTCATAATTTTCCATGATTTTGTCAAAAGCATTTTCATTGTATTTCATAGTCAATACCCCCTGCGTATAAGTTTATTCTTTGAAGTTTGGATTTCACCGTTTCGATATTAATGCCCATAATTTCGGAAATTTCTTTAACAGGCTGATAATAGTAATAATGCCTTATAAGTATCTCCCTGTCGGGTTCTTTGAGCTTTGTAATTTCCTCTTTCAGGTCACTGACAAGATTTTCCTTTTCGCATTTTTCAAAAATATCCCCGTCATCTGCAATATCCACCGAGTCAATATCTACGATTCCGAACTTGTTTTCACGGCGAAGCCTGTCCTTTACACGGCTTTTCGCAATGCAGATTATGTATGGTTTCAGCATATTTACATCAAGCTTTTCGGAATTTTTCCAGAGCGTTACAAAAACATCAGTTGTCACTTCTTCGATATCTTCATTGCTCAGATATCCCGATGATATATTGCGAATGATATTTGAAACAAGCGGTGTAAATCTGTAAATGATTTCTTCAAAAGCCTTTTCATTGCCTTTTTTCATGCGTTCCGCAAGTTTTTTGTCGCTGTTCATCAATATCACTTCCTCTCTGCTAATATATACGCATACAATAATTATCAGGGTGCAAAAAAACAATGCCTGAAAAAATTTTTCAGACATTGCTAACTGCTGATTATAAATTATTAATTGCTAAAAAGCTGAACCCAATATACTCTGTCACCATTTTTGTAATAGCCTATACCGATTTTTGTATATTTCGGATTCAAAATATTCTTTTTATGCCCCGAGGACTTCATCCAGCCTGCAACAACTTCCTTTGGAGTATCATAATTATAGGCGATATTTTCGGCACACGAAGAATATGAAACACTATATTCTTTCAATACAGTATACCACTGTGAACCATTCGGGCGTGTATGCGAAAATTTTGTATACAGCTCGACAGCCCTCTTATTTGAGGCTTTTGCAAGACCTGCATTTATGCGGAGTTTCGGAGCTCCGACTTTTGCTCTTTCGGCATTGACCAATTTCAGCACTTCATCGGCAAATGCTTCCTGTTCGGTTATGACCGTAAACATACAGACTGCTGTTTTCCCGTTTGAAGTTTTGACGGTAACATTTGCGATACCTTTTCCGACAGCTTTTACTTTTCCGTTGGCATCGACCGTAACTACCTTTGTATTACTGCTTGTCCACTTCAATTCTGATGACACGCCTGCAGGTGAAACAGTCGCTTTTAGGGTAAGAGTTTTTCCGACAACCAAGTTGGCTGAAGATTTGCTGAGTGTCACTTTTGATGGAGAAGAAGTGTTTGTTTTAACACTTGAAGAATACATTTGTGACGATGCAGCACAGGCATAAATACTTCCGACCCCATAAGAAGTAAATGCAGCACTTTGAGCAATGACCAGTGCCAAAGCAACGCTTATGCCTTTTTTGACAATTTTCACCCTGAATTGCACCTCCGTTTTATTTAAAATGACGATTTTAAATCTTGTGCATATTTTACCATAAATGACCACAAATTGCAATATTTTTATTAAAAAATATATCAAATAAAAGCGATATGCCATTAAATTTTCGGCATATCGCTTTTTATTTTTCAGCCTGACTGACTTTCGGCAACGCTTTCGTTGATTTTTGAGCTTATATCAACACTTTCCTCAAGTTTTGATATGCCGTTTGCAACGTCATCCTGTATATCATAGAATCTCTCGGACAGATTACTGACGGTAGTATTATATGTGTCCGTGATAGTTTCCTTGTATCGTTTCGTAAGATGATAGCCCAAAAGTGCCGCAAGGATAACAAGAACGGCTGTGACAGCTATATAGATGACAAGGGTTTTATTTTTTTCGGTAAATTTATTCTTCTTCATTACTTATATGACCGTTTTGAGGTATTCTCTTATTTCGCTTTCCGTCGAAAGTCCCATTACCGTCTTTGTGACCTCGTCTGCTTTTTGTTTTGTCCAGCCTGCGATAGACTTTCTCACTTTCAGTACACTCGAAGCGGATACGCTGAATTCCGTCAGTCCAAAGGATATCAGCAAAGGTATCATCAGCGGGTCGGCAGCGGCTTCACCGCACATTCCCACGGGAATATTTTGTTGCCTTGCCGAGCTTATTATTGACCTTATCATTCTGAGAACACTCGGCTGCAATGCGGAATAGAGATAGGAAACATTACTGTTTCCCCTGTCGGCAGACATGGTATATCCTGTAAGGTCATTTGTACCGATACTGAAAAAGTCGGATTCTTTTGCAAGAATATCAGAGATTACACCTGCGGCGGCAGTTTCAGTCATTATACCGACCCTGATATTTTTATCATACTCTATGCCCTGTGAAGAAAGTTCGGCTTTAAGTTCCTCAACAAGAGCCTTACCCTGACGGACTTCCTCAGCACAGGTCACGAGCGGAAACATTATACTTACATTGCCAAAAGCACTTGCACGAAGTATTGCACGAAGCTGTATCCTGAAAAGCTCACGGTTTTTAAGACAGTATCGTATTGCACGAAAACCCATAAAAGGATTGTCCTCTTTGCCGAGAGCAAGATATGGTATATCTTTGTCACCGCCTATATCAAGAGTTCTTATGATAAGGGGCTTGCCTTTGAGGATAATAGCGGCTTTCCTATATTCATTGAACTGTTCTTCCTCGGTGGGAGCTGATGTTTTATCCATAAACAAAAACTCTGTTCTGAAAAGTCCCGCACCTTCACCGTCACATTCAAGAACCTTTGCGGCATCTTCGGATTTACCTATATTGCAGACAAGTTCATATTTTATTCCGTCAGCAGAAACAGTGGGCTTACCTCTGTATTCCTCAAGTTCTCTGAGTTCCCGAAAGAATTTTTCTCTTTTTTGACGATATATTTCCAATGTATCATCATCAGGTGAAAGTATAACTTCTCCTTTGCTGCCGTCAATAACAACTCGTTCCCCATTTTCGGCAATCGACATGATATCGGGTACACTCATTACAGCAGGTATTTCCAGAACTCTCGCAAGGATAGCACTATGAGAAGCAGTACCACCTGTTTCCGTGATGATACCCGAGATATTTTCTTTTTTTATCCCGGCCATCATGGAAGGTGTAAGCTCTTTGACGCATATCACAGTATTCGACGGTACATTGGAAAGAACAACTTCGTTTATTCCGAGAAGTATACCGAGAACACCCGATTTAACATCTCTCACATCAGCCGCTCTCTGTCTTGTAATATCATTTTCTGCCGCCGAAAATATCTGTATAAACATATCACACATACTTTCAAAAGCCGCCTCTGCACATTGTCCCGTTTTTATGAGTTTATCGACCTCATCTATAAGAAACGGGTCTTTTGCAATAGTGATATGTCCCAGCATTATTTCAGACTCATCTGCACCGACACTTGATTTGAGGATATCCGCCTGAATCTCCGTATTTTTACAGAAAACGTCTGTTGCATCATGGAAACGCTTTATTTCCCTATCTGTATCTGTGACCTGTTTTGGGGTATATTCAAGGTAATGTTCTTCGACACGCATTATATTGCCGATACCTATTCCGACCGAAACGCCCGTGCCTTTTATCATAATTGCTACCGTTACTGAAAACTTATAAAAAGTTATAAAAAGCAACTTTTATGTTTCATTCCTTGTTCATCGTGTCCATTTTCGACATTAAATCTACTCATGTTTGA
>CACZZB010000125.1 GCA_902785555.1 uncultured Ruminococcus sp.
TGGTAATCTCTACCTCTTCAAAGTATTCTGTTATTCCGTTATTTTTCATAACTCCTATTATACCATACTTTCTCCATTTTTCAAAATTGATTTCCGTGTTACTTAATATTCCTCCCTTACGAATAGAGGGGTGAATGCCGCAATTTTATTAAACCATAATTTTTTTATAAAGAGCTTTCAAATCATCAATATTGGTATCTCTTGGATTGCCGGGACGACAAGCATCGGCAAATGCATCTGATGCAAGCTGGTCGAGATCTTCTTCTTTGACTTTATCGTTTACTGCAGGAATACCAACATCGGCTGAAAGCTGCTTGACTGCATCAACGGCAGCTTTTCTGTATTCATTCTGAGTCATACTGTCAACGCCTGCAACCCCCATTGCTCTTGCAATTTCACGATATTTTTCTCCTGTAAATTCCTGATTGTATTCCATGACAATGGGAAGCATCATAGCACAGGCAACACCATGAGGAGTATCATAGTGAGCACCGAGGGTATGGGCAATAGAGTGAGCGATACCCAAACCTACATTTGAAAAGCCCATACCGGCGATATATTGAGCCAGAGCCATTCCTTCTCTGTCTTCGGGAATATTCTGCACAGCTCCACGAAGATGTTTTGCAATCAGTTTGATTGCTTCAAGATGGAACATATCCGTCATTTCCCATGCGGCTTTTGTAGTGTAGCCTTCCATTGCGTGAGTAAGAGCGTCCATGCCGGTAGCTGCTGTCAATCCTTTAGGCATAGATGACATCATGTCCGGATCCACAATAGCATATTCAGGTATATCATGTTCATCAACGCATACAAACTTGCGTTCTTTTTCTGTATCGGTGATTACATAATTGATTGTAACCTCAGCGGCAGTACCTGCTGTTGTGGGAACGGCAATGGTAGGTACTGCATGGTTCTTTGTGGGGGCTACACCTTCCAGAGAACGAACATCTGCAAATTCCGGATTGGTAATAATAATACCGATTGCCTTAGCGGTATCCATTGAAGAACCTCCGCCAACGGTAATGATTGAATCGGCTCCGCAAGCTTTAAAAGCTTCAACACCATCTTTAACATTTTCGATAGTCGGATTTGGTTTGATGCCTGAATAAATCGTAAAGGGGATACCCGCATTATCCAGAAGATCTGTAACTTTTGCCGTAACACCAAATTTTACAAGTTCGGGATCAGAGCAGACAAAGACATGAGTAAACCCTTTGTTTTTCACAATTGACGGTATCTCATTGATTGCTCCTTTTCCGTGAAAAGATGTAGTGTTGAGAATAATTCTGTTTGACATAATATAATCCTCCCTGAAGTATATTTTAGTTTTATTATAACTTATTTATCAAAAAAATACAATAATTTTTTTGCATATAGTTGAAAAATTCCAGAAAAAGTTATAAAATTGTCCGTTTTGTCATAGACGAGGCACATTGTTTTTCATCATGGGGACAGGATTTCAGAGTAGATTATCTGTATATAGGCGATTTTATAAGAAAACTCCAGAAGCTGAAAGGAAATAATATTTCCATTCCCGTATCATATTTTACGGCAACCGCAAAACAAAAAGTTATCATCGACATCTGCCAATATTTTAAGGAAATGAAATTGGTATATTTACAGAAGTTCGCAAAACACAATATGGTATTTATGAAGTAGCTGCATATAATGCGAAAGCTCAAAAATTTCTGATAGAGCATTTGGAAGAAATTTTGCAGAGTAATAATTAGGCGAATATTCGGGTAATTGATGAGAAATTAACAAATGTATAAAAATGTTGATAAAATAAGCATTTTATTGTATAAGACAAAAATAATATAAAAAAGGAGTTAGGTCAAATTATGACAGATTAGGGAATCATATAAGATTGGTTGACAATCCAAATCGTGATATGTATCAACAATTTAAACTCAGCTCAAATCAAATCTATCAGGAATATACAGCATTCCTGCCAATCTTGTATTTTGAAAATCATTTTTGTCTATCATTTTGAATACATCTTTTCTTTCTTTTTTCAATTCGAGCAATTTCTTTTTTTATTTTATCAACCCATTCATTATCCTGTTCGGAAATTATAAAAACATTAAAACCATATATTTTACCATTTTGCATAACGCTGATATCATCATCTATATGTAGGTCTATCCTGTATTTACTCGGATATTTTGACGGCATACCTTCCAAATGACCAACTTGAACCTCGTCAGCGTGCCTTTGTCCATTGATAACATTGTCAATTTTTACACCATATAATCGAAATAAACCTTTTATATAGCCAACAGACCGATATGATGTTGTATATATCCATAATCCCATACCTTTTTTACGAATATATTTCATCAACTCGATACTTCCCAATCTAAGCCTTTCTTTATATATTATATTAAACGGAAATGGTAAAGGCTGTTCGACATCAAATTTATCTTCTGATACAAATAATGTATCATCTAAATCAAATGATATTATCATTAACAGACCCTCCAAGCCAATAAATTCCAATTTACATAGGTCAAGGTAACATATGTAAAAAATCAATACTATTATTTTATAACGCTATGAAGTTACCTTCTTCAGGAATATCATCAGGAGTAATCCAATTAACCTCTGCACATAATTTTTGAAAAGTGATGTATTCTTCAATCGCCTTCCATGCAAGATGAACAGGTATAAACAGTCCTTTTGAGATATAAAGACCGTCACCCCATATATCTACTACTTCACTCAATAAATCTTTATCACCTAAAGACAAGTGTATATCTTCACTGTCTGTAATTCCAACATAAAAACCAAGTCCTTTTTCGGCACAAATGCAAATAGAAGTATGAGGTATCCCAATAGACAGATAGCCAACACAATCAGGAATCACACCATTTTTCATGAGAATACTTTTCAATTCTGCCAATGATTTAACTTCTCCGGTCAATGAGTTGTAACCATTTTCGGTTGTGTCAATGTTATAATATATCACAAAAATCCACTCCTTAAATTCTAATTTTATAAGCAAAACTATGTGATAATGAAATGATAACATACTTCTCAAGACAATTCAAGACGAAAAGCGGAACCGGTTTCTATTCTCATAGGACAAGGTGACATAGGCAAAAAATCAACACTGTTGTTTATTTACGTAAATCAGAATTCAGAGCTGATAAATGAAAGCATTATCTTCTATATCGCTTACAGCAATGAACCAAGTGACATACTCCCCCGCCTACGTTTCGCTTAGAGACGGGGGACTTCTTGCCCATTTAGGTTAAATTTCAAAATGTCATCTTCTTCCTCTAAATTTTAATTCGGTTATTATGAATGATTTGTGTAAAAAAGGACTGCTGAAGCAGTCCAAAAAGTTTATAAAATATTTATGATAAATCAAAAGCGGTGCTCAACAGAATAAAAAATTATAAATAGTTTTCAAAGTCATCATAGAGATTTTGAGAATATTTTTTTATAAACTCGACAAATGAGTCCTCTATTTTATAAACAAACTTTCTTACATTTTCATAATTAAACTCAAAATCTTCATCAGTAAAATCATCTTCATCAATATAACTTGGAAGATTTGCGATTTCTATTTCTTCCTCATAATCGTCTGTATCAAAATACATGGAAATCAAGTTTCTAATAAAGAAATTTAATGATCCAAAATTCTTAAAATATGACGTGGTTCAAGCAAACAATCAAGCATAATTTTAGAAATGG
>CACZZB010000126.1 GCA_902785555.1 uncultured Ruminococcus sp.
GGGACACACGGGGTTAGCTCGTTGATACTGTATGGGTTACCATACTTG
Organism: uncultured Ruminococcus sp.; assembly: GCA_902785555.1. GTDB lineage: Bacteria > Bacillota > Clostridia > Oscillospirales > Acutalibacteraceae > UBA1213. The sequence continues at coordinate 49 of CACZZB010000126.1, forward strand.
AGCGAGAAGCCCCCGCCTCTAAGCGAAGCGTAGGCGGGGGAGTATGTCACTGTTAATGCAGTAACCTGCAATAGATTTAGGATTGATTGTAAAATATTTGGTAACGTTTCCTGTATAACCATTCGCTTCTATTCCTGTAACAGTGACAGAAGCCGTACCTGCATTGATATTATTTGTGTATGTAAGGTAATAATCCGTATTGACTTTCAGTAATTTGGTACCGTCTTTAACTGTGACAGATGATGGCTTTTGTTCTGTACCGCTATAGGTACACGGCACTCCGCTGAAAGTAACTGTACAAGAGGATAGTTTTTTAATTGCGGTAAATTTAAATCCGTTGCTTTTGGCATATTTTTCAGCTGCCGTTCTCCTATAAAATATAAATTCCAATGTTTGAAAGCAAAACACCTTTATACAAATATTATAACAATACTTATTAAAAATTCCAACATTCAACCAAAACTTTTATCAAGATTTTTGATAAGCAGCAAGATTTCCAAAAGATACCAAGACCACTATTATGCCGTCGATAATATAGAAAGCTAATCCGTAAACCAAACTGAGACTGATAAAAGAAACTCTCAGCTTGGTCTACGGGCAATATAGCTCAGCTATACAGTTGCATAAAAAACAAAGTGCCGATTTCCTTTTTTCGGGAAGTCAGCACTCGATTTTTATCCTAAATACAGTTTCTATTTATCTAAAGGTATATTTGCAAAAAGTCGGAACTTTACTGTCGGTTAATTTTTTTGTACCCAAAGACTATAAAATGTTCCATCATTTTTGAGGACATTTTTTGTCAGACCGACATTGCGGAAAGATTTTAATTCTCCGCTTTTGTTCATATCAGTTATGATATCAACAGTTTTCCATGACGGTGATTCGGTAATTTCCGGAATATAAAATACCGTTTTATCTTTCATAAACATATATACATCAGAATGTGAAGAGATTTTTTCAACATCAGATGCTGTATAGCCGTCAGGAAGACGGCATTTTCCCGAATGGTCATTTCTGTAACCGAAAACCGTCTTCGTATAATAAATAAACTGTTCATCATTTATCGTCGTATAGAATACCTCCAGTGAATCATCTGTACTTAATGGTTCTTTTACATCGCTGATAATATCAAAATATTCGGATACTCCTAATTCATACTTATCTTCATCTTCTCCGGTGAACAGCGGCAAATTAGTGAAGAAATACATTGTTCCGTCATTTTTCAGAATACCATAGAAGTTCTTGTAAATATATATTCCTTTTATGTTTTCGGCAGGGAAATATTTCAATTCCTGATTATACAAGGTCATATCATGTTCGTCTGCAAGGATATTTCCATCAGCGTCATAAACAATAACAGTCAGTTTTCCGTTATTGATTTGATATGTATTAAATATTCCGGATTCTGTATTACTTCTCAGCATTAAAAAATCTGTAGTGGGAATAACAGCAGAATGACCTTTTTTATCATATATTTTTGTTTTGCCGTCAGATGTATTGAAGGTCACTATATGGTCACCGCTTTCTCCTATACTGTAAACCGTTTTTGATACAATTTCATCACTTCCGTCTTCCAGTGCAGTAACCTGTGTATATTGGTTGCTTGGAGAATCGTAATTCCATACCGTATTATCCTTTAAAACAACATAGTCATATTGTGCATTTGTACAGCCGCCGTTCTGCATAACCTCTCCTTGCTTATCTTTGAAATTGAAATGAGGAGTCAGTTGAAATGACAGGTTTGTATCAGAACTGCCGGAATTTTCAGCCTGTGAAATGACACTGTTTTTTGAGTCCTGCACACTTGGCTCAAATGTTTGGTGCGAGCCGGAATTGGATGCGATAATAATAGCAAACGTTATTCCTCCAACTGCTACTACTCCTGCCAAAATTCCAATCAAGATTTTTTTGTTCATAGTTATTCCTCCTGCTTTTTTTATCATTGTTTCTTCCGAATCTGTCAGCATAGCTGTATTAAGTGACGGGGCATTAAGAGTTTTGCTTTCTTCATCAAATACTTTTGAAAGGAACGGTACTCCGACAAATACAAACAGATTGTCATCCGAATCTTTCTGATACTTTTCAACAGCTTTCTTGATTTTTGTCCGTGCTGTAGCAAGTCTGTTTTTGACAGCACCCTCTGTACAATCCATCATTTCTGCAATTTCCGAAACCGTAAAGTTGCCAAAATAATACAGTATAATTGTTCTGTACTGTAAGTCCGAAAGATTTTTCTGCATTATCTCAAAAAGAACCTTTCTTTTTTCTTTGTCAACTATGTATTTTTCGGGCAGTACCAATTCATCATCTGACGCAAGAGTTTCAAATAATACTTCGTCTTCAACAGGAACAGGAGTATTTTTTCTTGCAATTTGTTTACAGACATTCACCGCTATACGTTCCACCCATGACAAAAATTTTGACGGCTCGGAAAGCTGACGGATATTCTTGTACGCACTCAGATATGTATCCTGTACAGCGTCCTTTGCATCATGCTCGTTTTTCAGAAAGTGCAGGCAAATAAAGTACACTCTTTGATTTGTTGCTGTATACAGTTCCTCAAATGCTTTTGTATCACCCTCTACTGTCCTTTCTACGCATTTTTTTATTTTTTCCGATTCCATTTTTGACCTCCTTTAATCTTGTCCGTTATATAGATGCACCAATTCTTAAAAAGGATAGATGATTTTCAAAATTTTTTCTCTCTGCTTCAAATCAATAAATAGCATTGTGCAAAATCGTGTATTATAAGCAGATTTGCCGATGAAATAATAACACACTTTTTATAGCAATTCAAACCGAAAAGCGAAATCTATTCTATTGGTGTATGGTAAAGGGATATACGTCACTTGGAATAAAAATTTACAAAATATTTGATAATTCAGATAAGCTATCAATTACAAAGTCTGCCTTTTCCCACTCATTGCTTACTTTCCAATACTTTCCCATACCTTGTTTTATCCATATAGTTTTCATTCCTATCTCTTTAGCAGGAATAATATCATTGTCAACTCTATCGCCAATCATAACTGCCTGTTCCGCTTTACAGCAAGCTTTGTTAAGTGCAATTTCAAATATTTTTTTGTCGGGTTTAGCAAACCCTTCTTCAGCAGATGCAACTATAACATCAATATATTGTCTTATGCCAAAATCAATCAATCTTTTTTCGGTACCAAGCTCTTGATTGGCAATAATACCAATTCTATACTTTCCATTCAAGTCTTTCAAGCAAGTTTCAGTATCCTTATACAGCATCTCATATTGATTTTCCCATTCAGGTTTTTCAATACCTAAAAGATTTATTACTTCCAAATCGCCTTTTTTATTATTCTTATAGTATTCTATGGTTTTTTTTAATACATACTCTTCTGAAACATTAGCCAATTTTGAAATTTTCTTTAATCTTCTCTCATATACTCTGCTTTCGTCTACCAACGTTGAACCTATATCAAAAAATATCCATTTAATATTTTTCATTGATTTATCCCCCTAATTGAAACTGTAATAATTTAACTCGTTGTGCCAGTAGAAAATAAAAAATAATGAAACTCCACCCCAAATATGCTATTCTATAATTGACCCAAAACTATAGGAGGCATACAG
>CACZZB010000127.1 GCA_902785555.1 uncultured Ruminococcus sp.
ATCGGCATCAAATGCTCTATTTTTCGGTATTGTTTTTTAGTCAGTTTCATACGTCTATTATACAGCTTTCATGCGGATTTGTAAATATTTATGTTAACACGCTCTAGTCAAAAATAAAAGTGTGCCAATTTTACCCCATTTTGGTTTGATTAGCACACTTTAATATTTTTAAACAAATATTTCCCAGTATTCGTCCGTGCTTGCCAAATTAGGCAAAATAAAGTATTCAATATTTTCGATTTTTATGTTATAATTATTTTGAAACCGTGACATACTTCCTCGCCTACGCTTCGCTTAGAGGTGGGGAAATTCTTGCCTATTTATATGTTTGCTATAAGTTTTGAGTCAATTATAGAATAGCATATTTTGGTTGAAGTTGCCATTATTTTTTAATTTATAGACCGGCAAAAAAAGTTAATTGAAACATGGAGGAAAAATCTATGAAAAATACATTACCGGATTTATTAAAAATTGCTGTTATCGGTGGAGGAAATATAGGGACACAGTTTGCTTGTCTTTTGGCATATAAAGGATTTTGTGTTAATGTCCATACTTCCAAACCATACAAATATGACGGAGAACTTGAAATTGTCAATGAAAAAGATGAAATTATTATCGGCAGACCGAATCTAATTACTGATGATATAGGAAAAGCTGTGAAAGACTGTGATGTTGTGTTTGTTACCCACCCTGCTTTTCAGCTGAGAGATACTGCTGAAAAAATTCTTCCGTATGTGAATTCGGCAATGAGAATCGTCATGATTCCCGGAACAGGCGGGACAGAATTTGCATTTCATGATTGTATAAATGCAGGAGCTGTTCTTTATGGATTGCAGAGAGTTCCTTCTGTTGCAAGGTTGGAACAGTATGGAAAAAAAGTCAGGTGTGAAGGTCTGAGAGACAAACTTCATATAGCGTCACTTCCCAAAAGCGACTCTTTACTTATATCGGAACTTTTGCAATATGTGTTTGAAATACCCTGTATCGTTCTTCCGAATTATCTTTGTATAACTTTGGTACCAAGCAATCCTATCCTGCATACGACCCGATTGCGTACTTTGTTTTCTGATTATGAAAAAGGCAAAGTGTATGACCATAATCCTCTTTTTTACGGTGAATGGAACGACAGTTCTTCTGAACTGCTTATAGCCTGTGACGATGAACTTCAGCAGATGTGCAAAATAATAGAAAAACTTGATTTATCTTCTGTAAGATCTCTGAAACTTCATTATGAAAGCAGAACCGTCAAGGAAATGACGAAAAAAATAAGAAGTATCAAAAGTCTGCAAAATCTTTATTCGCCTATGAAAAAAGCAGACAACGGTTGGATACCGGATTTCAATTCAAGATATTTTACGGCAGATTTTCCGTTTGGTTTGGCAATTCTTGAGGAACTTTCAGATATTCTTGATTACAATGCAAAAAATATCAAAGAAACAATGTCATGGTATCGGAAGGTTACAGGAAATACCGAAAAGTTAAACTTAAGTGACTATGGTATTAGTACATTAAACGACATATATAATTTTTATTGTAATGAATAATATAAACAAGGAGATGGATGATTATGCAGGCAATAATATTGGCAGCGGGAATGGGAAAGCGTTTAAAAGAACTTACACAAAACAATACAAAATGTATGGTGAAAGTGAACGGAGTTTCTTTGATTGACCGTATGCTGCATCAAATCGCAAAAAAGGATATAAGCCGAATTATAATTGTTGTAGGCTATGAAGGACAAAAGCTTATCGACTATATTTCAACGCTTGATATCAAAGTCCCGATAAAATACGTCAATAATCCTATTTATAACAAAACAAACAATATCTATTCACTGGCTCTTGCAAAAAATTATTTGTTGGAGGATGATACATTACTTTTTGAATCCGACCTTATTTTTGAAGACAGTGTTCTTGATGCCTTGACAGAAGATCCGAGAGGTACTCTTGCATTGGTCGATAAATATGAAAGCTGGATGGACGGTACTTGTGTAAAAATCGCCCAAGATGATACAATAGAAGCCTTTATTCCCGGAAAAAAATTCAAATTCAACGAGATCAAAGATTATTATAAGACCGTGAATATCTATAAATTTAGCAAGCACTTCTCACAAACTCACTACGTTCCGTTTCTTGAGGCTTATCAGTCTGCACTTGGACAAAATGAATACTATGAGCAGGTACTGAGAGTCATAACCATGCTTGATGATCCTGAAATAAAGGCCAAACGTCTTAACGGACAGCGTTGGTATGAAATAGACGACATACAAGATTTGGATATTGCCAATTCAATATTTACACCTGATGATGATGAAAAAATTTCGCTGATGATGGAACGTTACGGAGGTTACTGGAGATATCCGAAGCTTTTGGATTTTTGCTATCTGGTAAACCCCTATTTTCCACCACAGAAGCTGATTGATGAAATAAAAGCTAATTTTGAAACACTTATTTCAGAATATCCTTCCGGAATGAAAGTAAATTCTTTGCTGGCTGCTAAAAATTTCAGTGTTCATCAGGAAAATATTGTTGCGGGAAACGGTGCTGCAGAACTGATAAAGGCACTTATGGAAAAAATGACCGGAAAAACAGGCTTTATTCGTCCTACTTTTGAAGAATATCCAAACAGATATTATAAGGAAAACTCGATTTATTTTACACCCGACAATCCCGATTATTCTTATACGGCAGATGATATTATCAATTTTTTCGGAACAAAAAGTATAGATAATATTGTCATCGTGAATCCCGACAATCCATCCGGAAATTATATCAAAAAATCCGATTTGCTCAGATTGGCGGATTGGTCATCCGAAAAATCCATTCGACTGGTCATTGATGAATCATTTGTGGATTTTGCAGATGAAGAAGACAGTACTTTGATTGAACAGGACATTCTGAACAAGTATGAAAATCTTTTTGTGATAAAAAGTATTTCCAAATCCTACGGTGTTCCCGGACTGAGATTAGGCATACTTGTTTCCAGCAATACCGAAGTTATCAGTGAATTAAAGAAAATGGTTGCTATCTGGAATATCAATTCTTTTGCGGAATTTTATATGCAGATTGAGGAAAAATACAAAACATATTATATTAATGCACTTCAAAAAGTAAAACAGGAAAGAAAACGCTTTCAAAAAGAGCTTTCAGATATAAGACATATTCGTGTTATACCTTCTCAGGCTAATTTTATTATGGCAGAATTGACAGATAAAATATCGGCTCACATACTTTCAAAGACTTTACTGATAAAATATAATATTCTGATAAAGGACTTAACATCAAAAACAAACAATAAAAATTATATCAGACTTGCGATACGAAACACAAATGATAATAATATTTTGATTTCTGCTTTAAAAGAAGAATTAAATAAAATCTGAAAAATCAGAAAAACGATGACAATACCAAAAGTAAAAAACAGATTTGATGGTGTATAATAAAACTTGACACAACGAAGCCCGGAAGGTCCTGAACCTTGCAGAGCAGCTTGAGGCAGCCAATTCACCGACAGAGTTCCTTTAAAGGCATGTAGCCCCACCACTCTAGGCTCGACATGATTATATTATACGATTGAATTTTGATAAATTATCTTTTGCTTATTATTGAATATAAGAATAAAAGATGATAT
>CACZZB010000128.1 GCA_902785555.1 uncultured Ruminococcus sp.
GCACTGCGGGTAACAGGATTTGAACCTGCACACATAAGTAGCAGCACCTAAAACTGCCGCGTCTGCCAATTCCGCCATACCCGCATATTTTATTTTCTTCCACCGAGGTAGCGTCACCTAAATCCATCGTGTATGCCAATTTCACCACAGGTGCTTATAACTATTGCAGAAAAATATTATAACACAATAATCATACAATAACAAGATTATTTTTTGTATAAGTTTTTGTAATTTTATTATCTATTTTAACTAAAAAAATTTAATCATTTAAATAAAACAAAACTTCCCTTCTGCAATAAGCAAAAGAGAAGTCTTTGAAGTTTTATTTATTATCTTACGACAAAATTGAGTATCTTGTTTGCTCTGTAAATAGTTTTGACTATTTGCTTGTCTTTGAGCATATCCGAAATTTTGTCTATCTTCATAGCCTCTGCAACTGCGGTTTCTTCATCACAGCCTGTCGGGATAGATACGGTTGCTCTGAGTTTGCCGTTTATCTGAACGCCTATATCTATTGAATTGTCAATAAGTTTGTTTTCATCATAAACAGGCCATTCGGAAATGGATACAAAGCCTTCTCCACCGAGATTCGACCATATTTCTTCGCAAAGATGCGGTGCAAACGGTGTAAGGAGCTTTATGAAAGTCATGTACTGTTCTTTTCCGATAGTTCCCTCAGCCTCTGCATCATTCATGAATATCATAAGTGCCGCAACGGCTGTATTGTATTTCATATTTTCTATATCTTCGGAAACCTTCTTGATAGCCTTGTGAAGACTGCTTTCAAGTTTCGGATTATTGTTATCGGATACGGAATCGGCAAGCTGTGCAACTCTGTCGAGGAAACGCTTACAGCCTTTGAGTGAGCTTTCACTCCACGGTATAGCCGCACCATATTCACCCATGAAAAGAACATAAGTTCTCAGTGTATCGGCACCGTATTGGTCAACTATATTGAGCGGGTCAACTACATTGCCCTTTGATTTGCTCATCTTGGTACCGTCGGGACCAAGTATAAGACCCTGTGCAGACCTCTTTTTATACGGCTCGAATGTCGGAACTGCTCCTATATCATAAAGGAAGTGATGCCAGAAACGTGAATATATCATATGTCTTGTAACGTGTTCCATACCGCCGTTGTACCAGTCAACGGGAAGCCAGTATTTGAGTTTGTCATAATCGGCAAGGGCGTTATTGTTGTGAGGGTCGATATATCTGAGGAAATACCATGATGAACCTGCCCACTGAGGCATTGTATCAGTTTCTCTCTTTGCAGGCTGACCGCATTTCGGACAAGTGCAGTTTACAAATGAATCTATCTTTGCAAGAGGTGATTCACCGTCTTCACCGGGTTTGAAGTTTTCGACTTCGGGGAGTTTCAATGGAAGTTCCTCATAGGGTACGGGAACCATTCCGCATGATTTGCAGTGTACTATCGGGATAGGCTCACCCCAGTAACGCTGACGGTTGAATGCCCATTCTTTCATCTTGTATTGAACGGCAGATTCACCATCACCTGTCTTTTGAAGTTCCTCTATCATTCTTTTGATGGAATCCTTTTTGTTTGAATATCCGTTGAGGAAAGATGAATTTATCATCTCACCGTCACCTGTATAAGCCTCTTTTTCAATGTTACCGCCAAGTATTACCTGACGTATCGGAATATCAAACTGCTTTGCAAAATCATAGTCCCTCTGGTCATGAGCCGGAACAGCCATTATAGCACCTGTGCCGTAGCCCATCATTACATAGTCTGCTATGAATACGGGTATCTTGTCACCGTTTACGGGATTGACAGCGAAAAGACCTTCAAGTTTTACTCCTGTCTTGCACTTGTTGACCTGAACACGCTCAAATTCGCTTTTCTTTGCACATTCATCTTTATATGCGTTTACCTGTTCCATATTCTGTATCTTATCAGCATACTGATTTATCAGAGGATGTTCGGGAGCGATTACCATGAATGTCACACCGAAAAGGGTATCGGGTCTTGTTGTGTATATCTTGATTTTATCGTCTGTGCCGTCTATTTTGAAATTAACGAAAGCACCCTCCGAGCGACCTATCCAGTTTCTCTGCTGTGCCTTGATGTTTTCGGGGTAGTCCACTTCTTCAAGACCTTCGAGGAGCTTATCGGCATATTTTGTTATTCTGAGATACCATACTTCCTTTGTTTTCTGAACAACGGGGCTGTGGCATATATCGCAGACACCGCCCTGACTATCCTCGTTTGAGAGAACGACTTTGCATGAGGGACAGTAGTTGACAAGAGTCTTGTCACGGAATACAAGACCATTCTCGAACATTTTGAGGAATATCCACTGAGTCCACTTGTAATAATCGGTATCAGTCGTGTCTATGACTCTGTCCCAGTCGAAAGAAAATCCGACACGTTTCATTTGTTCCGTGAAGTGCTTTATGTTGTCATCGGTGACTATTCTCGGATGAGTATTTGTCTTGATAGCGTAGTTTTCAGCCGGAAGACCGAAAGCGTCAAAGCCTATCGGGAAAAGTACGTTATATCCCTGCATACGTCTTTTTCTTGAAACGGCTTCAAGACCTACATAAGCCTTGATATGACCGACGTGCATACCCGCACCGCTCGGATACGGAAATTCAACAAGTCCGTAGAATTTGGGCTTGTCGCTTATGTCATCGGCTTTAAAAATTTTGGCATCTTCCCATTTTTTCTGCCATTTCGGTTCAAATTCCGAAAAATTATTTACCATTATAAAATTCCCCTTTCCTTATAAATCCAAGTAAGAATATTATACATTTAAGATTTTGAGTTGTCAATGATTTTTGAAAATATAAGAGCGTATCACCAAGTATATTGATGATACGCTCATTTTTTTCAAAGAATCAGTTTTTAGCCGAGAATGAAAGACAATCCGTGCATTGTTCCATAGAGGGATTATTTTCGTGAGTGCCTATCTGTACAGTGTTGAGAGAGCAGTAATCATAGTTTTTGCAATGATGTCTGCATTGCTCAACGGTGCATTGTATGCTTCTGTTAATGTTTTCCATACTGTAATATCTCCTTTGTGCCGTTTATTAACGACACTTATAGTATGGCACACACAGTATTTCAGGGAAATGGAGCAGGAAAAGTTTTGATTTGTAAAATTTTGTCGGGTACTTGTTATTTTGATGTGTTTGTGTTATAATAAATTCAGTACAAATATTCTGTATATTTTTCTGAAAAAATGTATATTATGAGGTGATTTTATGCAGTATGAAATTATTGGCGGAAATCTTCCTGCTGTTCTTTGCAGACTTAAAAGAGGCGAAAAAATAATCTGTCAGGGCGGCGGAATGTCATGGATGGACAGCACGTTCAAAATGGAAACGCACACGGGCGGTATCGGAAAAATGTTCGGCAGGGCTTTTACGGGTGAGTCTGTTTTTACCAATACATATGTAGCCGAGGCTGACGGTGAAATAGCTTTTGCATCGAGCTTTCCGGGCGAGATAATGGCTGTTGAGGTACACAGCGGAAAAAGCATTATCGCACAGAAATCCGCATTTATGGCAATGGAAGAAACAGTTGATATGTCAGTGCATTTCCAGAAAAAAGTAAGCGGAGGTTTCTTTGGCGGTGAAGGATTTATCATGCAGAAATTCACAGGAAACGGTATTGTTTTTCTTGAAGTTGACGGTGCTGTAAAAGAATACAATCTTGCAAAGGGTGAAAAGAAGGTTCTTGATACAGGACATCTTGTTATGATGGAAGATACCTGCAATATGTCTATTGAGATGGTTAAGGGTGTTAAAAATATGCTGTTCGGCGGCGAGGGCTTGTTCAACACAGTAGTTACAGGTCCGGGCAAAATATACGTTCAGACAATGCCTATATCAAGAGTGGCTTCACTTATTGGCGGACTTATCCCCAGAAGCGGCGGCTGATTAAAAATTAAACAAACAAATACAAAGAGAACTGTTCTTTTTTCAAGGAGCAGTTCTCTTTCGTTTACCATCCGAGCAAGGGTGTTACAAATGACAGGAGCCAGTCAACAAGATATGCAAATCCAACAAGAACAGCAAGAAATCCCAAAAATGAAAATATACGGATAAGACGTTTCAAGAAATTCCTCGTCCTCCCTGTCGAGTTCGTGGATTGCGTCTTCATCCAATGCACCTATTCCGACAAGAGTCTCAACAGCCTTGTCATAGTGTGCTATCGGTACACAAAAGGCACAATTTTCCGGCGGAGCGGAATTTAATATCTGCAAGCCTGTATCATATTTTTCCTCTGTCACAGAAAACGGGATATCAGCCTGTGTGAGAGCCGATCTTATTCTTTCAAGCTCAAAGCCGTTTGCTGTGACTATTTTGACGGGGGAATAGTGGCTCGGTTCATCTATAAGCCTTTTGCCGCAGCGTGGACATTTATCCAATTCTTTGCTGAAATGTAAATTTTTGCATTTTGAACAGTATTTCAAGGCAATTCCTCCAAGTTTTTTTATAATAATTAAGGGTGAAATGGAAAATATCGGACTGTAAAAAAATTGTAATAAATTTGTAACTAATATCATTGTGAATGTTCACAAAAAAATATATTTAAAAATGTCGAGAATATACAATAAAAATATACAAAATTCGCTATAAGAAAATAAACGTATTGCAAATACCGTCAAAATAACCAAAAACGCTTTAACAAATAAAACCGAAAAAATAAAAATCCAATACTTTTTGCTTGCAATTTTTGATATATCATTGTATAATATCATAAGATAAAGCCTTGATGTGAACGGCTTTACATATTTATTTTTTGTAATTAGGAGGACGATTACAATGTACAAGAAAAAGATTATCGGCATTGCTCTTATCGCAGCTATGGTAAGTTCAATGGCAGCAGTATCTGTTTCAGCTCGTGATGCTATGGACGAGGGTGAAGTTTATGATTTCACACAGCATACATTGGGCGTTATGGGTGGTTTTAACGGCTGGGCTTCTGATTCTGCTACAATGTCTGATGAAGACGGTGACGGTGTATTTGTTGGCATAGTTAAGAATGTTGCACCGGGCGAATATGAATTCAAGGTTCGTGCAGATGAAGCATGGGAAGACAGTTGGGGCACTTATGAGCCTGATTATGATCGTACATTCAACAGCCAGACAAACTGCAAGATAGCATTTGAAGTTGAATCAGATGTTATCGTAATGCTCGATACAAACGGTGAAGATGGCAACGTTTGGCCTGTAAGCTATGCAGCAGTTCCGTCAGCAGCAGCTAATTTTGAAGATGCAACAGTAGATGAAGCTACTTTCGGTGCAGATCACGTTTACAGTGCAATCGGCGGTTTCAATGATTGGGGCGGTGACGTAGTTCTCGAAGAAATTGCAGACGGTGTTTATTCTGCAAATATCGGTGACCTCGCTGAAGGAGTACAGTTCAAAGTTCGTGCAGACGGTGCTTGGACTTACAGTTGGGGTGCTTATGAAGCAGAATATGAGCGTACACAGAACAGCCAGACAAACTGCTCTATGCCTGAAGACGGTAAAGATGTTACAGTATACTTCAGCACACATGGTGATTTTGACCTTTGGCCGGTAGCTGTAGGTTATACAGATGCAGATGGCGTTTACAAGTTTGTTGATACAAGCATAGAAGTAGAAGAAGAACCTGTTGAGGAGCCTTCACAGACAGAAGAACCTTCACAGACAGAGGAACCTTCACAGACTGAGGAGCCTTCACAGACAGAAGAACCTTCACAGACTGAGGAACCCTCACAGGTATCAGAAGATTCAGACGTTTCAACAGTAGTTCCTGTTGATGAGAATTCAGAGGTAAAAGCACCTGAGTACTATGAGACAAAGGTTACTGACTACATCTACTTCGACAACAGCAAAACACAGTGGGAAAAAGTTTATGCTTACTGGTGGCATTCTGATTATGCAAGAACCTATGACCTCGAAAACAATGACTGGGGTATCCAGAAGAAGATAAATGAAGATGGCACAGAAGGTTGGGAGCCTGTTGGATTCCCCGGTACAGCAATGACTCAAATTGAAGGCACAGATATCTGGCAGGCAAGAATTCCTTTCGGTGCTCAGAAGATTATCTTCAACAGCGGCAAGTCCGATGAAGAAATCTGGGCAGGCGAAATCGGCTATCAGACAGATGACCTCGCATTTGATGAAAAAGCAAATGCAGGTCAGATCTACACAGTTGATACAACAGATGAAGCTGTAAAGGGCAGAGGCAAAGAAAAGACAAAGATGAAGTACAAGACAGGTGCTTGGTCAGCTTATGAAGGCAAATTCATGTCAGAGCAGATCGGTGAACTTCCTCCGGTTTCTGACGTAAGCACAGAACCGTCACAGACTTCAACCGAGCCTTCACAGCAGTCAACAACTCAGCCTTCAACAACAGGCGGTACATCAACTCAGCCTTCACAGCAGTCAACAACTCAGCCTTCAACAACAGGCGGTACAACAACTCCTGTAGTTAACACAGGTGATGCTACAATGCCTATCGCTGTAGGTGCAGTTGCAATGATGGCTCTTGGTGCAGCAGTTATCGCTTCTAAGAAGAAGGAACAGGAATAATTTTCTGACAGCTTTTTCAATGAAGTTTAATTAAAAAAATATTCTCTCCGATTATCGTTATGATATTCGGAGAGTTTTTTTAATTGGTAATTAATTGTGACATCGGGTTACAAAAAATAACTGCATTACTGTCAGATGTAAAAACAAGTAATGCAGTTTTCTTTGGATTCAGGCAGCTTTGGGCTGTTTTTCGGTAACGGTGATTTGGTCGGGAGATGTTATTTTTGTAACTGTAATGCCCTGCTCTTGGAGAAGTGATACAATGCCTTCATCACCGAGAAAGTGTGCCGAGCCTACAACAAGCATTGCTGTTTTGCCGCTTTTCATGTATTCAATGAGCTTTTGTGTCATACCGGAATTTCTGTCGGTCAGCATTGACGTATTGTATTCTTCAAGCAGTTCCTGCTGTTCTTCCGTAAGCTCGTCAACGTCAATTTCACTGTCATCTGCAACGTCTTCCGCAGTCATGGTACCCTTTTTCCACTTTTCATACAAATTTGTTATTTCCCTGACCTGTTCATCAATGGCGTTTTCTTCGGCATATTGAGCAAGCATGAGTTCAATGAGTTCGTCTGAAAAATTATTGAACATACTCATCTGAAATTCCATTGATTCAACTTCATCAATTTCTTTTCCGTCATCTTTTGCACGGTTGGTCAAAGTGATATCGACACCGTTTGATGAACTCAGACCGGCTTTTGCTATGACGATATTTTCGAGAAGACTTTCCCACATCAAAGGCTTGTAGTAGTCATACATGGCATTGTACATTCCGTTTTCTTTCAGGATTTGAACAATGGAATCGTATGTTTCCGTTGAGATATGGTCTTTTATCGTTGTACCGTCGGAATATATCATATCGGTCAGGAATTTTGTATCAGTTGTGATGCTTGAAAAGACATCGGACATATCTACCTCGAATGCGAGCATATCGCTGTCGGAATATGCTTTTTCAAAGTAATCGGGGAGATGATTGACCATATCATCACCTGCATGGATAGAACCGAAAAGATAAGCATAATTTCCGTCTTTGTCCTCGGCTTTCCACATAAGAGGTGTTATAAGATTGATTCCTGTACTGTCGTGTGAAGTCTGAGAGTTTGATTCATTATTGGATTTTGAGGAAGTTGAAACCTGTGATTCGACTTTGAACATATCATTCTTTTCAATATGCTTACATCCGCTCAAAGTGGGGATAATAAGCATTGCTGCCATTGCCGAACATATTATTTTTCTGAATTTCATTGAACTGTTTTCCTTTCTTTTTATGTTATGAAAAACATTCAAAATATAAAAATATATTCAAACTTTTTATTAAAAAATGTTTTTCTTTGTTGTTCAATGCAGTTTAAGCCACATTTACTACAAATGGGTGTAACACGCACCCTCTATCCCATTTTATTGGGAC
>CACZZB010000129.1 GCA_902785555.1 uncultured Ruminococcus sp.
GACACACGGGGTTAGCTCGTTGATACTGTACAGGTTGCTGTACTTGAGCGAGAAGCCCCCGCCTCTAAGCGATAGCGTAGGCGGTGGGAGTATGTCACTTCTATATCCACAAACATCCTCCTCACAGATTTTTCAGGAATTTTATCGTAAAGACAGTTCCTTTTCCGACTTCCGAATCGACTATTATATAACCGTTGTGTTTTTCGACAATAGCCTTTGAAAGAGATAAACCTATTCCTATACTGTCATCACTTGAATTCTTTGTTTTATAAAACCTCTCGAATATATGCGGAAGTTCTTTTTCGGAAATGCCGCATCCCGTATCGGAAATTATTATCTTTGTATCAAATTTGCTGTCCTCTGCCGAAAGAGTTACACTGCCGTTTCTGTCGGTATGTTCAATGCAGTTTTTGACGATATTCGTCAAAGCCTCCGTTATCCATTTCTTGTCGCATATCAGGTCTGTATTATCACTGTTCACCAAAACATTCACTTCACGGACTTCCGCAAGAAGTTCCGTCTTTTTCATGCAGTCCCTGAAAATCTCGCTGATATTTTCGGGCTTTTTCATAAAATCCACCGCATTTGCATCAAGTCTTGACAGTTTCAG
This sequence comes from uncultured Ruminococcus sp., assembly GCA_902785555.1. Classification (GTDB taxonomy): domain Bacteria; phylum Bacillota; class Clostridia; order Oscillospirales; family Acutalibacteraceae; genus UBA1213. The sequence continues at coordinate 611 of CACZZB010000129.1, forward strand.
AAGTGACTGTACAAGAAAGCTGATATGCACGGTGGATTTTTTTATATCCGCCATGAATTCATCTTTTATTTCTTCGGGCATATCCTTATCATCTATGATATTATCGACCATTATCATTATCGACGTAAGAGGAGTTTTGAGTTGATGTGATATATCCGAAATGGAATCCTTCAATATCATCTTGTCCTTTAATGACATTTCACAACTCTCACGCAAATGAACTGTCGTTTTATATATCTCATTCTCAAGAATTGATGAAGCACCCTCGGAATTATATCTCAGATTCAGGTCATAATGACCATTATTTATCTTTGCAAGATAATTCGTTATTCTTGTAAGCTCCCGTTTCTGAAATCTGAGATATATAAGAAAAATTCCGAATAAGGACAGCCCTCCCAAAAGAAAAAGCAGAACATTATTAACAACAGCTTTGCTTTTGAGCTCTTGATTGGTGAGTACCAACCATTTATCCTCCGATATCCCGTAATGCTTGAGCATTTCAACCGTATAGACATCATCTGTTTTATCATTAAGTATTTTGGCAATTTCAACGTCAGTAACATCGGGATATTCTTCACGGACATTGTTTATTATTCTTATCAGTTTATTGTCAGTTGTTTTCCTGACATAATCCATGTAAATATTTGCACTGACTGCACCCAATATACCGAACACCGTCATTGCAACAAAGAATATCATTATAAATTTTTTGGTATGTCTCATACTTTCTCCATTCTGTACCCTATGCCCTTGACAGTCTTTATGCTGTCCGTATCCAGCTTCTGACGGATACGCTTTATATATACCGTCAGGGTATTGTCATTGACATAATTACCTGATATATCCCATATTTTCTGCAAAATAACATCTCTTGTCACCGTCATGCCCATATTCTGTGCAAGCATTGACAATATCCTGTATTCAAGGGCGGTTATCTCGACTAATTTACCGTTTTTTGAAACTGTTTTTGCATCAAGGTCAATAGAGATATCACCCGATACTATGATATTTCTTGAAACATCCTTTTTGCGTGTGATCCTCTTTATCCTTGCTATCAGTTCACGGGTCGAAAACGGTTTTGTCATATAGTCCTCTGCACCCAGCTCCAAGCCTTTGACGATATTATTTTCATCATCAAGAGCTGTAAGAAATATAACGGGAGAATTATTGTATTTTTTCATCTCCTCATACAGTTCAAAACCATTTCCGTCGGGAAGTGTTATATCTATTATTATAACATCATAATCCTTGCCTGAATTTTTAAGTGCTTCTTCAAAAGTTCCGTATACAATTGTATCAAATCCGCTTGCTTTGAGTGAATATGACAACGGTTTTGAAATTGATATATTATCTTCAACTATCATTATTTCCATGAATTTCAGCACTCCCCCAAAAAAGTCAATAGCAGCCGACCTCTTTGTCTAAGACCGGCTGCTATTATTATATATTTATATTAAAGGTGTGTCAATTAAATATTATCATTTCTTATAGTTTCGATAACATTCTGATTGCGGACTTTTCTTATTGATATAGTCATTATGAGCCATACAAGAAGTCCTACCGCACCTATTGCGAGAAGCAGGGGCATTATCGGGAATGAATACTTTACAACACCATTACTCATACTATGAAGCCAAAAATATCCGCCTACACCGATTCCCAAACCCAGCGGTATGCCTATTGCAAGGGATTTGAACGAATAGAAGAAGCTCTCCAGAGTTATCATGCGGTCAAATTCGCTGTTTGTCATTCCTATCGAACGCAGGGACGCAAATTCTTTTTTACGCAGATTCATATTTGTATTTATTGTATTAAATACATTTGTTAAGCCTATGAGAGTTATAATTCCGATAAAGCTGTATACAAAGAACTGCATTATAAAGGATATAGAGTTTATCTGTGCAACATACTGTGCGATATTGTATATATCATTTTTCTGTATGCCCATTTCACTAAGTCTTATCTCAGTCTGCTGTGGGTCTGATGAATTTATATCATAGCCTATCCAAATATGATCTGTAATATTGAAATTTTCGATAAGCCAGTCTTCACTTACATAAATGGTCACACCTTCGTCACCAATAATGTTGCCGTTTATATCTTTGTATTCCCTGAAAAGTTCCATATTTTCGGGAGTAACCGCAGCACCTGTCTCTATTTCAAAAGTCTTGCCGTATTTTTCAAGATACTCTTTTTTCTCTTTTTCATATTCTTCTTGGTTATAATATTCATCATATTCTTCATCATTTTCATCTTCATACGGATGTTCATACATATACGCTATATGATCCTGCAGCTTGAAAGTGTATCCCACCATATCTTTGAACACTGGTCTGTGAACATATTCATAACCATCATAATTTCCGTTTTCATCAAATTTTTGCTCCTGACTCTTCACCTTGTCAAAAATAATGGCTTTATCTTTGAGTTTTTCATAGCTTGAGCCGAGCTTTTTAGCAAACTCATCAAAGGTTTTGTTGTCGACTGCCTTTAATGACATATACGGTATTGTTAAAATATCCTTTCCACGTTCTTCGTCTACAAAGCCGTATACTTTATATTCACTCAGCATATTTGTAGGAAAATCCAAAGCAACAATGTTGCTAATGCTTGCAGAATAGGAACTTTCAATTATATCTTCACCATCGGCAAATTTATAGTATTTGTCAAGTGATTTCCTGACATTTTCCTTTGTATCAAGATCGTCATTTATATATACAGTGATATTATATTTCATACCGCTGAACTGACTGTCCATATAGCTGACAAGACTGCCTACAACCGTTGATATTGCAAGATATACAGTAACGCTTGCCGTTATTGAAATGACTGTTGCACGGTATCTTTTTTTGCTTCTCTGAAGATTTTTCCATGCAATGCTTCCGCCTATGCCGAATCTCTTT
>CACZZB010000130.1 GCA_902785555.1 uncultured Ruminococcus sp.
AAAGTTTATCAAATCCGTTCTTTGCATACATTTCACCTCATAGCTCCTATACTTGCATTTCTATATTAGCATATTATTGGGGATTTGTATACATTTTTTAATTAAGTTAGTGCATATGGTGCGGAAGATATAAGGAGTGTCGAATATCAGAAACGCATACCTGATGGTAGAAAAATGATTCTTTCGGAACAGAATGTTATCACTGACTGTACCGCAATTAAAGACTTTTATGAGCTTATTTGTCAGTTGAAACCCGAAGATTACAGCGGTTTGCCCGAATTTGCCGCAACTCCCCTGTGGTATATAGAAGCATGGGATAAATATAAAGCCAATCCCAACGATTTTGCAATGGAAGATTATTCTATCATTATCACTTTGAAAGACGGTACAGTTTTGCATGAAATAAGTTATCAGCCTTTTCTTGCCAACGGATATGTATAAAATATGCAGGAACTTACACCTGAACAAAACAATACTTTAAAAAATCTACTGAAATAAATCCCCAAAAATGCACTTGCCCGATATTTGCTTGGACAAGTGTATTTTTTAAGTGTGTATCATCGAGTAACAATCATTGTTTAAAATACGAAGCATAAAGAATATTCTACGTGGTGATATGGGATATGATATGGGATATGATATGGCAAAATGGATACTGCAACAAAGAATGACAGATAGTCTTATGCTACCTACCATTCTTTGTATGAAACACTGAACAGATTTGTAACAAAATGAATACTATAACTATGTGGAGAGTTTTTGTTTTAAATATAGAAATATATATAGTTATGAGGGAATAAAATGGAACAATGGTGGATTATAGGGGGTCTGATGATACCCTTTATTGGAACTGTAGCAGGTGCGGCGGTGGTTTTTTTGATGAAAAGTAGGATTAGTGTTTGTGTGGAGAAGCTGTTGACAGGCTTGGCTTCAGGGGTTATGCTGGCGGCTTCTGTTTGGTCGCTGCTGTTGCCGTCCCTGTCTTTATCAGAAGATCATCCTGTGACATTTTTACCGGCAGTGACAGGCTTGTTGTTTGGCGTTCTGTTTTTAATGCTGACAGACAGGCTGATGCCTAAGTGGATTTTAAAAAATGGTAGAAAGAAAACGCTTTGCACGAAAAAAAATGTTATGATGATATTTGCCGTAACGCTGCATAATATACCCGAAGGCATGGCGGTAGGTATTGCATTGGCAGCAGCGTTCTGCAGTCACAGCGGAATTACGGCGGCATCAGCTATGGCATTGTCTGTAGGTATCGCTATACAGAATTTTCCAGAGGGTGCCATTATTTCAATGCCTCTGAAATCTGAAGGTAGATCAAAGGAAAGAGCTTTTTTGATGGGTATGCTTTCTGGGGTGGTTGAGCCGATATTTGGGTTTATCACAATTTTGCTGACAAGTCTTATCATACCAATGATGCCTTATCTGCTGGCATTTGCAGCAGGTGCTATGATTTATGTTGTGGCTGAGGAGCTTATTCCGGAAGCTCACAGCGGCAGAAATTCCGAATGGGCAACAATAGGCTTATCCATAGGATTTGCACTTATGATGGCACTGGATGTTACTTTTGGCTGAGTATATTGAAGCCGTTTATTTTGCTATAATAATGATATTATGGGAGTCAATATAAGCGTGCTTGTGAGGAATTTATGAGAAGGAGTTCATTATCCCATTCAATATACAGACTCTGAATGTCCCAGGCTGTGATATCACTGTATCTGATATAAATCCTTTTCGGAGCAATATCAAGAATTTCATTAAATATTCTTGTCACATCGGTTGTAAAAGTTTTATAATCGATGTGATTTTCATTGCCAAAAACACTTACCTCGATATATGCTGTGGGTTCACTGTTATCTCCACGAAGATAGAGCGGTATTGCTGATGCTGCCGTCCTGTGCTGCAACAGCCTCCCAGGTTTCAAAACGGACAAGCCTGTTTTTTAATGTGATATGGTTAAGTGTTATTTTATCAAATAAGGAAAAAGGCACAGTGAAATAGACCTTTTCCTAAAAGCAAAAGCCAAAAGTCTTATCAATGAGTTAAAATACATTTTGATAAGCAAGATTGTGTTGCTCGGGAGAGATGAATTCAAAAGGCTTATTATCTCTCAAGACAGCAAAAATGATGTTACAGAGCTTGTGTATTACAGCCGATAAAGCAATCATTTTGGACTTGGAGAGACACTTGTTATCATAGAAATTCCTCAATATGGTATTTTTGGATTTACCGCCTTTTGTAAATCCGATACTGTTGATTTCCATCATATGAAGGATTCTTCTTGCAAGTCGAGAACCTCTTTTGGAAAGTTTGACATTGGTACCGTTGAATTTACTGGACTGTTTAACGGACAGGTATAGCCACAAAGACGGCTCCCAACCAGCCTAATCATAATTTTTCATTGGATGGACTAATTGACTTCATTGCAGGTATCAGCCGATTGAAATCGACTTCCCGAGGAGTGATACATTTTTTATCCTATCCTCTGAATTTTACCTTATTCTCGTCTGATTGTCTATTGGAAAACCTGTCTTTGGACTATGTCATTATTATACTAGGAGTGATAGTATTTCAAACAAAAAAAGCTATAAAATAGATGAAACCATGTGCAGGATGTCACCGATAAGAAATGTACTATCCTGCATGCACTGGATATTATCGGTCGGAAGTGGAAGCTGACGATTTTATTATACCTTCACGAAAAAGAAAACACTCGCTATAACGAGCTGAAACGTCGAATAACGGGTATTACAAATATGATGATCACAAAGTTTTTGAGGGAACTGAAGGACGACGGACTTGTAAAGCGTACGCAATATGATACCGTTCCGCTTAAGGTAAAATATTCCCTCACGGATAAAGGTCTTGCTCTGCTTCTTACTCTGAATGATCTGTATAAATGGGGCCAGGCACATATGGAGAAGAGGTAAATCAGAATTGTATTATAATTCTGATTTTTGACAAGGAAGATTTTTATTCCTTACACATTTTTTACATACTGTTATTTTCTGTTCCATGTTTGGATGTACCAAAATACCCACGGCTTTTACTCTGTGTATTCAGATATCAACTCTCATTTTGTTTTTGTCAATAACAAGAATACCCTCGTTCTGCATTCATCCGAACTCACGGGATAATGGCACTGCAGTTTACTCCGAGATGTTCTGCAAGTGCTGTCTGCGTGAGAAGGAATGGTGGCAAAACCTTCCTTATCCATTGGCCGTGTGTTGAAAGATAAATAATGATCCTAACCTTTAGTCCCTTCTAACGGAGTATTCTCACTTTCTGATTAAGAGTCAGATTTTTTTGTAAGACTTTCGCAGAGGAGATGTTTTTTCGGAAAGATAGATTGTTTTAAGATCAATGAACAGAATATTTTTCAACAGTCCTGACCTGAATTCAGCTATAAAATAAAAAAAGATTCATAGACCCCCTAAAAGCAAAACCGAACTATACAAAATAAAAATTTTGTATATGAGCGTAAACGATGTTTTGTAAATTGTCATTGTTCGATTGATTGTCCGAATTTTCAGATTGATATGGTAGATGAACGTTATGGATATGGAATTGCTGATGATATAGGACTTGAAGAAATCAGTTGTAAACAGTGTTGTTATAATTCCGGTAAGTGTGAGGATTGTTTGTTTGCAAAAAGTAAAGATTGTCCCGAGAATAATAATTGAGGTGATTTTAGTGGAAATCAAAGAAGTTATGGACGTGTTGCAAGGTATGTTTGACACGGTTGATATTGAGCTTTTTAGACCTTTAATTTCTTTTATAATTTGTTTCTTTTCAACAGTTTTTTGTATTCGTTTTTGTAGGTCTTTTTATCGTCGTTTTTTGGGTTTTGATGATAATGATATAAAAAAATGTAGTCCTCCCGATTCTGTTCTCAAAGTCCCTCAACAACACCCAAATTCTGTCTTAAAAGCTCCTGATAAACAAATGGTTTCTTTACATAAAAATGATTTTTAGGAGGTGATCTTGTGTTTGATAAGGATTTGCACAGCCGTGAGGACTGTTTAGGGGCTATTTGTGGTATGTTAGATGGTCATAATTCCGACCATCAAGTATTACATATTGTCC
>CACZZB010000131.1 GCA_902785555.1 uncultured Ruminococcus sp.
TGTTTTTCCTGCATCAACGTGTGCAAGAATGCCAATATTGATTATTTTCATGTGTCATCCTCCATTCACAGCCAAAAAAGGCATAAAAATCCCCAGCAGCAAAATACTCTTACCGCTGGGGATTTAATCTTTGGACATACACATAAAAGACATACGCCAACAGACGCTTGTCACTTGTCTTACTATGTCAATATATAAGGCAAAAGTATTCTTAAATAGGTACAAAAAACCAAGCCCTTGTTCCAAAGGACATCCCAAAGTTTTTTGTTCCCACTATTTGGTTATAGTTTTATTTAAGAATACCCTGCCGCATATTTTTTAACTCCTTTTTGGAAATATCATGATTATAACACTAAACTGTACCCCTTGTCAAGGACATTTTTATTTATTTGTTCTAGGGAACGTCTGTTTGTCTACTTTACAACTTACAATCCCCTCTAATGGATAAATTTGCTTTTACCTCACGATATTTGCTACATTCACTAACATCTATCTCATCCTTCATATGTCCAAAAAAGCTTTCCTGTAGTGCATTATCCCAACAGTTTCCTTTCCTCGACATCGACTGTCTTAGCTCTTTGTCACTCACTAATTGAATAAATCTGGTGCTGGTATAATGACATCCCTGATCGGAATGAATCAGCGTTTCCTTTGTTAGTTCAATCCCATGATTTTTTATCAGCTTATTCACAGTCTCCAATACAAAATCCTCTTCTAATGAATCACTCAAAACATAGGATAATATCTGCTTTGTATAGGCATCCAGAATTGTGGATAAATAAGCAAATGTCCCATGATACGGGATATACGTGATATCCGTCAATAACACTTTTCTTGGACCATATTCGGTAAATTTTCTTTCAAGAAGATTCTCTGCCACATGATTTGTCTGAATGGCTTTTGCCATTCGTCTATATGGATTTGCTTTTCGTATTGGACACATTAGACCATATTTATCCATTAACCGTCTGATTTTCTTCAGATTCATTATCACTGGCGGATTCCAGTGAATCATACACATATAGATACTGCGAGCTCCTTTCTGGTATCCTCGCTGATTATATGCTTTTAATACCAATTCAAAATCCTCTCTGTCCTTCTGTTCCCTTTCTTCTCTGGCTCCGGCTGCATGGATCCATCTGTAATACCCCGAACGGGAAACACCTGCTATGTCGCAAAGCATGCTGACATTTAACTGATTATCAGCCTCCTGCAAGGTTTTCTGTATGACTTCAAATTTCCAACCTGAGCTCATCAATATTTCCTCGTTGCTGTATTTTCCGTTTTTACAATTTTTTTTAAAAAGTCAACTTCCTGTCGTAAATACCTCACTTCATTCAGGATATTGGTTAATGCTTCCTGCGACTCTGCCGAAGCACCCTCCGGTATTGATATTTCGTCTTTTTTTCTTCGTGTTCTGTTTTCTCCTTGTATGAATCCGGTTCCACTTTGAGCCTGTTTTTTTATACTTTGAACAATACTGTCAATCTGCTTTTGACCAAATATTTTAAGATCATATCCCAAATCTTCCAATATCTTTCTCGGTGCCATTCCCGCTTGATATGCTGTCCAAAAAGCTTGTTTAAACTCAATCGTAAAATATAACTTGTTCTTTGTTACTTTAAAAGTATACGGATTTGCTTTTAATACTTTCATTTCTTTTGCCGTATATTCCTTCATTGCATCTTCTCCAATCCTTCACTTATTGTATCAGATATCCTTGCTCTTAAAGATACTTAATGTCCATTTTTGTTCATTCATAGCCCTGAACCAGTGTCTATGTTATGGGATATCGTCCCTTTCTCAATTGTTCACTTTACAGGGCTGATGCCTTTTTCACCATGTCCACACTCTGGTAGGACATCACTTAACTCCAATGTCCATCTTTATGGGTATCTTCCTTTTCAAGGTGTCTACAATTAAGGATTCTTTCTGTAATTTCAGACCTAGCCAATATCTATTATTTCCCCTAGCGGTAATCAACATTTCAAGCAATCCCTTTCTCTTGTTGTGTCCACCTTATAGGGTACATTATAAACCAAACCAATAACCATCGCACCTGAACCGCAAGCCGGCTCTGCCATTGAAAAATAACCTTTTTCCTTTATGGCATTTTCCACTTCGTTGCCTAACGTTATCTCGGCCATAAATTCGCAAATATGTGGCGGTGTGAAAAACTGGCCGTTAAAATGTTGGCTTAAGTTCAATTTTTCAAAAATTGTTCCGAGATAATCTTTCGGCTCTTGTAATAATAATGACGTTAAATTCGCCAACATCAGCGGAAAATACTCATTAAAAATCTCTTTTTTATACTTGCCGACAACTTTCAAATACTCATTTTCGCGGCTTTCGTATAAATCCCGATAACAGCTTTTTGCCATTATCGGGTTATCTTTATAGGCATTATGCAAAGAACAACTGCATATCTTGCAAAAATCCTCGAATACTTGATACATAGGAAAATGGCTTAATCTTGAAACTGTTTCCAACTTCTCGATTAAGCCTTTTTCTTCAAAAACTACTTCTTGCTTTTCTTGCTCGATTTTTTTTTAGCCTTTGCCGACTTCTTTGTCTTTTTGAAATTCGGCTCAACTTCCTTAGATTTACTGGCTTGTTCGAATACTGCCTCATCTTCCGGTGTCATAGGTTGCGGCTTTAATTCAGCCTCATTGTCCTCATATTCCACCGCCAAAGAGATTTCAGAAACATTAAGAGGAGCATTTTCGTTTTGCTCCTCTTGTGTTACGTCTTCGCTTTCCAGTTCCTGCGGCTCGTAAACCATTTTACCGTCGCTGTCGTATTTTATAACGTGGCACTCGGCAACAACTTGCGGTTTCTTTTCTTCCGCCGGCTTTTCTTCTTCCGGTACATCCATGCCTTTACGTTTTGCATACTGTTGGCAAAAATCAATAAATTCGGCACTTACTGTCGCCGGTTGCTTTTTAGTAATTGTGTCGTTAAAAATCCGCTCAATGTCTATTATGGTAATTTTTCCGAACTTCTCGCTATAGTCAGCGATTGCACCATCACGCTGAACCGCGCTGTAATCATTGTCGCTATAAACATTGACCATAGGAGCAAATCCGTCGAATTTCATAAAAAAGTGGAACTTATTATAAAAGTCATACATAGCAACTTTTAAGCCATCGCCGGTTTCCATTGTGGCAATCGGCTTTTTGCGAGTTAATGTCGGTTTACGGTTTCTGAATATCATCTCGGTATAGCCCGGATATTTATTTACATCAAATGTCATTTTCGTTCTCCTTAATATTCTTCTGGTAATAAAATTGTTAAAACACGGTTTGTGAGTGCCGGATTACTTGGGTCTTCCGAACAAAACTCATGGTTTAAGTCATAATAATCAATTTTCCAAAATACCTGAACATTATCAACTTCAAGACTTCCGAAGTCATGTTCATTATATGGGTCATTTTTATAATCAAAATCATTGAACTCTCTGACTTTCTGCAAAACTCTTGCTTTTAGTGCTGGCTCCAAGCTATCAATACCATCAGTTATCAAAACTTGTCCGCCGATAAAAGTCCTACGGAATTTATCATTAAGTTCTCGAATTTGCTTCCTTATATTCGGATTGTTTTGCCAATCGTCATCTAAAATATTTTCTGCCATATTCATTTCTAACCTCTTGATTTTACTAAATTATCTTTACATATTCTATACTGACATATCCACGGTGAAACGCAAGTACTTTTTTAATAAAAAATGCTGATTTTTCAATAATTTAGTATTATTTTCAGGTAACAATTTATTACTAAAATATTTTTTATTGTTTTTTAATGATTCATTTTATATAGTGAATCTCGTTGGGATAAGCCCAATTCTCAACTGGATATTGACAATCCAATCGACGCGGGCAAACGCGGGCAAAGACATAGCTTTTGTATTACATTGTTAATGCAGAAGAAAATTGCCATATTGGGCATCACACCGTAACGGGTGGATGCCAGTGAATAAGGCATTACCCAAATAACTGGGCTACTTATCGCGTCGATTGTAGTGTCAACATCCACCCACCTTACGAGGTGGGTGAAATTGTTTGGGCTGATGGGTAGTTCGGATTGAGTAAAACTTGTGCCTTTTTAGGCAACGATTATGATTTTATGAGCGG
>CACZZB010000132.1 GCA_902785555.1 uncultured Ruminococcus sp.
GGCAAAAACAAGGGAAAATACATGAAAACCGAGCATTGGACAGGCGAAATGCCTTGTAATATCAATGGTTTTAGGAAAACTGAGTCTTTAATTTTAATTAAACTTTTTCATTACATTTCCTCCTTCTTGATATAGAGCCTATAAACCTTTCTTGAATTATCTTTTTTCTCAAACTACTATGAGACTCGGATATATACCTACCGCTTTTGTCAAGGTGAACCTCAACTAACTGAGCAAAAAAATCGAAAAATTTTGGGGTTCACTTTGACAATTTAGGGTAGCTATACATAGCCATACATATATTATCTCACAGATAGAGTCCCATAAAACGGACAATGGTTCAAATAAACTGAATAGACTGAGAAAATGTTGAGAAATGTAATATTTCTAAATGCAATCATACACAAACCTAAAAGCAAAGCCACCATATGCTTGTATTTACTAGGAACACAATTAATGTACTATAAGTTGCTTTCACACCAAATATCATGTTTATAGTATATCATTCATCAAAAGCAATATCAATAGCATAGCAAAAGAGCCTTTCTTGCATAAAAAAACGAACCCACGTTCTTCTGTGAACGTAGGTTCGTTTCCTTTAATTTTGTACTGCAATTCGCTGTTATTTGATTGCTCTTCTTTTTGCTTCCAATAAAAAAGGAACACATTCATCTAGTATATGCAACACATCTTCTACTGAGTCTTCTTCCGGCGTTTTGTTATTCCAAAAATCAACACCATATCTCATCTTAGCTTTGTTGATAGCTCTATGATCCCCATCTCCAATTGCGATAACGAATGGCAGCTTAGGTTCCCAACTCGTTATTAGATTATTAACGTTCTCATAGCTTAATCCACTCGCTATCAGCAAATCCAAATCAGCTATAATAATGTCTGGTGTCAACTCAGTATTCATTTCATTTAATTCAACATAATCGGAAACAATATGTATCAATTCCAATGAATCGTATCGTAAATGTTTCTCATTAAACTCTCTACACCATGTTTTATTATTGCTGACGATTATTATTTTCATCTGCTCCATAATCAACACCTCACAACAATTATAGTTTTAATTATGAAATTCTGATATTCTTTTTTATCCTTGTTTTATGTTAGAATTTCTTGGTTTTTGTTGGTTTATATTCTTTTTTGACGGATTCTTTCAGAAATATAAAAAGCCCACCACATTGACGAAGTTTGTGAATTTGTAAATATTGAAATTTAGTATTTATGGAAACAATTATCCGATATGCTATGATATATATTGAAACTAAGATTGATAAATGATAAAATAATAACATCCAAAACTCGTTAGGAGGAACAGCTTATGACCGATATACAAACTCATTTAGCTTCACTAAACGCAGATGATTTTCGACAAGACCAGACGCGTGTCTGTACCATCATGGCGTTTCTCATAGGCGTTGATTGGCAAAAATGCAGCTTCTATTATGAACAGGAAAAACAGTTATACGAAGAATTGCAAGCAAATCAAGAATGTGTTATCATACGCAGTCTTTGCAGAATAAGAACAAATTTGATTTTAAATTACTCTGAAACGCAAAATCAAATGGTTTATAATCTCATAAATCTTGACCGGCAAGAGCGTTACAGAGAAGATGTAAAAACGCTGAACAAAAGCAGTGTTGATATAATAAAAGTAAACTATTTTGTAAATCTGTATCTCGCTGATATAAACAAATTGATTACGCAACGAATCAATAACGTAAAAGACATATTTCCCGATTGGATTCGCTGGGATTATATCAGACCATTATTCATCATGCCGCGAGGTCAAAAAGAAAAAGAGATTATTGCCGAATCAAGGAAATACCTTGCCAGCAAAAACTGTTATCCATATCAGATGTACATCAATTGGATACCTGTTGATGAAGGCAATATTCTAATCAATGACAGAAAATTTGCAAAAGTATTATATAGTCAATATGGAGATATATTTGAGGATTTATCAAAAGTTAGAGATGCGAGCGCAAACGTCAAACGAAGCATTTATGAATTTATTGATAATAATAGTTCAGTAGAACTTGTTGTCGATTGCGAAAACAGCAATCCATTTAAGCTCGCTTCGGTTCTTAAGCAGTTGGATAAAACCGAAACAGCCAAAATTCAAAAAATAGTTTTATATGATGATGTTCATACTACAAACGCTTGGCGCTATCTTAAAGCTGTAACAGGTATTCCCGTTGAACATAATGTGGTTGAGAGAATCAAATATGATAAATCCCTTGTTGATATAAAAATGGGAATGGGTATATCTAAGGCGTATTACAAAGATAATGTGACCGCCTTTATACTGCTCTCAAGTGATTCGGATTTTTGGGGTGTTATTTCCTCGCTGCCGGATGCAGATTTCTTGGTCATGGTTGAGGAAGAAAAATGCGGTCCCGATATTCAGAACACATTGGAGCAAGACGGCACATATTACTGCTTCATGGATGATTTCTGCACAGGTAATATCAAATCTTTCAAGAACGCCATGTTTGTTTCCGCACTTAAGGACGAAATGGAGAAAACTCTTGCTGTTGATACCAATGCTTTGATTGAAGATATCATCAGAAATTTAAGGATGGATGTATCCGTTGCTGAGAAGAGCAATTACTATTCAAAATATATACGTAAAATGCGGCTCGAGATTGATGATAACGGCATACTGAAAATCAAAGTTCAAGAAGAATAAAAAACACCTCCTGATAACTAATCGAAATCAGGAGGTGTTTTGTGTAGTCAAGGCTCTGGAAATTGAGCTTTCACTATGTTATAGGATAGCAGTAATGTTATCAACTTTTGGATTTTCCTGTTTAAGATACTCTGAATCATATCCCGTTTTGCTATCAATGTGTTTCATAGCTTCACTGCTTGTTTCATATGTAACCATAGCATACCTACAGTTATTACAGAAAGCAGTCAAATCTTGTTTAATTAATCCCTGTCCGGCTGGCGGTAGGGTTGAATAAATTCCCGTAATACCTGAAATATCATTATATGTCATATCTGCAGTAAATAAGTCATTCATCTTGCCGGTTTTAATTGCAGTAACGAAGGACAGTGTTTCATAATCACCTGAAAGAATGTTGTTTTTGATATCATCCAAATCCGTTCCAACCGGGTCATAAATAGGTCCGTTAGGGGCGAACACAAATCCGGGTAATTTATCATAATTATAAAAACAAATAGCTCCGGTTGAACTACCACCGTATCCCTTTACCTCAACAGAAATATCATTTCTGCCCCCTTCCCCGAATTGATAGACAGAAAAAAGTGTGGTAAAATGGAATGGAAGCAAAAATAAAAGGAGAGAAAATCATGTCTAACAAAAAGGGA
>CACZZB010000133.1 GCA_902785555.1 uncultured Ruminococcus sp.
AAAGTTTTTACTCGCTATGATAAACTTGATTCCATTTTTCTCTCTGTCATCATGTTAGCTATGATTTTTGATGCTCTTTTTATGTGAACACGCTCTAATTCTTTATCATTTGTAATGCCAATATCGATAGCGTGATTAATATCAGACGATATATAATCCGGATCACTGTGATAGTCAATCATCATGTCGAAACAAACATTTAGCAGAGATGCAAAAGGAATATCCAACTTTTTGGACAACTCTGATACAATACAGCAGGTTGATACATCAAATCCATACTCTTCTGTTGCATGGATAAATGCATCAAAATACCCATCATCTTGCCAGATGCAGCATTCGTCAGATGTGATTTTTTCTATAATTGAATCCAGTTTGCTTTTCTTGGACAGATAGGACTCTATATCTTGTCTGTTATCCGGAATCATTTCATTGCTTTTTCTCAGTTCGGCAGGTGTTTTTCCATACGCACACTTTACGGCTCTTGTAAATGCCGACTGTTCGGAATAGCCATAGTTCAGTGCAATATCAATCAGTGATTTTTCAGGGCAGTTCATCATATCACATACAGCAAAGTAGAGCCGACGTTTGCGAATATATTCTCCCAATGTAAGTGAGCCTGATGAAATAATAGCCAAAAATTTGTTGAAATCCTGATCGCATTAGCCGGTTTCAGCGTAAATTTTTCTTACGATTTTCTTGTGATCAAGACAAATATTCTTATCAATTATGGATAAAGCGGTATCAAGAACTTTATTGTAAATCATAGGACTGAATCCTCCTTTAGTTGATATCTGTAATATATCATAAAGACATTATAAAGTCTTGACAGCAGGAATGGAATAGAAGTCAAATAAAAGCAATTCCTTTAACAAATTTATAGAGCTTTCGTTTTTTGGAATTCTGCCACAGTTCTGCTACGCACTCATTTTCTGAATTCAGCTTGTCCCATTGCTTAACTCTGACATTTTTTATATCCCTTGCCTTTTGATGTTATCCTTGCATATTCGATCCAGTATCGCAGTTCCCATCGCAGCGGTTCGCATTCCTTGATTTTATTACGCAGTTCATTTTGGTAATCTATGTATTGCTTGTAGCTGTCCAATTTGCTCCAACTCTCTGTCAGTTTTGGAATATCCAGCTTATCCTTTGCAGCATAAAGAATAATATTGTCAATAGGAATGTGCAGGAACGGGAATGTCGCTTTGAAATCACTATAACCGACAACATACAGATATTTTATCGTCATATTTATCCATTTCTGTGCCTAACCGATTGTCAAAGTAATACCGCTGTTGCTATATTGCTTTTGCAACTGTGTACAAGTGTCTTTATGCCATATATCAAAATCGTTGACTGTAATATTGGGCATTTTAATGAGTGTGTTTATTCTTTCACAAAGAATCTCAACTGCTTCATTGCGTAATTTCTGTTTACCGCTGTCATTCATTTCACCGAAAGTCATTGTCCGGCAAAAGTCAAGATACGCTCGGTTAGCAGCGGCTTTGAAAGAATCTTCCGATACCCCTATACACGCTGTATAAAGAAACTTAAGAATGTCTTTATCTATTGTAGGCATATACGCTATCCTCCTTTTCCTTATCGTAGAAAGTAATAACTGTTAGATTTCTGGTTTCTATTATAAACTATCTTGATGTTATGTTGCAACAAAAAAGTGATATTTATTTTTGTGGTGTGTGGATGAATTGTGTGCTTTATTAATTCTCTCTTTTACTATATTTCCGTTGACGATTTCTTGTTCCTTGTAATATAATAGTGATAAACAAGCTCACCAATAACTCTAAATACAAGGAATTATAAACACTTGCTACAGATTGGAGATTATCATGAAACAAAAGAACTTCTACAATATTTTTAATGCTTTGTACGATGAGGTACAAGATATCTTAGAAATCACTCAAAAAGAAGCATTATACAGTTTACTCTTTGGAAATATTTATTCGTTGATAAACGATGACCTTTACGATTACGACAATATCAGAAAAATCACTTCCGGCAATGGTACTATTCATAAAAAGGTTTTGAAAGTTTTATATACAGATACGGGATTTGAGCAATTCAGAATAAATATCGAAACTGTCTGTCTTCCTGTACTGGAAAATAAACAAGATTTTGTGAATGAGGCACTGCGTATTTTTCAAAGTGATGAATCCATACCAGTTACAATCAAAGATTCGATTGCAGAAGGTGCTTCCGATGAATCAGATTATGCTCTTTCCAGAACCATAGCTGCTATTATGCTGTGTCTTGATCATTCCGACTACATTGCCGCCAAGGGCAAGGGGGCATTTTTTGACACGGATTTTATGCACTTGAAATCAAAAAAGCCATTGCCTGTATATCCTCGGTTTGTAACAGAAACACCAAATGCGGCAGTGAATAATCTGATTGGAAGGACAGATGATCTTGAAAAGCTGAATAATAGCATATTCAGCGGCAGCGGTAAGATTATGCTATCAGCAGTTGGCGGACTCGGAAAAACCGAACTTGTTAAAAAGTTTGTATACGATATCAGTCAGCGTGAAGAGCTATGAGTATAGAGAGTGAACCGGGAAAAGAATGGCAGACGATACAAGAGGAAGTGCAAAAATACAATGGCAGGCTCCTGTTGGTTATCGATAATATAGAGCACTCTGATAAAGATGAATATTTAAAGAAACTCAGTTCCCTACAATGCAAAATTATCGTTACAAGCAGACAAAAAACTCTATTTGGCTTTTCGGATATCATATATTTGCAGCCACTGGAAATGGCTGATTGTCGTGAACTTTTTTATTACCATTACCAATTCCAAGAACGTGATAATGAAATGCTGAATAATATTATTGAGCTAACGGCAAAGCTGACAATTATGATAGTATTTATTGCGAAAGCAGCCTACCTCGAAGGTTTCTCACTCGGAGACCTGTATGCTGTGCTTGTGGAGAAAGGGTTTAAACTGAGTGAAGAGGATGTTTCGTGTGAACATGAAAAAACACAAAATGATGAAACGATAATCAAGCAGATGTGCATTTTGTTTTCAATCGTAAAATATAGCGAGCAGGATAAAATTCTGCTGACTTTTATCTCTGTAATTCCTAATCTTCGGTTTGATTTTACAAAAGCAAAGAAATGGTTTAAGGTTAAGAAGAACAGCAGTCTGATGAAACTATACAATACAGGAATACTTGAACATATTACGGATAGTAGAACACATATCTATTGGATACATTCTGTTATTGCCGCTGCAATAAGAGAGCAGCAAAAAACGATTCTCTATGATGTGACTTCCCCATTCGTTCATGAATTATCAGAAGAATTAGAATATGGAGATTCTTGGGGAAAGGCTTATCAGAAATTTGATTTGATTCCATTTTCTTGGTCTATTGCAGATTTATTGGATAATTCGTGGGAAAATGAGTCGGATTCAACCTTTTTGATTCGCTTATACTATGTCTGCTTTGAGGCAAGCAACTATTCTTTATGCCGAAAATTAATGGACAGAGCAATAGAAATCGACCTAAAGCTTGATGAAAAAGGTTCTCTTATCAGAGATTACAGAAATTATGCTGAATTGATGCTGAGACTTGATTTGATTGAAGAATCGCTACATAATCTTGATATTGCCAAAAAACTTATGGAGGAACTCGACCCGGAGCATTTGGATAAAAA
Organism: uncultured Ruminococcus sp.; assembly: GCA_902785555.1. GTDB lineage: Bacteria > Bacillota > Clostridia > Oscillospirales > Acutalibacteraceae > UBA1213. The sequence goes on from CACZZB010000133.1 coordinate 3,670, forward strand.
AGAGTGGGCATTTCTTTGGCATGAATATGGAAATGTGTATTACCGTTCCGGTATTCCGAGTAAAGCATTGGATTATTATACAGAGGCACTTGAATTAGATAAGCAAATATCTGATCTTCCGGCACATGAACTGTCTACCGATTATTCGAGCATAGCACTCATATATCAGATGCAGGGTGATCTTTCGTCTGCATATGAAATGATAAAGTATGCAATCGGAATCGATACAAGGGATGATGATAATTCCGAGTCCATTATGAACAACTATTATCTTGCTAACATATGTATGGATTTGGTATCCAACGGATATACAGAATATTCGGCTGAAGCCAGTGAGCAGTATAAATTGGTCGTCGATTTCAGAGAGAAATATTCCGGCAGATTCAGCAATGATTTAGCAGATGTTTACCTGGAATTTTCAAATTACTTATATCAGATTGGAGAAAATGAAAAATCATTGTTTTACAGCAATAAAGCCTGCAAAATATACAGATACCTCTACGGAGATGAAAGCTATCATGTTTTGCAATGTTTAGGAAATGAAGCACTTATTGCTGAAGACGAAGGGGATTTAGATAATGCCATTAAGATGTACTCGGAAATAATGGATTATACAGAAAACATGGATAATCTACCAATAAGCGATTTATGCAAAGATTACCAGAATTATGCAATCTTGCTTGAACAGGCTGACAGATATGATGAAAGCAATCAATACTTTCAGAAATGCATTGATTTATTGATAGAACATTTTGGAGAAGACAGTCCCAAACTTGCTGAATCCTATATCGGGCAGGCAAATTGTAATATGGGGCTTGAAAACTATTCGGAGGCAATTCACAACCTGGAAAAAGTCAAGAATTTATCAACCGATGATCCTTTATTGATGAGGATTGTTTATCACAAACAAGGAACTTGTTATGCTTTTATGGAAAAGTATGAACAAGCGATAAGCCGTTTGAAACAGGCACTTGAAATAAAGGACACTAATGATTCTGACTTTTCCACCGGATACATATTGGTAGATATAAGTACGGTTTACTATCATATGAATCGGCATGATGAGGCACATGATTATAAAGAACGTGCTTATAACTACTTGGAAGAACATTATGACAGCGATTTGGATTCGTATGTTCATACTTTAGACATATTTGAAGACAAAAAATAGAACATTTACTGTCACAGCCCAATAAACGAAAAAAAGCTATAATTTGAGTAAAGTTACTTGAATTATGGCTTTACTTTTGAGGAAGAAAGTCCCTCTGATTCAAGAATTGAATTTTTGAATCAGAGGGACTTTCTTTTTTTATACTGCTAAACAAAATATTTAATGCCTGATTACGTATAAGGGCGGAGGATACATATACCGATAAAACCGCAAATGCGGTGAAAATCGATATGGAGTACCCTTGATTCCTTATACTCTTTTTCGGGCAATAAGATCGGGATGCTCTAACAGCACCCCGTCTTTTTTATTCTCTGCCCTTTCTGCGTCATAGGCGGAAAGGACAAGAAAATGAAAATCTATGTTTACTGCGAGGACAAAAACGAGAAGACCTATCTTGATGTACCGGAAGATGAGTGTACCGTCATGATTCAGACAGATTACGAAAAAAGACTGCGTGAAGCTGATGACGGTGAAGAAGTTATTCCTCGCACCGTGCAGGAAATTCTTGACGATGAAATAAACAAGCCTACCTTCAATAACAATCAGACAGAAACCAGAAGACACTGTTCTATGGACACTATGCTGGAAGAAGGCTTTGCTTTTGTCGGTGATGAAGATGTAACCCTTGAAGATGAATATGCGAGTCTCTATCAAGCTATTAATGAACTTAATGAAGAACAAAGAGAACTGGTAGATATGATTTTCTTTAAGGGTATGAAACAGAAGGATGTAGCATCAATAAAAGGAATATCAGCTCCTGCAATAGCTCAAAGAATGGCTGTTATTTATTCTCAACTCAAAAAATATTTAAAAAAATTTTATTTCCAACCTTAATTTTTCCTTTTCCCGTGAGCTAC
>CACZZB010000134.1 GCA_902785555.1 uncultured Ruminococcus sp.
TTGGTCTTTTCGTTTTGCTTTTTTACGAAAAAACACACCTGCTTTCGCAAGTGTGTCTTTTTTTGATTTGCACCCTTTGGCTTATCTTAATGATATTGAGCCAAAAGGCTGCCTTATTATTTTTTGTAATTATATTTGAGTAAAAATCATATGAGCGTTTATGCCGTCTATGTTCATCAGAGTGTCGCCATCCGCGAGGGTTCCATTAAGCTTTCCGAAAACGACCGTAATATTATCACATTTGCATAAAACCGCTTTACCGCCTGTTTTGCTGGGTATAAACCTGAGCCCGACTCTTTTGTCAACTGTGCTGAATTCCCAGTCGCTTTCATTTGATTTATCATCACCCGCAACTCTCAGTCGCCCGACCTTTGTCATTTTGCCGTTTATGAAGTAACAGTTTTCGCTCCCTCTTCGGTTGTTTCCGACTTTTGAAGCGAAGTTTATCGCTACACGCTTTTCGTTGTTATCGAAAACGGTTGAGAACATTTGGAACTTCTGCCGTTTGGGCAGGGAATATCTGCTCCAATCCAGGTAAACAAAGCTGTTTTTTTCATTCAAATTATAGTCTTTACCGCCGATACGTACAACACCGTCAGCCGTAAAATTTGGTACAAATCTTTTGTGGTAAAAGCTTTTCGGGTTTTTGTCGAACGGAGCTATAATATTCATGCTTTCGCCGTTTGTTTCTCTTATTTTAACTTTTACAAACAGGTTTTTGTAATTGTTGAAGTCAATAAAATCGCATTTAATATAATTGCCGTCAACAGTATTTGTAATAGTCATAGCTAACTTTTTGTCGTTGTATTTAAATTCGCCCAAATTCGGAGATTGCGGTAGGGGAGTAGGGTCAAGCCAAAGCTTCTTTCGTATACTGTCGCGTACTATCTCTTTGGTCTTGTAATCAATAAGAATTATTCTGATACCAAGCTCGCTTCCCTCGGTCTCAACCGAGATGTAAAATCCCATTTCGTCGCTCGAAATAAAGTAACTGTCTTTTTCAACAAGTTGTTTAGGAGCGCCGTAGTCATCTTTATTGTATTCGAATAAGGGGAACTTTGACCAGCCGCCGAATTTAACTTCGCCGTCCTCGTCAAACAAAGGTTTTGTGTTTTCAATAATCTGTTTCATTTTTGCCCTCGCAAAACCATATTTTTTCTCATTATACATAATATTTTAATGCTGTTCAAGAATTATAACAAAAATGTAAATCAGTTATAAATACTTTAATTTTTTAATATGTTTTATTGGGTGAAAATATGAAGCTAAAGCTGATAACTTCGATTCTGATTATTCTTTTTCTGACTTCCTGTACACAGGTAGTTTTTGATAATTCAGATGAAATACGCATGAATAAGTGGAGCGCGAAATCCGAAAACGGAAATATATCTGTCTTGAAATTTAAAAACGATATTGCAGAGTTTAAAGTTAAGAATAATAACAAAGAAATAGTATACTTAAAAGGGCTCTGCTTGATTGATGACAAAAAGTTAATGATATATAATAAAAGCGAGCAGGAACCCTATTTTTTTGAGTATAAAATTAAAAACAATAATCTCATTTTAAAGTACGACGGAAAGAATCTGAAATTTACACGATAAAATTGACATATCACGCTAAATAATCTAAAATGTTTACGGTGATATAATGTCAATTAATTCTGTTAATTCCGATAACTATTTTGTAAAAAACGCGCTGGTAAATTATTATCTGGCGCTTATGTTCTCTGTTTTCCCTTTGTTTTTTACAGCTCAATATTCCAATATAAGACACGACAAGTTTTACTTTTTTCTTGTGTTGTCAATCATACTTATTCTTTGTGAATTGCCGATGCTTATACATTACACAGTAAAGAATAAATCTTTCGGAAAACTGAGTTTTACCGATTTTTCCTTCGCGGCGCTGATTATAGTGTTTACTGTTTCAACGTTAAAATCAGACTATATAATTGACAGCTTTACAGGTGATAACGGACGGTTTTGCGGTCTGTTGACTTTTTTGGTTTTTTTCTTTTTGTATTTAATCATTTCCCGCAATTTTCAGTATAGGGAATATGTTTTTGTGATTTTTGCGGTTGTATTGCTGGCTGTATTTACACTATGTATTCTCAATACATTTGAGATAGACCCGCTTGATATCTACAACGATTATTCTGATGAAATCAGAAAAGATTTTGTTTCCACAATCGGCAATAAGAATATTATGTCCTCGTTATGCTGTCTTTGTGTTCCCGCTTTTTTTGTTTTATTTATTTATAAAAAAACAGGACTAAGATTTCTTTATCTTTCAGCTTCGGTTATTGGATTAATCGCATTGATTCGTTGTGACAGTATGAGCGGATACTTAGGAATGTTTTTTGCCTTGGTTTTTTTGTCGCTGTTTTTCTCGTTTGGTTTTAACAAAAAACTGTTTTGGTGTTTGCTGCTATTATATTCGATTGTTGTAATTGCTTTCGTGGTATTGTTTATTTATTTTAGCTTTATTGATATAAGCACTCCGCTTGAAGGATTTATGAGATTTTTCCGTTTTGATGAAAAATGGGGTACCCATAGGGGATACATGTGGATTAAATCCTTGGAGATTTTTAAAAGCTTTGATATAAGTTCTATGTTGTTCGGAAGCGGTCCCGACACATTCTACAATGTTTTTCAGCCGTATTTTACTGAGCTTAATTCAAAATTCGGTGACGCTGCAAGCAACGCTGCACACAACGAACTGTTGAATTACCTTATTACAACGGGTATTTTAGGGCTTTCCGCGTATTTAGCGCTTATAATTTCGTCAGTAATTCGCGCTGTAAAATCAGCACGAAAGAATATGTTGGCGCTAGCGTTTATTGCTCCGATAATAGCTTATGTTTTCCAAAGTGTAACTAATCTTTCAACAATAATCGTGCTGCCGTTTTTATTTATATTTATATCTTTAGCGGAAAATATTTCACGAAATGAATTAAACGCCTCATAATGAGGCGTTTTCAGCTTGTCGAAAAAGTCCAGTATAGACTGGGCTTTTTCTTATATCTATGGTATAATAGATACGGTGATGAAAATGTTGGAAAAGAACGTAAAGAA
>CACZZB010000135.1:0-4723 GCA_902785555.1 uncultured Ruminococcus sp.
AAAGTTTTTACACGCTACGATAAGCTCGATTCAATTTTTCTTTCTGTTATCATGTTGGCTATGATTTTTGATGCTCTTTTTATGTGAACACGCTCTAGATAAAATGTTTGAGATACGTAATAAAAGCAAGTTGAAATTTGAAATATCACATGAAGATTTCAAAAATTTGTTAAGCGAAGATGAAAAGAAAATATTTTCATACTTTGAAAATTTGCTACCAAAAAAGAATCAATCTAATTTTATATCTGCATACAACGGTATTCTTGCGGATACTTCAGACTTGTTAGATAATATTTGTTTTATTGGTATGGGTAAGTGTATAAGTTGGGTATTACTGCTACGTGGAGATTATTTGCCTAAGGTAGATATAGACAGAGATAAAATCGAAAAATTATCTTTGAAAGCTGTTTTGGAATTAGATAAACTAAAAAGAAAAGTTAGTTTTGGAATGGATTATTATAGTCAAGATTGTAAGCTCGTTCCAAAACGTGACATAATTCTTACAGAAAAAGATTTCTTTGAATTTATTGATAAAAATCAAGAATTAGAGGACAATATAACGTTTGCGGAATATACACTCTCGCAACTGAAAGAAATAGTTAAATCCCAAAAAATAAATTTAATAAATTGCTTAGAAGAATCATTTTTAAATTACGTTCGTTTGGCAATTTTGAAAAAGCACTTTACAGTTTGTTATAAAAATGGTTTGCATATAAAAAAAAGAGAAACCAATGAAACGGATACTTCAGAATTTCCAGTGCGACTGTTCTTTTCGTTTGATGATGATTCGTCCAGATTTGCAAAGGTGAATTATGTTTCTATAAATTTCTATAACCAAGATTACCCGTTCTCTCAATGGCTCATCAAATTTGGTGTAGATACGACAGATATTTTATATTTTCTCAATTCCTCACTGAAACGCCTGCAAACATATCAGCACAACTTCTTTGAAATAACCGATGATTTATTCTTAAAGCCTGAGGATTTTATACGATAACAAATAAATATACTTCATAAAAGAAATTCGAGATGGAACACACATTCCCATCTCGGATTTTTTGACAGAAATCACGTCATACGGAACAGCTCGATTACAGTGCTATTTCATTATGATCTCTATTACTATAATCTCGTCTTCAGGCTCAAGTTTCAGTTTATCCTGCATTATCGTCAACTCACTGTCATTATTTTTGGGCAGGAGAACTGATGTATCAAGACCGTCATGATTGCCCTCCGTCCTTGAAAACAGATAGCATACATTATTTACAATATCAGTTCACGTTTGCTGTCAAAGGTCAAATCACCATGATAATTACTAAAAAAGAGTGACGCTTTTACCGAAAAGATATTGCATTTATTGACAAGCTGATTGTTTGAATTGACGGAGGCATCATCGCCCTCAAAGGTAATCAAATCCTTGATACAATCAAGGCGTACAGGATCTTTTCCAAGCTGTGCATAAAGACAGCTTATAAATCTTTCACTGACCACGACCTGATCTCTGTTTCTTTTCTCAATGATATTTTCGTTCTGCATATCAAGGACTTCAACAATACAGTTATGTATATCTTTAACATCATTTCGTTTCAGGCTGTTCCAGAACAACAGCGGCTTTTCATCAATGCTTGTTTCACTGCAGTCTGCATCTGAAAGAAACAATACCGAATTGACATCATCAAGAATGGAACTGCCGTCTTTCTTTCCGAATGGTTCTGTAATATCCTTTACGATAACAGGTCTGCTGTCATCACCGAATAATGAACTGTATTCGGGAGAATTGCTGTAATAACTGATTTTTTCGGCATTTTCTTCCGTATCCATTAAAACAACTGTCAGCTTGAAATCAGGGAATTCCTCTTTGAAGCATACAAGGCTGTCAAGTATATAATCAAGTTTATTGTTTGACATAGTTTTTTATGAGTGTTTCATTTTCGGAAATATACAGGCGTTTGTTCTCAATATCAAGAATCGGCATAGCTGAATCCTGTAATTTCAGTTCATCTGCAATGGACAGGGATTCGGGAATATCTTTCAGATAAAACTCCACTCCCTCAAAGCCGATAAGATGGAGAAGAACATCACACAACGAAGGCATTACTGCTGTGACAGCCATAATTTTTCCGAGCAGTTCATTGATATTGACAGGGAAACAGTAATTTCCCGCTGTGAAAGGATACTCTCTTATGAGTTTTTCAGATTGTTTATCAGACACTTCCGGAATGACACACGGCATATTTTCAGTTACGTTTTTACCAAGATAACTGTTTACAAACATGAACAGCTTAAACACATTGAATTCAGAATTTTTGGTGTTATTCTGAACAGTTTCGTTTTCTTCACTGTCGGATTTCATAAGGAGTATGGTTCTTGCATCTTTCAGCCCTATCCTGTCCAAATCAAGCTGTGAAAAGGGACTGCCTTTTCTGATAATGATATTTTTGAATTTTTTATTTGCCTGATGAGCCCTGAATAAATTGTCAATTTGATGTCTGACCTCATTTTCATCCTTGTTTGACAGTATTACTATATAGGTATTTTTCATGTCATCAAAGCAGTAATCGTAGATGATTGAAGGCACTTTGTGATTATAATTCAGGATAACGATATGTTTTTTCAGTCTGAGTTTTCTGTGCGATGAAGCCGATTTTACAAGTACGTTTGTAATGATATTGGTAACGAAACCGACTGTACCGCCTGTAAGAGAAATCATGCCGAGAAGTACAACAACAGTAGTAATTATCAAAGAAATTGGATAGTCACTGTACTGGTATCTTCCGCTGGGGTTCACCATGAGAGTAAATGCAAAACGCATCATTTCGGGAAACGTTCTGCCGGCATTTTCGGGCAGGAGCAAAAGCAGTCCCGAAGAGAACGCTATCATTGCTATATTGATAACAATTATGAAAATAAAAACGAATATGCCGGGATTATTCTCCCTATGTACAGACAATTTGTTTCTTAATTTTTGAAAAAAACTCAATTCAGTATCCATATCCAATCTCCTTAATGATAATTTTTTGGAAAGCCTTATCAAAATTATATCAGTAATTTCTCTGCAATTCAATTAAAAATGATTCATTTTTCATATCTATTACACAATAACTCCATAACTTTCATTTTCAGATATTCATAACGCTTTCTTTTTTCTTCATTGGCAAAATGTGTTTCTCTTGATTGCTTTGTGCATACGCTGTAATCAAGAATTTCATCGCCAAATTGTTCGCTTGTCAGATCGAAAATGCAGTTTCCGACTGTATTAAAGCAGTGATAATTTCCGCCGGGACGGAGTATTCCATAAACTTCACCGCCGAAAAAATCCTGTATCAAAAATGCTGTAACGGAACATTGTCCCATAGTTTTGTTGTCGGCAGACCATTTATTTCTCAGTCTTGGGGCACAGGTTTCCGCACACCAGATTTTCGATAAAATATCATAGTAATCCGCAGGTGAAAGACCGTTTTTGTCTTTTACATCAGCGGATTCCCAACCGTAAAAACGATATTCAGACATTATATTTTCTCCCATCTCACTTTGATTTTATATTTCCTATTTCGGTATATATCAGTTTTCCGTTTTCTCTGTGTGAGTGCATCAGCGAAAATTTTTCAACGGTCATTTTCACATTTTGAATTTTTAACGATTTGATATATTTTTCCTGTTCGGAAAATATCCCTGCTTTTCTGATAATCGTTATATGCGGCTTGAAAGGCTTACGGTCAAACGGTATATGTTCATTTTCCAATGCTGTTCTGACACTTTCGGCAAGTGACATCACTTTGAAATTCCTTTTCAATCCAACCCACAAAATATCACCGAAATTACCTATTGTTTCTCCAAGTGATATTTCAAACGGCTCGAATTCAACTTTACTCAACGCTTTCATAACCTTATTCGGACTATTGTATTCACCTATAAATGCAAGTGTCAGGTGAAGATTCTGACAATTTGTATAATTGCCCGTAATATGATTTTCTTTCATTTTATCCTGCAAATCTGTCAGAGATTTTTCTATTTCTGGACTGAATTTTACTGCAACAAAAAGACGCATTTGCTTTTCCTCCTTCATCATCATAAAAATATTATATATCACGGCTGATGTTTTTGCAATAAAAAGCCTGAAATCAGTTTGAACTGCTTGATTTCGGGCTTTGACCTTGAATTGTCCCCAAAAATATGGTATTATTTCATTAGCACATACTTGTATACATTAGAATTTAGAGGTGATGTTTTATATGAACACTTACGAAAAATGGATTGCTGATTCGATTAACCAGATTGCAAATAAAGAGGTATATTTTAATACTGATATGATTATGAAGGATTCTGAAGAAATTTCTACTAATATTGTAGCGGAACTTATAGGGTGGGCTTGCAAACCTCAAAACGAGTCATCTATAATAATAGCAAGAGATTGTCTGAAACAATTTCCTATAGAATGGGTATCTTTAAGAATTAAACAGGTAGCTATAAAATCAATAGATATTACGGATGACTGGGAGTATCGACGATTACTGGAATTATGTGAACTTATATCTACTGATCTTCTCAAATGGGCAATTACATTAGGTGAAAAATCCAATAATCCTGACATCGTAGAAGCAGTAGATGATTATAATGAACTATTACAAGCAAGGAATTAATTAAATAAATTCTTATTTATCTTTGCAACGACTTATATGAAAAAGCTCGAAAACAGCGTAAATCGCTTGATTTCGGGCTTTGA
>CACZZB010000135.1:4751-7290 GCA_902785555.1 uncultured Ruminococcus sp.
GAAAAGGTCTTTGTGACACGTCAGGCTGTTTCCAGATGGGAAAACGGTGAAACTGTTCCCAATACGGAAACTTTAAAGCTGTTATCAAAGCTGTTTGACGTTTCCATCAATACTCTTTTGGGTTCACCTCGTCAGATGATATGCCAATGCTGCGGTATGCCCCTTGAAGATACTATTATCAGCAAGGAAAAAGACGGTTCATTCAATGACAGTTACTGTAAATGGTGTTATGCTGACGGAGAATATATGTACAGCGATATGGACGATTTGATTGAGGTATGTGTCAGAAATATGAAAATTGACGAACATTCCGAAAATGAAATCAGAGCATATCTCAAAGAGATGCTTCCAAAATTGAACTATTGGAAAAAATACAAAGAACTTGACAATGGAAAATTTGAAGAATTCAAGAAACAGCTTATTGATGAAATAAACGATTTGCATATTGAGGGAATGCCGAAACTTGAAAAATTGAATGCCCTTGTCGGCAGTTATGTCAATCTTTCATACAGACTTCCCAACGGAAATACAGTGAAATTCCTTGATGACAATGCCACTTATCTCGGAAATCAGCTTGAATGTGAATTCGGTGGAAACAGATGTTTCGGGATACTTGCAAACATGGATTTTATTCTGATATGCACCTATGAAGAAAACGGTGCCAACCCCGAACTGCTGATATATAAAAAACGATGATAAAAGGGAACAGGTTCTCGCCTGTTCCCTTTTATGAATTGAGCCAATCGTCTAAAAACTGCATTTGTGTTTCTGTATGAAACCAATGTTCACCATTTTCCATAACAGTCAATCGGCAATTATATTTTTCAGCAAATGCAGTAATTGTTTCATAAGATGTGAGATTGTCTTTTTCTCCGTAAAGAATAGATGTGGGTACTATCCATTGAACAGGGTGTTCCCTGACAAAGCAGAGATATTCCCATGACAAGTCCTCGCCAAATGCTGTCGATATGATTCCTTTGATTTTCAGTTCTTCTTGAGTGACATTTGCCCATGACATCATATTGAGAATCAGCTTTTCCATATCGACTATAGGAGAAATAAAATACGCTTTTTCTATCCATTCGGATATATCAGCATTCATACAGAAAAATGCACCGATACTGTTGGCAATCAATATAATTTTTTCATGTTCATTTTTGAATTTGCTTACAGCGGTATGTATTTCTTTACCTGTTTCCCATGGGGTGAATGTCTGATAGTCCAATCCTATAACATGATATTCAGGAAACAGCGATTTGTAATGTTCACTTTCCGCATGGCTGCCGCCTTTTCCATGTATGTATAATACAAGATTCATTTTTTCACCATTCCTTAATGTTTCATAAATTCATTATACTCCGAAATTATGAATAAAACAACCATCAATGTTAGTGCATAAACACTCACATTGATGGTTTATTTTTTTATACTTTCATCGAACTTACGTTATTTAGTGACTTTCACCGTAAAGTATTTCTTTGAGATAGTGCCGTCTTCGTCCTTAACTTTTATACAGATGTCATAGTCGGTGTTTGTGTAGGGACGGACAATAATTTCATCATTAGCCTTGTAGCCCTGACGTGTAGTCCACTTGGTCTCGGACTTTTTCTTATAGAGTACTGCATATTGATAATCACCCATACCGCCCGTTGCAGAGCCTTTCAGAGTGACTGTTTCACCCTTTTTAATGGTTGTTGCGGAAATCATGGAAGTATTGGTAAGTTTTGCGTTTACTTGTACGGTAAAGAATTTCTTGATGATAGAACCATCACTATCCTTGACTTTCACACAAACATCATAAGAAGTTGCCTTCGCAGGTTTGACAGTTACAGTATCATTGTTACTGTAATTTTGTTTGACAGTCCATTTGGTATCATAGTTTTTCTTATACAGTACAGCGTATGTATAAGAACCTATGCCGCCTGCCGCTGAAGCATTGACATTGAATGTACCGCCAAGAACGATAGTTCCCGAACTTATTTCGGAAAGGTTATTCAATGCAACATAAGATGTACCCTGACTGCCGCCTGTCGTTTCAATGATCTGATTAACAGTGCCGTTTGAATAGGTATAAGTGCCTTTTTCAAAACGGTAATTTGCACCGTTACGGCTGTCCCAACTGTTATTGCCGTCATTGAAGCATACATTCGCATAACCTGCCGTACCTAAATCAATCGTATACTTATGTGTATAGCCATTCATTTCACTTGTTTTTGTCATAGCCTTACCGGGAACATCTGTCCATGCACCTGTACCGATTTGATAGTGAATATACGGGGTAGAATAGCCTTTGTAATAAATTGTTGCCTGATTGACAGTTACCTCTGAAACAGTCAAATTAACTGTTTTCTGAACGGTTGCACCGGCAGCGTCTTTAACCATAACTTTGACAGAGTAAGTGCCGACAGTATCAGGCTTGAATGACACTGAAACACTTGTTGAATAATCTTTTATCAGTTTTTCAGTTCCGTTTTTGGTATAGGAATATCTGTACTGATAAGGGGCTGTACCGCCTGTGGCTGAAGCTGTCACCGTAACA
>CACZZB010000136.1 GCA_902785555.1 uncultured Ruminococcus sp.
AAAAAGCTGTCGCAAAAGCGGCAGATATCGGGGTGTAGCGCAGCTGGTAGCGCGCCTGCTTTGGGAGCGTGTACGGCTTTGGGTTCGGTAAGATTTTTAAAATCTCCGAACCACGCATTATACCTTGCTTTCGGGGCATCAGGTTTCCCGGAAAAACCGGTCAAAAATCAGCTTTGACCACATAGCTGACCACAACAGCAATCACAATTTAATAACAATCGGGGTGTAGCGCAGCTGGTAGCGCGCCTGCTTTGGGAGCAGGATGTCGGGAGTTCGAGTCTCTTCACTCCGACCAAAAAGGCGGTTTTGTACCGCCTTTTCTTTTATTTTTTGTCATTATTATACAGACCAAAAAACACAATAGTTTTTTAGAATTACATTTGTTAAATGCACTGTTTTTATCATATAAATATGGTATAATCAAAGCATACTAAGCAAGGAGGGAATTTTATGTCAAGGACAACCAATGTGGAGATTTTTAAAGACACAGAGAGAACCGTTCGGGAAAACAAAACTCTGATTGAATCTGTTGAGAATACAATCAAGAAACAGAAGCTATATCCTGCCGGCAGTGCAATTAATATTGAAAAGCGAAGCGTTCAGAATGCGAAAATCATTGTGTCAGGCAAAAGGACGCTTGAAGCTGCGTCATCTTACAAGGGTAAAAAGGTTTGCATAATGAATTTTGCCTCTGCCACGAATCCCGGCGGAGGTGTTGAACGCGGCTCTAATGCTCAGGAGGAAGCGCTTTGCCGAATCAGCACGCTGTACTTTTGTTTGAATACTCCTGATATGCGGAAGTGTTTTTATATGCCGCATAGAAAAGCAAGGAATCCGCTTTATAATGATGACATCATATATTCTCCCGATGTTTGCGTTATAAAAAACGATAGCGCAAAAGCTGAAATGCTTGCGGAGGAGGATTGGTATAAGGTTAATGTTATCACCTGTGCTGCGCCTAATTTAAGGAGAGTCCCGAGCAATGAAATGAACCCGGATGCCGGCGATAAAGCCGCTGAGATTTCTGTGAATGATTTAAGAAAACTTCATGAGCAAAGGATTCGTAGAATATTTGAAGTTGCAGCGGAAAACGAAAACGAGGTGCTGATTGCGGGCGCGTTCGGATGCGGTGCTTTTATGAACCCGCCGGAGGTGGTTGCGGAGGCTTTCCGCTCTGTTGTTAAAGAATTGGGGAACAGATTTGAAACGGTTGAATTTGCCATAGCTTGCGGAAAAAAGCCGTCTCACAATTTCCTTGTTTTCCAAAAGGTATTTGATAAAAATTCGGATTGACAATCGACAGAGCAGCACTGCGCTGCTCTGCTTTTCCTTATTCTTTTTCTTGGAACGATTCTGCTGTTAACTGCACGCTTAACCGGAAGCCGTTTGTATAGTTTTCGCATTTGTTTAAGCAGGTGAGTTTTGACCATATGCCTTTTTGTTTGTTGAACAGCTCCGTTCCGTTTTGGTTGAGTGTTTCCTTCAGCTCTGCCTCAAGCCGGAGCACCAGATTTGCAAGTTGATCCAATTCGCTTCCTTTTTTGATGTCGCGATCATACGGATGAAGATTGCCATAGTACAGCTCCTTTATGGTATCCATATGCGTACCTCCTTTTTCAGTACAATACAATACCACAGAAAACGGAAAAGTCCAGACTTTTTCTCTATCTTTTTTCGCGTTATCTTTGATTACAGCGTCACAAATTTTGACTCTGTTTTTGTATGTGAATATGTTGGAGGATTATTTGGGCAGGGGTTTGATGATATAGTTGCGTCCATTGACGAAAAATATAAGAATATTCATTATTTGTAACTAGTTCTTATGAGTGATGCATGGAAACTAATAATGTAATATATAGTTGAATTTGATAAAGGGATGTGATAAAATATGGGAAAGAATAAAACGTTTTGGAATGAGGGAGAAATGAAAAAGTCGCCATATAAAATTACAATGTTTATTATTACAATGATTTCACTTGTTTTATTAATTGTTATTTGTGTTCATTTAGAAATAATAAATATTGATTATACAGATGAAATATGGAATAAGGTAAAAGATTTTTTTGCAAATGATTATGTAGTAAACGTAATAAGTACAATTATAACAGCAGTTTGTTTATATTATTTTCAAATATGGTATTCGAAACGAAAAATCAGAAATGATTTTAGATGTAATGAAGCAATTTTGGATATATTTGATGGAATAGAACAATCAATAGAATTAAAAAGTCATTTTGAATTTGCAAAAGAAAAAGCTGAAAAATCGACATGCAAACTTGATTATATGAATCCAAATTTATCAGAGTCGGAAAAAAATGAAATAGCCTCAAAAAAGATGGATTTGGAATCAGAAATATATATTGAATTTTTCATAGAAAATCAAAATAATATTAATTTGTGTCAGGACATCCTTATATATAAGAATAACGATATTTTAATCGATTCGATACAGATTGCTTTTTTCATAAACTTAAATTTTAAACTACTAAATATAATAAATAATATAAAAAATAGAAAATAGAAAACCCAATATAGAGGGAAAATTCGAATTAATATGTGATGAATATAGAAAATATACAGATAATAAATCAGATAAAAATTTACAGTATTCCTTGGGATTTAGAATTAGAACCTATATCACGGACTTAATGTTTTTATCAAAGTATTACAATGATTTATTAGAATATTTGGGATATGATCCTATTGTTTAATAAAATAAATCTTGAAGTGTTTAATTCACTATGTCCATCAAATCAAAAAGTATCGGATTTATTAAGTTTACCAATAGAAGAAAAAATAAAACTACAAAAGAAGATAAATAAAATAAAAAGAACGCAAATTGCAATAGCAAGTTGAAACAATTTTTTAGTCTGTAGTAGATTGCCGCGAGTTTTTCGAGGGAGGAGCGTAGCGACGAGCGAGGAAAACTCGC
>CACZZB010000137.1 GCA_902785555.1 uncultured Ruminococcus sp.
GTCAATATTTCCGATAAGTACGGTTATAAGTTGGTTGGACAGCTATTTGCAAGGCGAAACAAGATTGCCCATCAGAACGACAGGGATCATTCTTCTGCTACACAAACAGATATTACAAAAGAATATGTCGAGCAATATATATCAGACATTCAAGCTATCGTTAATGCCATACATGATATTGCAAAAGATAAGGACAATGCTATCAATCCTGCGTAGATACATAATTTTTAGCCGCTGAACTACACAATACAGTTCAGCGGCTCTATTCTACACATTTTTAGATATAATTTTAAGCACTTTTTCACATTTTTACAGTATAAAAAGATGCATATTTACACATTCTCATTATATGACATTCCGCACTTCATTTTCTACAATATTGAATCTCAAAAATTCCGGAATAGCAGATAATTCGGCTTTAATTTTCATTTCTCCACTATCAGAAACCATATCAGCCAATTCGATACCAACAGGATATATCTTTTCTCTCAGCTTTAACTGCCTTATCCGGTTATAATTTGTACAGAGGGGTATATCATTCAATCTGCTTATGTAATCAATCATGGCAAGGAGATACAGACATTCAGGATACCAACAGCGTTGATAATACATATTGACTTCATCACTTTTTATTTTTTCGATAAGGAACTGAATATCTCCCAATTCTTTCAGTGAATGACAGATATTACTCTTGAACAACTCAAAATCAGTGCGAGATATTGTGCCATTTTCCTTTACTATCATAACGACCAACTCACTCCTGACAAAAATATTTTATAATTGATACAAGATATTTTCTGGTATATTGACTAAAAATTCAGTAATAGTACAAAATTTCGGCTCTTGCTTTTGTATATTATTCATTTTCGGACATCAAGGCAATCAGTTTATCTAACTGTTTTCCTATTCGTTTATATTGATCAGCATTATTTTTTGTTTCAACATCTTCTTTGTAGAGAATCTCAAGAATTTCTGAAGTATTATTCCTTATTGAAATCATCAAATCTCTAATTTCACAAATTCTTCCGTTATGAACATATTCTTCCCAATCAACACTGGTAACCAGATGATGTATATTTACAGAAATTTTCGTAATATCCAAACACAAATCGACAACATGATCCGTTACGAGTGATTTTTCACTTTTAGTCAAGTACATAAGATATTTTGAAACCGACATATTTTCTTGTGCCGCTTTCTTTTCAATTTCTTCTTTTTCTTTTGGCGATACCCTTAAAGTAATTCTTTCGCTTTTCATTTCCTTGTCCATCATACCATCTCCCGATTTTGTCATGATATAATTTTACCGCAAAGCAATTAAAAAGTGAAGTAGAAAAAATATATTTGCTGCCGTCTTGACGAAAAATTTCGTTTGTGTTATCGTTGATGGTGAGCAAAAGCGATTTCGGATTTGAAAATCAAGGGGTATGGGGATTTCACCAACAAGCGATTTTGGATGTATTTCGTATATACAAAATCTATGCTTGCATATCTCTATTTCTTCCGCTGAATTTTGATTTTAGAACAGGAGTTTTGACATGAAAGAACAGAACAAGACCACAAATATTATTATCAGAGTTTCACCTAACGAGAAACAGCACATACAAGAACAGGCTACACTTGCACACATGAATGTGTCTGAATTTATCCTTGCGGCAACACAGAATAAGAAAATCGTTGTCAAAGATGAAATTCCGCAGTTACTTTTAGCCATGACACGTATAGGCACTAACATCAATCAGATTGCCCATCTCTGCAATTTCAAGAAATCCGTCAATGATGAACAGCTCAACGCTGTCCTGCAGAAGCAGGAAGAACTTGAAAAGTTCATGAAAAAAATTATTTCCGAGATTTCCAAAGATGAAGAACATACTCTCGACAATCTGGAAAAGAAACTTGATAAAATTGCAGAAAGGATTGAAAAACATGGCAATAGTTAAAGCAGTAGAAAAAGAAATAAAATCACATGAATACGTCTATTCTTCACTCTCCTACATACTTTCACCGGAAAACAAAAGCGGTGATGAAAAGTGCTTTCAATCGACCACTTTAAACTGTTTCGGCAGCGGTGCAGATGATTTTTCAAAACAGTTCTTCATAGTGCGTGATGCGTTCAACAAAGACAAGAATATTTTAGCACACCACTATATACAGAGTTTCTCTCCGAATGAAAAAATCTCTCCTGCACTTGCTCATAAAATCGGGGTAGAACTTGCTCAAAAGGTTGCAACAGGTTTTCAGGTTGTTATAGCAACTCATGTGGACAGGGAGCATATACACAATCACATCATTATCAATTCCGTCAATATGGAAACAGGGCTTAAATGGAAAGGAAATGCAGATACGCTGAAAAATATGCGTAATGAAAGCGATAAGCTGTGTAAAGAAAACTGCCTGACGGTTATTGAACAGCCGTCAGGACTTCGCAGTATAGACCAAGACACACTTGAACTTGCAAGAAAGGGCAACTCATGGAAAGTTGAGTTATGCAAGGCTCTGGATGAAGTCACAAGCCTGTGCAACAGAAAGGATAATTTCATTCACTATATGGAAGTCAAGGGATTTGAAATTACACGCTATGGAGAAAAGGATATAACTTTTCAGAAAAAGGGCGAAAACAAAAAAATTCGTGTAAGCACACTTGCAAAACAGTTCGGAGAAGTCTATAAAAAAGAAAATATCGAAAAGAGAATGAGAATCTACAGACTGCCAAAAATATCCGAACAAACTGTAACAAATCACAAAAAGAGCAAAGCAAATTCTACGTTTATCACAGAATTTGAAAAGTTTGAAAGAAACTATTTTTCAAAAAATCTCCCTCTTGCACAAAAACGTGAAATTCCATTT
>CACZZB010000138.1 GCA_902785555.1 uncultured Ruminococcus sp.
GCTACAACCGCTTTAACTGCTGCACAGGCTCTCCATGCAGGGACTATTCAGAAACAGCTTACTGAATATTCCGTTATGGATCAATCATCTGAGGAGCTGGAACAGCCAAAACAAAAACAAGGTTTGTTTTCGAGATTCTTCGGCAAAAAATGATGTAAAGAGATATCCGCAGACAATTTTTTTACAATCGTCTGCGGATATTTTATTTAAAGGGGGCAGTCATTATGCGGTTACATTTACTGTAAAATATTTTTTAACGACTGTTCCGTTGGCATCTTTGGCTTTTATGCAGATGTCATAGTCGGTAGCTTTGGCAGGCTTGATTGAAACATCAGCATTGTCACTGAAATACTGTTTTGTTGTCCAGTTTGACTGTGCTTTCTGCTTGTAATAAACTGCATAGTTATAATTTCCCGAACCGCCATTTGCGGAAGTGTGTATTTTCACGGTATCGCCTAATTTGACGGACTCTGCTGAAAGAGAGGCACTAACTGTAAGATTATGTGCAATATTGAAATATTTTTTGACAACGGTTCCCGTTTCTGCATCTTTCACCTTTACGCAGACGTTATATACGGCAGGAGTAAAGGTTTCTTTGTTTTTGGAAGAGGCAAGACTTATTTTTACGGTCTGTGTGGAGCTTGTTTTTTCGGATATTTTGCATGTCCAGTTGCTAACGCTTGCGGTATCTTTTTTGTAATATACACCATATGTATAATTTCCCGATCCGCCTGCTCCTTTGACATTGACCGTTACTTCGTTTCCTTTCAGAGATACTGTGGAAACATTTTTCAGTTTTTCCGCAACTGTGAAGTTCATATATTTTTCAATCACGGTCTTAGCGGAGTCCTTTACGCTTACTCTTACAAGATAATCTCCCGATTCTTCGGGGGTAAATTCAGCAGCAGACTCCTTACTGTATTTCGGGCTTGCAAAGTCTTTTTCAGCATTTACACACTGTATGGAGTAGGTATATCCTCCGCTTCCGCCGTTGGCATCAACATTGACGGAAAGGCTTTTTCCGAGAGTGATATATTCCGAAGAAAGCTGTACATCAGCTGTCAAATTGTCAGAAACTTCGATTGCTTTAAGAGAAAATGTTTCTGTTGCGTCAACACCTTTTTCATCTTTCATCACGACTGTTATTTTGTATGTTCCGATTTCGGGAAGCTGAAAATAATATTTTGGAGCAGTTCCCTGTCTGAGCCAGTCGGTCTGTTCTATTACTTCACCGTCAGCCTTTGCAATTTCAACTTTGTATTCAAAATTTTTCATTCTGTCCGTTTCGCCGCCAGAACTGTATCCGCCCGACAAAGCAGGTGTCAGAATAACATCCGTTCCTATGGGAGCGGTTTTTTCATTGCTGATTTTTGATGTATTTTGGGGCATTTCTGTATATTTTAACTTCTTATTTTTATTTGCGTACGTTGTCAGTACATAAGAACCCTGTTCACCATAAACTGTAAGATTGGTACAGCCCGAAAAAGCATCAGTAGATGAATTGA
Source organism: uncultured Ruminococcus sp. (assembly GCA_902785555.1). Lineage (GTDB taxonomy): Bacteria > Bacillota > Clostridia > Oscillospirales > Acutalibacteraceae > UBA1213. The sequence continues at coordinate 1,506 of CACZZB010000138.1, forward strand.
TAGATGTGCAGGTGGAAGGTATGACTATTACTCTCATATTTGTGCAATTTGCAAATGCGTTACCGCCTAATTGGGTAACACCTTTTCCCAATTTTACCAACTTCAAACCTGTGCAATTTTTGAATGTACCATAACCCATTGTACTAACGCTGTTGTCCTCAATGTTGACAGTTTCAAGTGCAGTACAATTTTCAAAAGTACTCTGACCTAATGTAAGATCGGCAGTACTTCTGCTTTTGAATGTTATCGTCTGCAAATTGGTACAGTCCATAAAAGCCTTTGAACCGATGGAAGTGACCGTACTCGGTATCACGATTTCTTTCAGTCCCGTACAGCCCTGAAACGCATTGGTATCTATTTTTGTCAAGCCTTCGGGAAGAACGATTGTTTCGAGTTTGGTGTAGCCCCTGAATGCTCCGCTGCCGATGGTTGTTATATGGTTGCCCTTTTCAAAACTGACGGAAGTAACCTCATTAACACTGTCTGTCAAAAACTGATAATTGCTATTGTAGCCAATTGCTGTAAAATAATCACCTTTGCTGTTTTTGGCGGGAATTACAATACTTTCGGCACTACCGTTGTAGCTCTGAAGTCGTTGGGGAAAAGATGAGTATGCTGTAAAATCGCTGAGGGGTGTTGCTTCTTCATCTGCCGCACTTACGACAAGGGACGGTGTCAAAAAACTGCCTGTGGTGGTTGCCATAGCTCCTGTGCCTGCACACATGGCTGCTGCCATCGCCAATGCGATGATTTTCTGTGATGTTCTCTTTTTGCTCATAATAAAGCCTCCGATAATAAAATTTTTTGGGAAATTTTCCCTTCACTTAATAGGACGTTTGAATCTGCCTCAGGTTCGAAAAATTTAAAAAATATTAAAAATTTTTTCAGAGGTCTGAACAAGCCTGATCCGAGTTAAAATTTTTGACCGTTTTGTTTTCCTCTATGTATAAAGACGTTTGAAATTCTTATCAGTTCGGAAAATATTGAAAATAAAATTAAAAAAAATAAAAATATATTTCGAACCTCAAAGCATATTCATGCGTCAACAATACAGAAGAAAATATGAAAGATTGGCAGATTTGACGCTTGCAATATTACTTCAAAGGAATTATTATTAAATTGAGAAGTACAAAGAAAGGTGAGTATAAAAATGAATGTTGCGGAAACTGTAAAAGCTGCACAAAACGGTGACAAAAAGGCTGTTGAGGAACTTTATAAAAACTATATCGGTGAGATAAAGACCGTCGCAAAATGCTATTTTCCGAATATGCTATTTTCCGAATGAAGATGATGCAGAAGATGCCGCAAGTGAGATATTTCTCCTTGTCATACAAAAAATCGGCACTATCAAAAAGCCGGCTGCATTTAATGGCTGGCTAAAAAAAGTTATTGAAAATAAATGTGTTTCTATGCTTCGTAAAAAGCATGAGTTTACTATGGACGATGAAGAATATATTGAAAATGAATGCAATACCGATACGGAAAGCTGTCCTGAAGTCGTGCCTCATGAAAAACTTGACAATGACGAAACTCAGAAAATTATTTATAACATCGTGTCGGAACTTCCCGAAAAATATAAATCTGTCATTTTGATGTATTATTATTCAAATATGTCTGTTGAAAGTATTGGAAAAGCACTTGACATCAGCGAAGGCACCGTAAAAAGCCGTTTGAACTATGCCCGTGGCAAAATAGAGGAAAAAATAAGAGCTTATGAGAAAAAAGGCATTAAACTTTACAGCATTGATATTCTCAAAAGTTTGGGACAAATCATCTCCAACATCTCACAAAATACCCAAGTCACAACCCAATTTTCAACTGTCATGAACAGCCTTGCAAGTTCGTCAGGTACGTTCACAAGTGCCGTAAGCACCATCACAACAACTCAGGTATCAAATATTGTAAGTACGTCTGTAGCCCGTACAATAAGCAACGCCACTGCCACAAGAATCTCCATGATAGCTTCAGCCGCCACTATAGTAGTCTGTACGGCTGTCACACAGCTTCCTCCTACAGATGCACAGATAACACCCGAAATACAAACAAGTATCGTTTATGAAGTCGAGGAAATACCTGTTATACAGGAAAATACCGTATATGTGCCGAGTGAAGTTGTCAGCACTGTATATGATACCAGCGTTATTGAAACTACATTTGTCGAAACAACAACAATCCATGATACAAGCGTTATCGAAAAAACACTTGTTGAAACAAGCACGATTCATGATACAAGCGTTATTCATGAAGTAAGTACAATTCACGATACAAGTATTATTGAAAATACAGTGACGGAAATAAGTACAGTTTACGTTGAAAAGCCGCCAAAAGATTACAGCGTATACCACTATGATGAAGATGACTTTTTCAGATACAAGATATATGACAACGCAAACGAAGCGGAAATTGTCCAAGTAAACGCTTTGCCCGAAAATAAAGAGGAAATATGGAATTTGCCCGATACTTTCAACGAGATACCCATTACAAAAATCGGCAGGGAAATTTTTGCAGGAGAGAATGTACCCGAAAATATAAAGCTCGGTGAAAATGTTGAAGAAATCGGCAGAGCGGCTTTCAGGGACTGCCAATCTCTGAAAAGTATCGAACTGAACGATAAAATAACAGAGATAGCACCAAGAACATTTGAAAACTGCAAAAATCTTGAAACTGTAACAGGTGGGGAAAATATTGAAACAATAGGCGAAAATGCCTTTTTAAACACGTCATTGAAAGCAGTCAATTTCAGTACTGCCCTGAAGTCTGTCGAATACAATGCTTTCGGACAGCATGAATT
>CACZZB010000139.1 GCA_902785555.1 uncultured Ruminococcus sp.
ATGGGACTTCCTCATGCGATTTATATTTCATGTGCCAATGTGACAGACAGAGACGGTGCTATCCAAATGATAAAGTGTAATATTGATAATCTGTCCAAAAAGGATTTATTAACGACAATATATATCATTCCGATACACAGGGAGATATTCATTTCAGCAGCTATATTCCCGAAAGCTATGACGGTACTCTCCCCTATTCACTGTTTGTGACTTTGCCTGGCTGGGAAGGACTGTATTTTCAAGGTGTCGGTGCAAATATGATTGAAGATTTCGGAACGGAAAGTATCAAATATAACGATAAAATGATAGTGATTTCCACTCAGCTCAATGACTGAGAAGAAACTTCTGCAAGTCAGGCAATCGAACTTACAGAGTATTTTATTCAAAACTATAATATTGATACAGACAAGGTTTATTTGCATGGTTATTCAGGCGGCGGAGAAACGGGTTCTCTTGTTATGGGCATCAAACCACAGCTTTTTAAAGCCTTTTTGATAACGAGTTCCAAATGGGACGGCAATCTTGAAATACTTGCCAAAGCAAAAACGCCTGTATATCTTGTGACAGGTGAAAGCGACAGCTATTACGGTTCACAGCCGCTGAAAGATGCTTATGCAAATTTATATCAGCTTTATCAAAAACAGGGATTATCTGACGCTGAAATAGGTAATTTACTTGTTTTGGATATAAAGAATGAAGATTATTTCAGCAGTCGGGGATATACCGACCAGCATATGGGCGGTATGGCTTTTGCCCATGATGAAAATATTATGGACTGGCTGTTTGGAAATCATTAAAAAATTATAGGAGGCAACTATTATGTCCAAAGAACTTGTTTTATATTTTTCGGTTTACGGTACCGCAAAGGCAGTTGCAGAGGAAATTGCAAAACAAACAGGTGCTGATTTGAAAGAAATTGAACCCGTCGTTCCCTATGATTCAGACAGAAACCATTATAATGCACTTGCAGCTTATGCAAAAAAGGAACATGATGAAAATATGCGTCCTGCTATTAAAAATGAAATAAATATTGCCGATTATGATACCATTTATATCGGCTATCCCATGTGGTGGTACACTTTCCCGATGATAATTTATACACTTTTTGACAAGTACGATTTCAGCGGGAAAACAATCATTCCGTTTAATACACACATGGGTTCCCGTGACGGCGGTACATACAAGACCATTCAAAAACTTGAACCAAATGCCAAAGTTCTTCGTGGTCTGCCTGTTGAAATGGGAACGGCTGAAAGCAGTTCGGCATTGGCGGTATCAAAGTGGCTGAATAGTCTGAAATAACAGAAAATGGCATATTTACTGTCTGCTGAAAAGCAAAAAATAATGACACATAAAAACGAGCCTTGCCTACTTTTCAAAAATTCGGCAAGGCTGTTTTTTTAATAAATCATTTTATACATCACACGAGTATTAAGCCATTCCTCAAAACCACATTCTTCATATTTTTCCCATAAAGTCGTATCTTTTGCAACTTCAGGATATGACTGACCATCTCTGCGTCTGCCTGCAATAATGTTGAACTGATCCCTGCTCATAACGAGATGGGGTTCGCCAGACGAATTTCCGTTGAAATTACGGTCAATTACATCAGAATATGCCCTTGCCGCAAGTTCCTTTTCCAATTCTTCCAATTTATCTTCATACGGCAGCGGTCTGGGATAGTATATCAATATTTCAGACCAGATATGGTAATGCGTAAAAAGACTGTCCGGCAATTCATCAATAATTTCACTGAATAAATCTTCCGAATAATATTCTTCATTTATTTCAATTTCGTCTATATAAAACATATCGGTCATGTAATTTGATGCAACCGGTCCGTTATTTTCCATTAAAGCAGAACATACAAATTCCAAACTGCCGCTTATTGCATCACATTCTTTATAAAGGTTAATACCATGCTCAAACATTGTACGCCCGAGAATGAGCCAGCCGTCAATATTGCCGATTTTTACGGCAAGTTCGGGATTGTCATATATTTTTTCCTTTTCATTTTCGCTTATATTTTCAGGAACTCCCTCAATGTCAATACTACAATAGAAAATGTAATCATCCTCATGATCATTCATTCCAAAATACCTTACACTTTCATTGCTTGCACGGGTAAAAATTCTTTCAAATTCCATATTCTTTACAAGGCACAGGCTTTGTACCAGCTCTTCTCCTATCAATCTTATTGTTTTGTCAGCAGATTTTTTAAACGATTCTTTTTGGAAATATAATATTTTTTAACTTCATAATCCGAAATCCAGATGTTTTGCTCCGATATTTTATGCATTACTTCACCCAAAATAATATCGTCATCAGGATAATGGCTTTTATAGGACTCTTTTATCCACTGATATATTTTTTCCTGTTGTTTTGGGGATAAATGGCTGAATTGTTTATTTGTCTGTAAAATTCGTCCGCCAATTTTTATATGATTTTTCATTTATCAACACCATTCCTAAACATTTTCGCAAACAATATTCTTTGTGTTTAATTTCACTTTTCCGTTTCAAGAATATCATAATAAGAATTATAAGTCAAGAACAAGTCCGTCTTACTCTGTTGCAAACGTCACTATATTTGATGAATCACCGTAATTATATTCTTATTCGCTTGATTAAGTGCTGATTTTATGTTAGAATTAAGAAAATAAGGAATGAAAGGGGCAATTTATATGGGAACTTATCTTAATCCCGGCAATGGTGGATTTGAACGCATAGCCAAAAGCGGATATATTGACAAAACAGGAATGTATCAGCCGCCCTCGCCGTTTCGGTAAATCTTATGCGGCTCAAATGCTGTGTGCCTATTATGACCACACTTGTAACTCTCACAATTTATTTGATGATAAAGAAATCAGCAGGACAAAATGCTATACAGAACATCTCAACAAGTACAACGTGATATATCTTGATGTTGCGGGCTTCATATCCGATGTTACAAGACAGGACGGCAGTATCAAAAAAGTCGTCAATAAAATTGCAGATTCGATACATTGCGAACTGATATCCGAGTATCCGGAATTAAAGGACAAAAGAGGCTTGTCCGACTGCATGATCGCATATACAGAAATAACCGGAATGAAATTTGTGTTTATCATTGACGAGTGGGATGCCGTTGTCCGTGAAGCAAAGGATGATGAACAAACACAAAAAGCATATTTGAATTTGCTCAGAGAATGGTTCAAGAACGGCAATTTTACATCAAAAGCCGTTGCCGCAGCTTATATGACGGGAATTTTGCCTATCAAAAAAGACGGTTTTGAATCTGCAGTTTCCGATTTTGATGAATACTCCGTACTTGAAACATACGAATTTGCTCCTTATGCAGGATTTACAGAAGATGAAGTCAAGAATCTTTGTCAGAAATATCAAATGGATTTTCACAAAGCCAAAGAGTGGTATGACGGTTATACATTTGGAAGTTATCATTCTGTTTATAATCCTTATTCTGTGATGCAGGCAATGAAAAGAAAAACATTCAAATCATATTGGCGAAAGACATCAACTGCCGAAAATCTCGA
>CACZZB010000140.1 GCA_902785555.1 uncultured Ruminococcus sp.
CACTTTGTAATATTTTCAAGAAGTACAACTTCTCAAAGTAATTACGGGCATGATGTCTTTTTTAATAATTGCGTTGTTTAATTTTCAAGATCCTTTGTCAGCTTTCAACGAAATATCTTTCGTTCAGCGACTTGATTATTATATCACACTGTTTCTTGTTTGTCAAGAGTTTTTTTAGATTTTTTTAAATCTTTTTTATCGAACTCTGTCGAAACTTTCTTTCGTGCGACAGCTTGTTTATAATACCACACTCATTTCCATTTGTCAACACTTTTTTTAAAAAAAATTCGTATCTTTACGAATCGTATTATATACAAAATGGATATCAAATATAGTATAAAATCGTTGAGGAGAAAGAGTGAACCCCCGACAATATCAAAGATGATATTTTAAAAATGCTCTTTCTCCTGCATACGACATTTTTATTATAAATACGGTAGTAAATAATCTTGGGCACGACACGAATTGACTTACTTTCAGCAGATAATAACGCTGCACTAATGTTTTGTTTGTCATAACAAATCTTATAGGGAGCAATTTCTCACAGCTTGTAGAGATGGAGGAATCATTGCACATTAAGTTGAATTTTCTTACATATAGTAACTTCAAATAAAAATTCTTTTATATCCTTTTAATTATAATAACACAAAAGTTACAAAAAAACAATACATTTGCAACAAAAAAGCGATATGTAAACTTATAATGAGATAAAAGAAATATTATTGTTTAATTTATATAAAATAAATAAGCGACCAAGACATATATCTTAGCCGCTTTGTATAAATATATATGTTTAGATTATCCGTTGTATGAATAGTTAGGAGCTTCCTTCGTTATCTGGATATCGTGTGGATGACTTTCTTTAAGACCTGCACCGGTAATACGGACAAACTTTGCTTTTTCATGAAGTTCCTGAATATTTGCACAGCCGGTATATCCCATACCTGCTCTGAGACCGCCCACAAGCTGATAGATAGTATCGGAAAGAGGTCCTTTGTAAGGCACACGACCTTCAACACCTTCCGGAACAAGTTTTTTATTTCCGGACTGGAAATAACGGTCTGCACTGCCTCTGCCCATTGCCCCAAGGCTGCCCATTCCACGATAAACCTTGAACTGTCTGCCCTGATATATCTCACTTTCTCCGGGGGATTCTTCACAGCCTGCAACGAGAGAGCCGATCATAACAACGCTGCCGCCTGCAGCAAGAGCTTTAACGATATCGCCGGAATATTTAACGCCACCGTCTGCAATAACGGGAATATTATGTTTTGAGGCTTCATAAGCCGCATCGAATATAGCGGTTATCTGAGGAACGCCTATACCTGCAACGATTCTTGTTGTGCATATAGAACCGGGACCTATGCCGACTTTAACACAATCAGCACCTGCATCTATAAGAGCCTTTGTACCCTCGGCTGTTGCAACATTTCCTGCAATGAGCTGTACATTCGGGAAAGCTTTTTTAACTTTTCTTACGGATTCTATTACATTATTATTATGACCGTGAGCAGAATCAAGTACAAGGACATCAACTTGTGCATTGATAAGAGCCTCAACTCTTTCAAGTACATCAGGCGTAGCACCTATAGCAGCACCACAAAGAAGTCTTCCGTTCTCATCTCTTGCACTGTTTGGATACTGAACCGACTTTTCAATATCCTTTATAGTGATAAGTCCTTTGAGCATACCGTCTTCATCAACTATGGGAAGCTTTTCTATTTTATGCTGTTTAAGGAGAAGCTGAGCTTGTTTGAGAGTAGTACCGACAGGTGCGGTAACTAAGTCTTTATTAGTCATGACCTGAGAAATTTTCTGGCTGTAATCACTTTCATCCATGAAACGCAGGTCACGGTTAGTAATAAGACCAACTAATTTTCCGTTTTCACAGATAGGTACACCTGAAATTTTATATTTTGCCATAAGACGGTTAGCATCGTATACATAATGTTCAGGAGTAAGGAAAAAAGGATTGACTATAACACCGTTCTCGGAACGCTTAACTCTGTCTACAGCATCAGCCTGCTGTTCAATAGTCATATTTTTGTGTATAATACCCATACCGCCCTCACGAGCTATAGCGATAGCCATTCTGGTTTCAGTAACAGTATCCATTGCGGCAGTTATGAGCGGAGTGTTAAGTTTTATTTTTTTAGTAAGCCAAGTACTGATATCAACGTCTCTGGGCTGAACATTTGATTCACCTGGTATGAGAAGAACATCATCAAAAGTGAGACCTTCTTTGCCAAATTTGTCCATATAATCTGCTGTCATCATATAAAATCTCCCCCATATTTTATAAATTTGATATATTTAATGCTTAATTATACCATAAAAGAATAATTTATTATTCTTTTAAAGAACTTTGTTTTTTATTATATGTAGATTTTATTTCAAGGATTCAACAAAAAAATGTGCATTTTTCTGTGTTTCGTCAAATTTCCGTAAACTGTCATAGATGAAGTTTTCAATACTTTCAACCGACTTTTCAACAGTTTTAAAAAAATAGATTTAAATTACTGTTTTTATCTATACAATGTTTCGAGTTTTCAACAAGTGTTGAAAAGTATGTTGAAAACTGTGAATAAAAAAATGCACAACCAAATGTCAAAAATAAATTTTTATGACAAATAATTGTGCATTATTAATTATTAATTAACTCGTTGTGCCAGTAGAAAATAAAAAATAATGAAACTCCACCCCAAATATGCTATTCTATAATTGACCCAAAACTATAGGAGGCATACAGAAGAT
>CACZZB010000141.1 GCA_902785555.1 uncultured Ruminococcus sp.
CCTTTGCTGCGTAAAAAATTCCACCCTGTTTTTCACAGGATGGAATTCTATAAAAATATTTTTGTTTTTTTATCTGTCTACTTGACAGGGGGCGGTTCAGGAAACGGTGAATGGCTTGTTGTATTTTTAAGATGAAATTTTTATTTATGGAATATTATTTATATAGACACAAAAATAAGACAAGGAACATACATTCCTTGTCTTACACTGTATAAAAAGTGACTCGGACGGGAATCGAACCCGTGTTACCGCCGTGAAAGGGCGGTGTCTTAGCCGCTTGACCACCGAGCCATATATAGAGTAGCGGTAGTGGGACTTGAACCTACGACACTTCGGGTATGAACCGAATGCTCTAGCCAACTGAGCTATACCGCCATATCGACTGTCTGCAACAGTCAGCTTCATTATTATATAACATATATCTTTTTTTGTCAATACTTTTTTAAAAGAAAATATATACTTTTAGTATATATTCCAATCAGTATAATTACACTACTTTTTGTATTATATTTTATGCCTTCAAAAGTTTTCAACATTAAATTGTTGAAAGTGTTTAAAACTTAACCACCAAAATGTTAAATATAAAATTCTATTAAAGAATATATAATTTATCCATACACAATATATTGTGGTGCAAAAAAGTCAAGACATATTTTTCTGTAATATTTCTTGTAAAAAATACCATCTGTAATAAGTTTTCAACACTTTCAACTTTTGAATGTTGAAAACTTGCGATTTTTCCACTTTACATACTGTAATATTCTGATTTAAGTATAGATAACCTGTCAATATCGTAATAAATTCCATCTTTCAGAAGGTCTTGCCGCAAAGTTCCCTCATATTTCATACCGATTTTTTCCATTACTTTCCTTGATGCAGGATTACAGCTCATACAAACTCCCTGTATTTTGTTGAAACCGTACTTTTCAAAGCCGTATTTCAACATTTCTCTTGCCGCTTCAGTCGCATATCCGTTGTTCATATAGTCCTTTTCGATATAATAGGAAATGTCCGCCCTGTTATGCTCAAAGGAAATGTTTATCAGACCGACATTTCCTATATAACGTCCTGTATTACGAAGAAAAACCGCAAATTCATACGCCATATTGCTTTTCATATTTTCTTTGATAGTTTTAAGCCACCATTCCGCACGGAATTTACTGTAATTTTTCGGTATACCGTAAGTCGTGGCATATATCTCGGGCTGTCTTATGACACGCAGAAAGCTGTCAACATCCGTTTTTTTATATTCTCTTATAAATAGCCTTTCGGTCAGAAATTTCTTCTCAAACATGAACGATTCCTTTCATATACGAACAAATCCGTCTGTCCATTGACATTCATCAATAATATATTTATCCAATGACCATTCACAACGACTGTATTTTTGTTTCATAACTTCAAGTCCATTTTCGGCAGATTGTTTGTCGATAAAACATTCACTTTCCACTATATCTATTTCATCAAGGTTTGAATTTATATTCCAACCCTCTATAATATAAACTTGTTTCAACTTTTTGTCAGCCGTACCCATTATATTTTTTACTTCAATTTTATATTCACAGTTATAATCTTTAAATCCATTTACATTCTTTATATAATATTTTGCTGTTTGTTCAGCCTTTTCAAATGAGGAAAATATACCTATTGCAAAACCCTCTTTATGATTATCATACGACAATTCCAAGTCATAAAAAGCAAGTTTATACATTTTCATCTTGTTTAATTTCCTCTTTATTGTCTGTTTCTTTTTTGAGAGTGCCTGATTTCTTTACATGATTTCCGATTATCTCCGATACATCACTTACTGCTATGAATGCAGATGAATCTATGCTTTTTATAATATCCTTGAGTTCATGTATCTCAAATCTTGTCAGAACACAATACAAAACAACTTTCTTTCCGCTGACAAGTCCTTCGCCTTCCATTATAGTGACAGTACGACCAAGACGGGTATATATTTTCTCTGAAATTTCCTTTGCGTCATTCGTTATTATCATGGCGGCTTTTGTCTGTTCCATTCCCGATTCTACTATATCGAGTATCTTTGATGTTATAAAATATGTCAGCAGGCTGTACATGGCTCTGTCAAATGAATTAAGGACTATCCCCGCAAATGCAAATATTATCACATTGCACGCAAGCACAAAGCCTCCAACCGAAAAATGAAACTTCTTGTTTATCAGAATAGCTGCTGTTTCCGTGCCGTCAAGGCATCCTCCGAATTTTATGACAAGTCCGACCCCTGCTCCGAGTATCACTCCTCCGAAACACACAGCCAACAAATATTCCTGTGTAACATTCTGCAAGGGAGCGAATACTTCGAGGAATACGGAAAATAATGCCATTGAATAAGCCGATTTTATTATGAACATCTTACCGAGTTTTCTTGCCCCGAATACCAAAAACGGTAGGTTCAGGCATATTGTCAGAACCGAAAGTGGTATCTTTGAAAGAGTGCTTATAATAATACCTATTCCGACAACTCCTCCGTCAAGTATCGTACACGGCACTAAAAATTCTTCAATGGCAAATGCCGCTGTTGCCGCACCCAACGTCAGTCCCAAAAAATCAATGAATAACTTTAATTTTGGATTTTTTATCATAAAATCACTCTCTGTAAATAAATTTCATGTAAATTATATCACACCAGTTTCCAAGTTTTTAAAAAGTAAAAGTGCTTATAGAGCAAAAGAAGCAAAAGAGAATACATTTTTTGAGGATATACAGTTAGTCTCGAAAGCG
>CACZZB010000142.1 GCA_902785555.1 uncultured Ruminococcus sp.
TCTGCGGATAACAGGTTCAAGCACCGTGCCGAAATGGGTATATTCATTTTCACTTTCAGCAGGTTCTGTCTGACCTGTTTTTTCCAGCCAAAGCTGATACGCTGACTTGTAGGGATTGCTTCCGGCGATAACTGATACATCTGAACCGCCAATTCCAATAGTTCTGTACCTGAGCCAGTCGGCATGACTCATATTTACAGTTTTTACCAATGCCCTTGCATTCATGACTGTCACTCCTTCTTTTTCTCAAGCAAGAACTTAATGAATTCCTCAGCAATGTCTACGAGGATGCCTCCGATAAGTATCAGGATAGTTTTTGTCTGCTTCATTTTTTGCACTTCCTTTCATCGCACATATGCTTTATTCAAAGGAATAATATATAGCTGTAAGTGGAAACTTTCCGTTTTACAAAAAGCCAAAACTGACAAACACTACAATAAAATGAAGTAAACCGATTACAACCTGATTTATGAAAGGGAGGGACATAGAAAATGTTTGACAAAATGCCTGATATACTGACATTCAAGGAGTGCCAGCAGATATTAAAGATCGGAAAAAATTCTCTGCTGAATTATTTACATTCAGGGGAACTTGACGGTTTCAAGCTTGGCAGCAGATGGCGTATCTACAAGTACAGCCTGATAGAATTTCTGACCAAGCGATAAGAAAAGCAGCTGCACAATGGTAATAGTTACCTGTGCAGCTGCTGAAAATTCTGTTAGTGCGGTTTTGATAATATCTTTGAAATATGGTTTTTTCGATTAATTCATGTCTTAAAATATTCATTTTTCTGTTAGTCTCTTGGTTCAATAATAGAATCTACTATTATTATGAAGCCAAAAAAATAAAAAATCCCCTCGAAAGTAGCGGGATTCCCGGGAAACCCGTTTGTTTCAAGGGTATTTTTTAATTTTTGGCTTTATACAGCTTATTAAAGTTTTCTCTCATTTTCAAATAATTAAGATGACGTTTTTGATAATACTCATAAATTTGAATTGAGTTATTATACTCAATAATGATTGAATCGAATGTTTTTTCTATACTATCGATAATACTTTTCCACTCAGGATTCTGTATAGTTTTTTCCTCTCTGACTTTTGCAGACAAATCGTAAGATTTATCGACTGTAACGATATTTTCATATATTTCTTTCAAATAGTCCTTTATGGATTTTTGGACTTTTGCTTTCCAGATATCACATATAATTGGTAATATCATAAGGTGATCATCTTTTATACTTTCAAAGCATTTTTGAGCTTGATTTTTTCGGAGATTTCCTATTTTGCCTTCTCGCTTTGTATGATATTGAAATTTATATTCGTTAAAAGAAAATAAGAATATTTGATACATATCGTTTAAATAGCCTGGTAGTTCACTGCCGGGTTTAGGCATATTTTTGTATTTTTTCTTCCATATATCATATATAATTACCAAAATATACCTATCAATATCATATTTACAGTTATTTTTGAGAGTATTAATCCTTTTTTGAACATTTTTATTGAATTTGCGGAATTCATCTGAGCCGTATAGTTTGTCTCTTTTAATGATAGCTCCAACCTGACGGCAGGTATGTTGAGTATCATCCTGTAACAGATTATTGCAGTATTTTTCTCTTTTATCTTCCGCAATAAAGAATTTACCGCAATTTTCACATTGTCTGATTATTATTTCATTGTGATTATATAAGTAACTTGCATAAAAATATCCCAACTGCTCGAAGCAAAAGAATCTATATACATTAGCATAGTTTTCCAGACTCGAATAGTCATAGTTTTCATAATCAGTAATATTCTGAACGGCGTAATCAAACTCGGATAAAAAAATCGGATGTTCACACTCATCAAACTCTTTTTTGAAGTTGACTTTTGTATCCTTGTTAAATCCTAACCTATATAGTCGCATGAACATAGAATACGGAATCGTATATTTTTTATTTCGTTTGTTTGCAAGGATGGTAAGCAGTCTTTTTAAACTTTCAAGCGTATCAAAAATAGAAACAAGCTCGTGATTGAGAAATTCATCGGGATGAACAATATGGTTATAGTATTTTTCTATATCTTCAAATAAGCTTTTCTCCATTTCAGGTGTCATATTTCCACAAATCATTTGAAATATCGGACAGACTGCTTCATAGATCATTTCACAAAGATATCCTTCGTCCTTTTTATAATCCGGATTTTCGGTATTGTTTTCTCTTATCATCTTTTGAATAATCTGATAAATAAACAAAAGATCAGCCGGAGTCACATAACAAAGATCGGAGAAATTTGATATTTTGGCATTGAAATATGGATGAATCTTATTAAGATAAAAGGAAAATTCTATTAGAAGCTGTGCGATTTTATTGGGTTCTTCATAAAAATGTTCACAGTATTTTTCTACTACGGTAATTGCGTTTTTTAGGTGTCCGTGATAATCACTATTCACCGCATCGAGCATAGTTTGAATTCCATTAGCCTTTGGACAATCTGACCATTCAATTGTATCTTTGTACTCCAGTTTTGAGTCGGTAAAGGCCTGAAACAAAAAATAATGCTCTCTTTTATACTCATCGATTTCACCATAGTCCCTCAAGGGCAATAAATTGATATCATTAGACATAGTTGCACCTCATAATAAATATTGATAATTTATATTATCATAGCAGTTTCCAAGTTTAAAAAAATAAAAAGTGAATTACGTCCCAAAAGGTGTATAATGGTAAGTAACCACACAGACCATTGGTCACCTGAAAGGGA
>CACZZB010000143.1 GCA_902785555.1 uncultured Ruminococcus sp.
GAGATACTGGAAAATATGTGCGTAAATACACCAGAGATTAAATTCGTCGAAGCAATTAAAACGCCGAAAGAATATCATAATTTTATTGATGGGTTAGATATTTTGTGTTGTCCGTCTCGTGAAGATCCTTGTCCGTTGGTGGTATTGGATGCGTTTATGCATGGTGTTCCGGTGATAGTTTCTGACCACGTGGGACAGAAAGATATTATTCGCAATAAAAAAGATGGTTATATTTTCAAAAACGAAGATATAGACGAACTGTCACAAATACTTAATCATTTAATTGTCAGTAAAGAATATTTGTTGTTGAGAACTAAATCACGTGCCATTTTTGACCGTAATTTTTCTGATAAGACGTTCTTAAATGATTTATTCAAAATTATGGAGGAAAAATGCGCAATATAGTTATAATAGGCTCAGACAGCTATTTGGCAAACGGAATTGATAAGCAGTTTGGTCAGGCTAATATCAGTTTTCTGGAATTCAATACGTGGCAACAAAATGTTGATTTGATGAAACAGGCTGATTATGTTATTTGTTTTGCAATTCATCCTGATTTTATGAAAAGAGATATGGATTGTTCTGAAGTTCTTGATACCCAAATTGCAACTGCTATTAAAGATTCTAATGCTAAGTATGTATTTATGAGTTCTCGCAAGGTTTATGGTACAACAAATGATTGTGTGGTTCATAAAGAAATGGATAAAGCGGAAGGATTCGATTTTTATTCGATAAATAAAGTAAAGGTAGAAAAAGAATTATACAAAATATTGGGTGACAGATTATTGATTTTACGAATCGCCAATATATTGGGGGAACCGGTGCAAAGAACTGGGTATAAAACATTTATAGGTTGGATATGTGAAAATTATATTCAAACCGGTAAATTGATTGTTACGCAAAATGCGGATGCAATTAAAGATTTTATACCGAAAAGCTTTTTACATCATGCAATCGCTTCGTTGATTGAAAATAATGTAACTGGTACTTATAACATTTCCTCCGGATTAGGTACAAGTGTTGAAAAAGTGCTTGCAGGATATGTCGGAAAAGAAAATCTGATATTGCAGGGTAATGATAAAGAAAAGCAAGACCAGTTTGTTTTGAATAATGAAAAATTATTAAAAGCAACCGGATTGTCAATTTCTGAAGATGATATAGATAAATATTTGTTGCAATGTAGGAAAATATTGGATAAATACAGAACAATGATTTAGATAAATTGAAAGGAAAAAATAAAATGGAAAAAACTAAAATAGAAACTAAAAAAACAAACAAAACGTTGATGAATATGATTTGCGGTGCGGTGGTTGCAGTGATAGCCACGGCAGCAAGTTATAGTTATTGGCACGATACTAATATCAGAGTGACTTTCCACGCAGATAGCGAAAAGGACATTAATTATCAGGTATTTTATACCGATGATTCTAATCATTATAGAAATACTGAATTACAAAATATTAAAGCTGGTTCAAACTGTGTTAAGATAATATTGCCAACAGAAGTAGTTAAAAGTTTTCGCTTGGATCCGGGATCTAAATCAGGGAAATTAACTATCAAAAAACTTAAAGTTTCTGGTAATGAGACTGTAGAATTTACAGATTTTGATAATTACAAGTATATGAATATAAAAGAACATACAGTAAATGAAGATGGCTCTTTGACTATAGTTTCAGATCACGTTGACCCATACATTGTTACTACCGAAAAGTTGGAAATTTATCCTGGTGATGATTATGATTGGCTTCGTATGGGCTTGATTGCCGGTGGTTCGTTTATCGTTGCTTTCTTGCTGGCAATGCTCATTAACAGAAAGAAAAAGTAATAAATATCCTGATTATCATAAGCCCCTTTCGGGGCTTATGATATATTCACTCACAAGAGCTGAAAATGTTAAAAGCGTTGAACGATATATTACGGAAACAGAGGATACAATATGTATTGACCGTATTGTTAACCGTGGTGATTCTGTATTTCACTTCGGCGGTGTGGTATAGGGGAATTGTACTGTCATTTAACGCTCAAGCAGATAAAAATATTCAATATCAGATATTTTACACCGAAACTCCCGAACAAGATTTTAATGAAAAACAATCGATAAAAAAATATGTTATAGACGGCTTGCAAAAAGTGAAAATCGGTTTGCCGATTGGAAAAATCGCAAAATTGCGTTTGGCTTTCGGTAGTATGCCGGAAAGGTTGGAAATATCAGACATTCAGATAAAAGGCACTGGCAGATTAGATCTTGAATATAATGAATTCGCCAAAAATGAGATAGACTTTTCTACGGTTCAAGATGGTAAATTTATAATATACTCGTATAAGGATAATCCTTATATAACATACAAAAAAGACCTTAATCTGGTTCGTAATAACAGGATAGACTGGTGTCGCCTGATTATTATTACGGTTTTGGCGTTATTTTTTGTGTTCAAGTTAACAAAATATCTGGTAGATGAACGATATTCCAAGATAGATGTAATATTGATAGCGGTGTTTTTTGCGTTGTTATTTTTGCCGATGAGCCATATATCCGATGCCAGAAGGTCGGAAAAAGAGTTTCGTATGCTTGCTACAAAACCGCAAATTTCAATTTATAACGAAAATAAAAAGAGTTACGGCGAACAATTCAATGCGTGGTTTAGTGACCATTTTTTCGGCAGAGATGAATTGTTGGGATTGCATCGTCGAGTTGAACGAATGAACAATATTTTGTTGAGCAACATTACG
>CACZZB010000144.1 GCA_902785555.1 uncultured Ruminococcus sp.
CATTAACCGTAAAGGTAATGCTATTAGCCGTAACATATCCGGGAGCCGGGATTTTTTCTGTCAGAACATATGACTTCCCTTTAATCAATCCCTTTATAAGGTGCGGTTCTCCTGATGAAATCCATTTGTCAACAGCTATGGACAAATTGTCCGCTTCTGTGACAACAAGATGTGCGCCCTCAATCTCATTCGAACCTGTTATATCTGTTTTTGAAATTACCGTCTGCGTAATATCATTGGTAGCTTCAACTGTATATGATATTTCGCTGACATTCTTTGCTTCAAGATTCACAGAATATACTTGTTCAGATAACTTGTAAGACGGAGGAGCTTCGATTTCTTTGACGTAATAATCTACTCCGCATGGGAAACGTGTATCTGAAACTGCTTTTCCGTCTGAATCAGTAGGTGGAAGTTTATATATAAGCTTCATGCAAGATTCATCGGTGAAAACACCAAATACTGCTCCTTTAAGGTTGATTTCCGAGTTTTCTGAATCAGTCTTATGTACGCCGATATATCCTGAACATTTGTTTTCAAATGTGACGGATATTGCAGAAAGTCCTTCTTCCTGAGCTTTTTTATATTCATCAGCGGACACTTCAAATTCAACATCGGCAGGACGTTCAAAACGGTCAGGTATATAATATCCGCCATTTCCATCATCAAGACCTAATTCAGTAAGAGTGTAGGTCGATTCTGGCAAAAGAATATATACGCCTGTTTTACCGATCGTCTTATTGATTGTTGTATCACTTACGCACTGAACATAGCCGCTTCTTAACGTGCGGACAATATATGTTTTACCTGATTCATTATCAGTTATTTTGAAATAATAATTTTCACGAGTGCTTCCGTCCTCATTCTTCTTTTGAATTGCCGTAGGAATTTCAAAAATATTTGTAGCATATGCAGAAGCAAATGCAGCACCTTCAGATAGACGTATCTGTTTTGTGCTGCTGTCATGGCTATAGTGATAGAAATCAGGCATATAATATGATGATCCACGTAGTTTGCCGAGTTCAGTTACATAATAAATATCATTCGGAACAATTGACGGAACACCTGATACGTCAAAATTTTTCTTGACGTAATCAGAAATAGTTTCAGTAAATCCTGCTTCGTCGGTCGGGCCGAGAACAAACGTGTCTACACCATAATAACTTTTAAATGTTGATGTTGAAGGAACTGTTATCTTAAAATACCAACCAGAAAGGTTTTCGGCGGTAGATAACATTCCGTCAATTTCGTCCTCGCCTTCTTCGTCAGCCTTTTCTTCTTCTTTTAACGTTCCGATTACCTTCTGTACTCTACCATCGTGCTCAAGCTTACCGTTTTCCTCAACAATTACCTTTACTTTAAAATAAGCGTTCGGCGGATCTATTGTACCGCCTGATACAAGGTCTTGCTCAGTTGAGGACGTATATGCCAAAAGCTTTGAGGTATTGGTTGTAGGCACACCAGTTTTAGCGGTTGATACAACCGTCTCTTTGGCGGTTGTGTTTAATTTGCCGTTAGAAGGAGTTAAAACTAATTTGTTGTCGGTGATTTTCATTGTAACTTTTGCATTTCCAACATCAACGGTCTTGTTATTAAAACCTTTGAAATTTGTTGATAAAACACCGTTACCGTCTTTAAGCGTTATACTTTCATAGCTCCATTTTTGCGTAACTGCATTATAAACAGCTTTTAGCTCATAAGTAGGTACTTTGGAACCGTTAATAACGCTTGAAAAAGATGGTACATATTGATATGTACACATTTCTTTAACAATCCTGTTATATGCTGTTTTAACATTAGGATTTCTGTTATTATTACAGTAAATAAGCAAATAGTGATTGTTAGTACACTTGTATGGAGCAACAGCGCTTCGCATACCTTTAACGATTTCCCAAATGATTATCTGTGTTGCGAGGTAGCATTGATAACCGTTTATGGTTGTACCTTTAGAAATTTTTGAATAATTACCCTCTCTGCCATAACATAGCGCAGTGTTAATTGCTCGCTGCTGACTTCCTGATAACTGCGTCCAAGCACCGCTTGCTGTTGTTTTCGTTAACCTCGATGCCATATCAAGGTTTACCTCCGGTTGAATACAGTAAGCTCTGTTACCTTCAATAGAAATCTGATAAACCGGGTCACCATAGCTTGCTTTTATAACTTTGCCGCTTGTGTCCAAACATTCATCAAAAGTTGGAGCAATGCCAGCACCCACCGAGTTTGATAGCATTTTAGCATAACGCGATTTGGTAATATAGCCGCTGTATGAAGCGTTAATGCCTAATTCTTCGTTTGAGATATAATCTCCGTACTGCGATAGGTCAACATCATCAATTCTTGCCGCTAAGCCGATTGATGTGTTTGTGCATAAACATATCACAACAGCCAAAAAAACCGCTGTGATTCTTTTCAAGTTTTTGATCAAATAAAAATCTCCTTTCTTTATAGAGTTGTAAAAACCTGAAAAATCATCTATATATAGGTCTGTCGCGTATAAACCGATTCATAAAAACCTCCTTTAATAAAAAAATGTTTTTTCACCAATAAAAAGAGGTGAGTACAAAAAGCACTCACCTCAACGGCATAAGCCGTTATATATAAAAAAACAGCAAGCGAAACTCATCAAAAGCTTACTGTTTTCTACACACTAATATTCAAATACGCGCATATTATTATATGAGTATTTTGCTGACGTGTAT
>CACZZB010000145.1 GCA_902785555.1 uncultured Ruminococcus sp.
CATTAACCGTAAAGGTAATGCTATTAGCCGTAACATATCCGGGAGCCGGGATTTTTTCTGTCAGAACATATGACTTCCCTTTAATCAATCCCTTTATAACATGAGGTTCAGATGTTGAAATCCATTTATCTACAGCTGAGGACAAATTGTCCTTTTCAGCGACATTCAAATGTGCGCCAACAACCTCTTTTTCACCTGTTATATCAGTTTTAGATATTACTGTACTTGTTATCTCATTTGAAGCTTCAACGGTATATGATATTTCACTGACGTTTTTAGCTTCAAGAGTAACCGGATAAACTTGATTTGACAGTTTGTATGACGGCGGAGCTTCAATTTCCTTTACATAGTAATTCTCTCCGCAAGGAAAACGAACGTCGGATTTAGCGTTACCGTCAGCGTCTGTAGGCGGTAACTGATAAATAAGATTCATACAATTTTCATCAGTAAATACGCCAAACACCGCACCTTCAAGGTTTACATTTGAGTCATCCGCATCGGTCTTGTGGACGCCGATATATCCGGAACAGTGATTCTCAAAAGTTACAGTAATCGACTTATTTCCTTCTTCCTGAGCCTTTTTGTACTCATCAGCAGACACTTCAAATTCAATATCGGCAGGCTTTTCAAATCGTTCGGGAATATAATATCCTCCGTTTCCGTCTGAAAGTCCCAATTCCTTTAAGGTATATGTACCTTCAGGTAAAAGAACATAAAATCCTGTTTTGCCGATTGTTTTGTTTATCGAAGTATCACTGATACATTGAACATATCCGCCCTTTAACGCTCGTAAAGTGTACTTGCTTCCTGTGTCATTATTAACAGCCTCAAAATAGTAATTTTCGGCTGAACTGCCATCATCATTCACTTTACGAATTGTTGTAGGAATCTCAAACACATTAGTAACGTGTGAAACTTCATATTTACCGCCCTCAGTTAAACGTAAAGTTTGAGCACTACAAAATTGATAAAAATCAGGCATATAGAATTCAGAACCAAGACGTTTGCCAAGTTCTTCAACGTAATATAAATCATCAGGGACAATTGAAGGAACATTACTATAATTAAAGTGTTTTTTTACATAATCGGAAATGTGCTCTGTTAACCCTGATTCGTCGGTCGGTCCGAGAATAAAACTGTCAACGTTATAGTAACTTTTAAAAGCAGATGTAGATGGAACTGTTACTCTGAAATACCAACCAGAGAGGTTTTCCGGAGTAGATAAAGCTCCGTCAATCTCATCAGTTTCAGATTCTTCTTCCTCTTTAACGGTACCGATAACCTTTTGAATTCTACCGTCATGGTCGAGCTTACCGTTTTCCTCAACAACTACTTTCACTTTAAAATACGCATTGGGAGGATCAATTGAGCCGCCGGTAACAACGTCTTGATATGTGCTTGATGTATACGCCAACAGCTTTGCTTGATTGGTAGTAGGAATACCTGTTTTTTTAGAAGATACTTCTACCTCTTTTGATTGTCCGTTTAATTTTGCGCTGGTAGGAGCAAGAGTAATTTTATTACCGTTGGTTTTTATTGTTACTGTAGCATTGCCTACATCAACAGTTTTGTTCAGACCGCTAAAGTTTGACAAGACACCATTAGCATCCTTAAGAGTTGTTCCTTCATAACTCCACTTGCGGGTAGTATCATTATACACAGCTTTTAAAGTATAAGTTGGCGCTTTAGATGAAGCACGACTTGAAAACGAGGGGACATATTCGTAACTGCACATTCCCTTGATTATTTTATTATAAGCAGCTTTAACATTCGGATTTCTGCCGTTCGAACAATACAACGAATAGTATTTACTATCTTTCAAACTATATGGAAAAGTAGGACTTCTTTTACCCTTAACAATTTCCCAAATTATTAATTGTGTCGCAAGATAACACTGAGATGAATTAATCTTTGTGTTTTTGGAAATAGCAGAGAAGTTACCCTCTCTGCCATAGCAAAGCGCAACATTGATTGCGTTTTGCTGATTCCTTGACAAAGCTGCCCAAGCTCCGTTTGAGGTTGATTCTGTTAAAGATGATGAAGTGTTCAAAGAAACACCCGGCTGAATACAATAAGCACGATTACCTTTAATGCTAATTAATAAAGCACTGCTGCCGTAACTGCTTGTAATTACATTTCCGTTTGTATCTTTGCAATAATCAAATGAAGGAGAATAATTTGCTCCAACAGAATTTGAGAGTGATTTTGCATATTCTGCTTTGGTTATATATCCTCCATAGGCAACACATTCGCCTAATTCTTCGTTTGATATATACTCTCCGAATTGCGAGAGGTCAATATCAGTTATTTTAGCCGCACTTGCGGTAAAGCCTGTTGCAAAAGAACAGACTGTTATCACAACTGCTAAAAACACAGAAGTGATTTTTTTCAGATTTTTAAACAATTTTAACTCTCCTTTCTTTATAGAGTAGAAAAATCCGAACTATAATTTATATAGGTCTGTCACGTATAAACTGATTCATAAAAACCTCCTTATTGAAAAAACGTATATCATTACCTATAAAAAAAGAGGTGAGCACAAGGAAGTACCCACCTCGGCGGCAAAAGCCGCATATATATAAAAAACAGCAAGCGAAACTCATCAAAAGCTTACTGTTTTCTACACACTAATATTCAAATACGCGCATATTATTATATGAGTATTTTGCTGACGTGTAT
>CACZZB010000146.1 GCA_902785555.1 uncultured Ruminococcus sp.
ACCTGAATACTCTACTGAATGTTTGATAATGTTGTACCAAATCCTGTATTTTTTCATGTTGAGGTAGTTTGCCAAGTTCTCTATGGTCAAAATACCTGTTCCGTCAATGTCATAGACAGACAATTTCTTTTCTCTTTTGGTGTTTTTGTCGGTCTTTTTATAGTATGCGTCAGGCTCAAACAGCAGTCGAACATCTTTCCAATGCTTGCTGGAACAAGAGTTATGAAAGCACTTGTAACCGCAAGTGCCGTCAGGCTTTTGAAAAATGGCGGCGTCCTTTCCCTTGTGGCTTTCATCAAACAGACAATGTTCAAGAATATACTTGACAGTTCCGTTAGGAGTATGGTCAATGCTTTTGACAGGGATATTGTATTTTGAAATGAATTGCTGCAAATCAAATTTTTCTTTTCTGTCTTTCAGTGCAGAAGTCTGTACAGGCTCAGGCGTTTTATTTTCCTCAAATTCAGCCGCTAATGCTTGCAGTAATGTAAAATCATTAACGTTAATGGAAGATGGCACAGACGGCTCAATATACGCTTTCCTGTGAAGTCTTTCAGGAGTGTTTGCTCCCTTGTGTGCAATCGTTCCCCAGAGCTTGCAGATACGGGCAGGATTGAATACAGTCGTATCTACTTCCACTGTTTCATCGCTGAATTTTTCTGACAAGACTTTCAGGGCATTCTCAAAGACAGACACATTCTCTGATGTGTTCGGAACGTCAAAGCGGTAAACCAAGTGAATACCGTTGCCACTCATGGCACGAATAGGTTCTTTAAAGCCACGTTCGGACATAAAGCCATGTATGACTTTGGCTTTGTCCTTTGCAAGCTGTAACTCTTTGTCAGAACTGCTGACACCTGACATTCTTTTTGGATCTAAATCAATCAAGAGCCAGTGAAGATTTGTTATCTCATTGTCTTTTGTAGTCGGCTGAACATTCTCCATGAAACAGTCATGTTGCTGACGAGCATAGCAGGACATATCAATCGGATTGAGAGTGATGAAGATGTTTGCAGCTTTCGCTTTGGGTGTACGGGAATTCCATTCAGGACGAAAGTCTTGCAAAGCTTTGATGGCAGTGTCTGCACTTGTGAAGTAACCACTTGCATTGTAGCTGCCGTTGATTAAACGAATTTCAAAAAGTTCTTCGTTTGGATGTAAGAGATGAATGGCTTTTGAAATATTTTTGTTGTCTAAGACAAATAAGGACATAAAAAATCCCCTCCGTAAAAATAATTTTTTCACGAGGGTAATAATTTTTTCACGAGGGTACAACTCATAACACTTGATTTTTTTATTTGATTATGTTACAATGGTCTAAACGAATTAAATAATCAAATAATGCATTGAGTTGTAACCTCTTTGTGTTGTTAGGGTAGTGGTGTTGGTCGCACTGCTACCCATTTGTTTTATTATAACTCATTGAAAGATTTTTTGCAATGACAATTTGACAATATCTTCTAAAAAATTTTTACTTTGAAAAATCCTGTAAACATATTTCTGTATGAGAATTAAAAAATATAGTAAAAAAATAGGGATATGCAAGCATAGATTTTGTATATACAAAGTCCATCCAAAATCTCTTGTTGGTGAAATCCCCACACCCCTTACTTTTTGCACTCAGCAAAAAGCCAAATCGCTTTGCTCACCATCGAATGAAAAAGAGATAGATAAAAGTTGATTGAAAAATTTTTGTGGATGCAGAAAATGAATTTCTAAAATTCAATGATAAAATTTTACAAGGCGATTTTTTGAAAATCATAAAAAATTTTTTCTTCTTGGTTATGAGGAATTAACAAAATTGATTTTGCAGTTTGTAAAAAAAATTTGTCGAAAGAAGTTCCAAAGACGAAATCTATACTTGCAACAGTTTGGATATTTGCGTTAAAATGAAATTAGAGTTTTGCCAACATGAAAAAAATTTTTCAAAGGATACAGTGAGGGATAGACAATGCAGATGACGATTAGGCAACTTGCTAATGAACTTGGAGTAAGCAAGACAACTATAAACAAAATTATATCGGGCTTAGGAATGCAACATACGATTCGGAAAGTCGGTAATAAGTATCTGCTCTCCGAAACACAAATCTTGCAAATAAAAATGCAGTTAGCACAAAGTGAAAAATCGAAAACTGAAAACTTGAAATCGCAAACTGACAACCAAAAATCGAAAACCCAAAACCTGAAATCGCAAACCAATGATCAAAAATCGAAAACCGAAAACTTGAAATCGCAAATTGATAATCAGAATTTAATTTTGATTTTGGAGAAACAGTTGTCGCTTTTGAATGAACAGCTGGCTATTAAAGATGGGCAGATTATGGATTATCGTGAACAAATAAAATTTTATCAGGAACAAATTTTTATGCTCACTCAAAGTTTACACGATGCTACAACTGCTTTGACTGCTGCACAGGCTCTCCATGCAGGGACTATCCAGAAACAGCTTACTGAATATTCTGTTAAGGATCAATCTTCTGATGAACAGGAACAGCCAAAACAAAAACAAGGGTTCTTTTCAAAATTATTTCATAAGTGATTATATTGCTGTTACAATCATGTAAATTTATTATCTTAAATATAGATAAAAGAAAAAGACGGTGTTCAAACACCGTCCTACACACATACAAAGCCACCTACGCCTACATGGATTACCTCAGAACATCACCTCCAAAAGTCAACACTTATCAGGCTTACAGTCCCAAGAGTGCCTTAGCAATCTTGATGATAACCGTAATAGACAACATAGACCTCACCTCCACAAAAAGTCAACGTTCAACAGGCTTACAAACCGAGAAGCTCCTTGGCTACCTCGATGATGATCTTGATAGTCCACATACTGCTCACCTCCTCAAAACATTGACCACTCTCATTCATCAAACAGTTTCTTGAGAAAAGATACTGCGTTCAGAACAGAGCATACCCCCAAAACTCCTTCAAGAATACCACTTCCGACTTCAGCAGCCGTCAGTGCAGCAACCAATCCAAACATGGAAATTCCTCCTTTCCGTGAGTCACGTTCAGTCATTCAAAGCCTCCTTGACAGCTCCAGCAGCCGTCAGAGTTGCAGCATTGCAGGCGGTAGTGGTCGCACCGGTAACCAAAGTAGCTCCTGCGACTGATGCACCTGCTCCGAGAGCGGCAGTTCCTGCAGCAGCTCCAATGGTAGCAGCACCGGCAGCGAGTGAGCTTCCTACCACCGGAATAGTAGCGACAGCCGTACTCGTAACAGAAGCGGCAACTCCTGCAACAGTTCCTAAAAGTGCAAGTAACATAAAAAACATACCTCCTTGAAGTAATGCCGTAATAAACGGCGGTCACGGTTCCTCGTTCAACTGTAATAAGTTTACTACATAATTACGGTATTGTCAATTTGTAGATTATTTATTGTATTCTACCGTAAAAATATAAAATATTGCATAAATCAAGGAAATCTATTGACTTATTCTACCGTATAATGGTAGAATAAATAAAGGAGATGATTTTATGAGCACCGTAATCCAAAGTGGAATGTATATCAGCCTAAGCAAAGAAGATTATGCCGTTATCGAAAATGATATCGAACTTTTCAGGACAAATGAAACTGCTCCGGATAACAGATATAAATTTACTGTAAATAAATTTCTGAACAACATTTTCGTGAATATGTTTGACAGAAGAAAGTTTGATCCGGATTCTGTCAGGAGAACAAGAAAAAAGGATGCAGTCGGATTCAATATCAAGCCAAACAAGGCAATCATTGCCAAAACAACTGAAGCAGGACTTGATCCTGAAAGTGATTATTCAGCTGATTTTGCTGCTTATTATATTCAGTTCATAGAAGAATATTGCAGAATGACGCTTATTGACA
>CACZZB010000147.1 GCA_902785555.1 uncultured Ruminococcus sp.
AAATGCTCTATTTTTCGGTATTGTTTTTTAGTCAGTTTCATACGTCTATTATACAGCTTTCATGCGGATTTGTAAATATTTATGTTAACATGCTCTAATTATATCATGTTCTTTGCATTAAATAAAGATTGCAATTTTAATATTTGATTTTGTGATAGATATATTAAAAAACTCTTGCATTGCTTTCAGGATTGTGCTAATATATTCATAAACCATAAAGAGTGCGTGAGGGACAAGCCCTATGACCGCACAGCAACCTGCCGGGAGGTAAGGTGCTAATGCTTGACCGATGGGTGATATTGATATTTAACATCTGTCGGTGACGATGGGTGTTTCTTTTTGCTCTCTTATGGTAAAAAAATTATAGGAGGGCATTTATTATGTCAGAAAAAAGAACTATCAGAGGTTTGACAGAGCAGGGCAAAAAGGTTTATGTGTTTACAGGAAGTGAGAAATTATGCAGAGATTTTCTTTCTCTTGCGGAACAGGAGGGATTTACCTTTGGTGATGGTGTAAAACCGACAGAAAAACACAGCTCGGATATTTTTGCCGTGAATTCTGATGGCACTATCAGCTATGTGGGAACTATTGGCAGAATGGCAATAGGCAGCAGTGCGATTTTTACGGTAGATTTTGAAAAGTATATAAGCGGTTTTGATAGTTATGTCTGGAAGAAGTGATTTTCAAGTATCGGGATTAAAAAATTACAATTCTGTTATGTACTTTTTATACAGTTCTATGTTATAATGATTACAACAAAGATTATGAGGTAGTTGCTATGATGATTGAAAAATTTAGCTGCTCTGCTTCTATTAAATCAGGTGTAACTGAAAAACAATATTTATGATAAATGCTCGGTGGTAATGTTACGTCTGGGAAGATATATCTGTAGTTAGAAGATTGAGAGGAAAAGTCCGGAGGTATTCGGATGCTGACAATATATAAAAACAAAAAGGACATTCCAACAGATAAGGAGTATGTAGAGCTGAACGATTTATTTTTCAATATGAACACTTCATTCTTGTTGGACGACAGAGCAAAGGTTATTATAAGAGATGTTGATTCATCGGAAATGATCAGCAGATACAAGATACGATCACGCTTTAACGGTGATGTTTTGAATACCGATAAACTGTCAACGAGTTGTAAAACAGTTTTGAATGTAATGTATTATCCGGATAAGGTTTTCTGCCTGAAAGAGTGCGGTGAAGAGGCAGTGGAAATATTATTTGCTTTTAAAAAAGGTGCAGTTTACAGCGACTATGCTATGATACCGTTTGACTTTGACAAGGTTGAAGTATGTTCGGGCGGGAGAATAGCAATAATAGATGATTATGAGGAACTCAAAGCTTGGTGGAAACAATATGTGTGACTTTATCAAGTCACAGATGCACATTGCTCAGAACGCCCTGTAATCGTTTTATAGCCTGAAAAGGGGGAACTATACTCGTAACAGTAAAAGAACGCTTACAGGGCTTATATGGCGTGTTAAACAGCAGTGATATATTATTTGCTGATATTCATTAGAAAATTACTGTTCTGCTATGTACTTTTCAGATATAATTGTGGTATAATTACTGTGACTAATCATTCAGAGGTAAATGTTATGATGATTGAAAAAATTAGCGTAAAGAATTTCAGAAAATTCGAGAAACTGAATATAGAGCTTGCTCCGCAGATGAATGTTATAGCAGGTAACAATGCTGCAGGTAAATCAACGATTCTGGAGGCATTGGCTGTTGGTGTGGGAAGTTTCTTTCTTGGCATTGAGGCTGTTCCGTCTCCGGGTATCAAGAAAACTGATGTGAGATTTATTTCAAGAAACACAGGCAGTGTAACGGACAGACAGCCTCAGTTTCCGGTAACAATTCAGTGTGAGGGAGAAGTAAACGGAAAGGCTATTTCATGGCTTCGCAGTTTGAATACAGATTCAAAATATACAACTTATGGTGATGCAGGACAGATAAAAAGTATTGCTTCTGATATGCAAAAAGAAATCAGGAACGGCAATGAGGATGTTATTCTTCCGATAATATCCTACTATGGAACAGGCAGACTCTGGGCACAAAAAAAAGATAAGCAGGCGGATATTGCATCAGAAATCAGCAACCGTTTTGGCGGATATGTGGAGTGTTTGTCTGCATTGTCAAATGAAAAACTGATGATAAAATGGTTTAAGAAAATGACAATGATTCAGGTTCAGGAGGAAACCGAAATACTTGAGCTTACCGCAGTAAGAACAGCGATTGCTGAGTGTTATAAAAGCGGAGATTTGATTTCTTCAAATGTTGATGTCAGGTATAGCCTGAAAAGTGATGAATTGGAAATCGTCTATACAGATAAAGACGGCAATAAGCAAAAACAGCCCTTCCATGAACTGAGTGACGGTTACAAGAATACATTAAGTCTTGTGGGGGATATAGCTTATCGCATGGCTGTGCTTAATCCTCAGCTTCTGGGCGAGGTAACTAAGAAAACACCGGGAATTGTGCTTATTGATGAAGTGGATCAGCATCTTCATCCGCTATGGCAGAAAAACATTCTCAGGTGTTTGATGCAGATTTTCCCG
>CACZZB010000148.1 GCA_902785555.1 uncultured Ruminococcus sp.
GAGATATTCCCGAGGATATAGCGAAAGAATACATGAAAAGCTGCTGGTATATGGAGGGCGGCAGAACAGGTATTCTTCGCAGGCTGAGCCTTGATGAGCCGTCGCTTGCGGTTCTGACTTCGCCAAGTCAAAAACAGACAGACAGGTGTCATCCGTTAGAAGCACGTCCCTTTACAATTCGGGAAAACGCTCGCTGCCAAAGCTTTCCGGATGAATGGGTATTCAAGGGTAGTGTCGGTTCACAATATAAACAAGTCGGTAATGCTGTGCCTGTTAATTTGGCTTACGATATAGCGAAAGAAATAAAGAAAGCTCTGGAGGAAGTATAATGTGGAATCTGAGTTTTATTAGTGAGGAAGATTTTACAAATCACGTCAAAGCAACTATTGGAAAATATGGCGAAAAACTCGAATCCTTTGATTTAAAGCGGTTCAATAAAAATATCATTGACCCCATAAAGCTGATATTTGATAAAACCGTTTATCAGGCGTCGTGGGAGCAAATTGTCGGTAATGAGATTTTCAGACAAAGAGATAAATCCAACAACAATGACATTGGCTATTTTCACCAGCGTATTTTCAACTACTTTGAAAAATGCCATGTGCCTGATAACGGCAAAGAAGGCGGCTGGGATGTAATATATGAGAATCCCGACGGTATTACTTTGCCGGACGGAAGTGTTGTTCACAAGGTTTATGTCGAAATGAAAAATAAACACAACACGATGAACTCAGCATCAGCCGGAAAGACGTTTATCAAAATGCAACACCAGATAAACTGATACGCAGAGTAAGCATTGACCAATTTTATGCTCTAGTCACAGGGCAAGATGACGCGTTTTATCAGATGTGTATGGTTTTACCTTCTGTAATCGAAAAGGCGGTCAAGGATTTAGAAGGCAGTGTAGTTCCGCACGATACGGTTACAGATGAGTTAAAAACACTTGCGAGTGAGCAGGGCATTGAATCCGAGGATTTGGCTATTGCTATGGCGACGTATATGCTTGGTTTTGGAAGTTATAAAGGGTTTATTTCATAAACATAATAATCAGTTTTATTTTGAGTTTTATTTTGATTAAGGGGTAATGAAGATTGGCAAAAGCGAAGAATTACAAGAACAAAGAAATTGAACGAAAAATATATTTTTATAAAGCTACATGTTTTGTCGACGGACAAGAGCAAAGTCTTAAGGAAGTCTTTGATTCTTATATTAATCTTCTATCTTCGAATTATGAAAAATTAGAAGAAAGAGGACTTGCTATTCCATTTTTCGACAAGTACCATTTTTTAGATGTCGAAAAACATGATACAGATGAAAATGTTTATTATGGAAAGTTCTATAGTTTACGCTCTACAGATTTTCCGTATTTATTTAATATGGAAAATGGAAACAGGCAAGAAATAACCTCAAATGATCAGGATACGCTAATGGAACAAACTCACTTTTACTGTTTTACGAACAAGAGGTTAATCGTGAGTGAATACAATTATTACGGAGCAAAGATAGAAAAACTGTCTGAATACTTTAATTTCATTCTATCTAATTTATATCCAAGCAAAAACTATGCTATAAGTATTTCTCCAATCGTGATTCCTGAATACTTTAAAGAAATTGTGAACTGCACTTCTATTTCAAAAATGCAGTTTAAGGTATCACATGCCGGTTTAAAGATTCTGGCGGAAGAAAAAATTATTGGATTCAGTGATATTTTAAAAAATAACTTTGACGAAACTTCAGATTTCTTCATTGATATTGAATTATCAGGTGGGGGGAGAGGAAAACATGTTCCAGCTAAAAAAATCAAATGGCTAACTGGAAGAATAACATCGGCTATACGAAGGGGAAATGAGTATGACTCAAACAAAAAAGATTCCGATGAAGTTGCTTTCAGAAAAGCTAAACTCAAAGCATACAACCCGGAAAAATCGAAAATAGTTCCTTATGATTTGTTAGACGAAAAGTTAGTGCATACATGTTTTGTAGAGAAGATATCCTCAAAATCCAAGTATGTTAATTCTGATAAAATGTATGAAAGTATTCTCGCTGCATATAACACAAACAAGGAGTCAGCATTGCGCTACATGGAGAGTATATGATTGATAAAATTCAAAAAACATTATATGGAAAACACTGGAGTTTATTCCATAATTTATTATGTATTGTTCTATGTCTAGTGATAGTAGGAAGTATGGCAATATTGCGCATGGATATTGATACCTTAAAGTTATTAATTAATAGTGATACTGTCTCTATATCCGCTGAGTTAGCAGGTTTTGTTTTCGCCGGAATGAGTATCTTTATTTCATTGGACGGAAATAAGAAAATGCAAACTATAAAAAAATTAGAAATAGATAACATAATTTATAATATTCTAATTCTGTCAATCTTGTTTTTAGTAATCTCGGTAGTTCTTATGCTTGTTGATATAAATATATTTGTCTCCGATAATGAAACACTTTCTATTAGGCAAACTATCGCTAAAAATATAATTCAATGGTTTGCGTTATATTGTATGTTATCAGGGCTATTGTATTTTGTTTCAAGCTTACAAATATGTTTCTGGATATTCAAAAAATAGTTACTTCGATATTTTTGAATGGTTAAGCATTCAAAATTTGCGCCGCATAAAACAAAGAAAACGGATTTTTCAAAACTGAAAATATAATTGAATATTTCATGCTGAAAATGCTGTCGGCAAATCACAATATAATATACATATAAAAAGATAATGCTGTGCTTAACTGAGATGGTTGAGCACAGCATTTATGATTTATGGGGGAGGGATTTAGAATTATATCCAGGTTGATTTGAAATTACTGAGTGAGTGTTTATCAATTACCATGAAGTTGATTTTTGACTAATTAGAATTGACGTGAGCGGCAAATCTCAATAACTCAAAAAAGTATCAGTTTCCCTTTTTCTGCTGTTGGAAAAGTGCTGGTCTTTTGATGATCTTCAAAGATTTTTTGCAAGTTCCGGCCCCCGATTTTGCATAATTGAGTTTAACGTCTTGCAAAACCGAAAACACGAAAAAGGCTTGAAACGGACGTTCCAAGCCTTGAAAATTCAGCATTTATGCGGATATTTGTTGCGGCGTTCACGTTTGGAGACCGCTGCTCTACCAACTG
>CACZZB010000149.1 GCA_902785555.1 uncultured Ruminococcus sp.
TTATGGAAAAACTGTGAAAGAAAACTCGCTATTTCTTTACAGATGACTGTTCTTACTTTTGTATCTTTACTTATCAGAAGATTTTAAACAGGCTCTAAGCCATATATTGCTTATGGCAAGCAGTATTGAGATAAGCAGCATTATAGGCAAAAGAGCGATAAGTAGCATTGTACCTGTT
The DNA here is from genome assembly GCA_902785555.1 of uncultured Ruminococcus sp. Lineage (GTDB taxonomy): Bacteria > Bacillota > Clostridia > Oscillospirales > Acutalibacteraceae > UBA1213. The sequence goes on from CACZZB010000149.1 coordinate 179, forward strand.
TCTGTGACAAAATACAGAAAATTTGCAAATGAATTCATTACATTGTTCAGCATTTTATATATGATGTACATCAGGATTATCATAACATAAATTCCAATGCCGCCGCAGACTATCATCGGATAACAGAAATTTCCGTTTTTTCGGAAATTATGGAATTTCAGCAGCATAATGATTTCAGTTATCGTCAATAATGCCAGAATTGCGATAACGGCAACATTATAACCGTTGAAATTGAAATTACCGCTTGTCACTTCAAATATCATTCCGAGAGAGTTAACGGAAAAATCATTCCGAGAGAGTTAACGGAAAATTTGTGTCCTAAGTTTTCGATCGTTTCGGTACCTTCACCAAAATTCCAAAATATGCTCATATTTGTTTTGCCTTGTCCTACGGCGTTCAGATCAATGACAAGTTCACCGTTTTCCATACGGTAACCTTCCAGTTCCAATACACCCGATGAAGAAAAATCCACCTTGACATTTGGAGACCTATAACTGTAAACATTTGTATGAAGTGTATAATGATTTCCGACCGATATTATATATATTGCCGCAGAAAGCAATATAAGTACAATGCAGATATTTACCGCAATGAATTTTTTTGTAATTTTCATGATTTTATTCTCCCGTCACAATATAATTTTTGGTTCATGAACAGTTACTTCAACAATTATTTTGGCTGAAAAATCGTTCCGCCTCCAAGCAAAATATCACCGTCATAAAATACAACTGCCTGACCTGATGTAACGGCTCTTTGAGGGTTGTCAAATATCAGCTTGACACAATTATTTTCAAAAGGATAGAGTGTTGCAGACTGTTCTTTTTGATTGTAACGCACCCTCGCTTTCACTCTCAAAGGCTCTTTCGGATACGCTATCGACACCCAATTCACCTCTTTACCGTAAACTGTATCGGTGAATAAATCGTCATTTGAGCCGAGAGTGACGGTATTTTCAGCGACATTCTTTGAAACGACATAGGCAGGTACACCCAAAGCAATTCCCAAACCTTTTCGCTGACCGATAGTAAAGTTTTTTGTGTGTATCTCTCGATAAATCCCGCATAATCGCCATCGGGAACGAAGCAAATATCCTGGCTGTCGGGCTTTGATGCATTTATTAAATCTTTTTCCAATGCAATAGCCCTTGTTTGATGTTTGGTCATATTGCCGATAGGGAATAAAGTTTTCGCAAGCTGTTCCTGCGTCATACCGTAAAGCACATAACTTTGGTCTTTGCTTTCATCAATGCCTTTTTTGATAATATATCTTTGCAAATTTTCGTCAAATTCCCGTCTGACATAATGCCCTGTTGCGATATAATCCATACCCAACAATTCAGCCCTTTTCAAAAGGGCATTGAATTTAATAAACCTGTTGCAGTCAATGCAGGGATTGGGTGTGTCGCCGTTGATGTAGGCATTGTTGAACCTGTCAATAACCTTTTCCTTGAACCTGTCCCCGAAATTGTACACATAATGGTCAAAACCGAGTTTGTGAGCCACATAACGAGCATCCTCGACATCATCAAGGGAACAGCAGGTCTTTTGACGGTCAAGCTGAATATCTTCGTTTGTAAACAATTTCATTGTTGCCCCTGTCACTTCATAATCGTTCATTAAGACCGCCGCTGCAACGGAACTGTCAACACCGCCGCTCATAGCAACCAATACTTTCTTTTTCATTGAAATTCACCTCAAAAATCAAACACAGCAAATATGATCTGCTGTGTTTGGATAAAAGTTTTCGCACAATTAAATTCATTTGCTTATTGCTTGCAGATACAAATTAAAATAATCAGCCTGATTGACACTGCTTATCAGTGATACATTATAATCAAAGTCGTTGGCGGCAACATCATAGGTAAATCCCTGTTTGTAAAAAATCACCTGTCCGTAAGTTTCGCCTTTCTGAGTAATGCAACTTCCGTGACACTTTACCGTTTCATTCACGAAGTTATCACAAACGACACACATCATTGCCATAGAATCGGGGTTATCAACTGCACCGCTTGAACGGTTGCTTTCATAGAACTCCCTTAACTTTGTGAAAGACAAGGTGACAAATTTGCCGATTTCATTTGTTTTGCTGAGTTTATCAAACTGTTCATCCGTCCACATAGCATCGCCGCCGCACATATCCAGACCTGCCACAGTTATGTTGATACCCGAATCCAGCATGACTTTATAAGCGTATGTGTCGGAATAAACATTGAATTCAACAACAGGCGAGGCATTTCCGTGACCGAGTCCGCAAGTACCCATTGACCATATCATTTTGACTTTTTTCATGGTATCGGGATCACGTTCTATCGCCTTTGCGATATTGGTAGCAGGTCCGAGAGCAACGATTTCTACCTCATTGGGATATTTTGCCACAGTTTCAAGGATATAATCAACAGCATTTTTATCTTCTGCTTTTCCCGTAGGGTGTATCAAATCGGAATCTCCCATGCCATCTTTGCCGTAAACGCTGAAAGCATCTATTTTTTCACCGCTGTAATTTTCGGCTGCCCCCATATAGACAGGCACATTACAGCCTGCAATTTCAAGAGCAGCCAATGCGTTTTGTGCAGCCTGTTCAAGTTCAACATTTCCTGCCAGAACCGTAACTCCCAAAATATCAATATTTTCACTTTTAGCCGCCAATATGAGTGCAGAAGCGTCATCTCCGCCCGTATCGGTGTCGATTATCACCTTATGTTTGGTTGACATGGTATATTTCGGTGTTGGTTCGGTACGGTTTTCCTGATGATCCGAAGAACAGGCATTAAATGATACTGTCATAAAAATGCAAAGTATCGTGATAAGTAACTTTTTATATGTCTGAAAGTATTTCATAATTCATCTTTTTATTTACCACGAGCGGCAACGATATTTGCCATTTCGCCGACGTTTTTCATAGAGGCGATTTCGCCCATCTTGAATTTCATCTTGAACTCTTTTTCTACTGCGGCAATCAGAGTGATGTGTTCAAGGCTGTCCCAATCTTCAATGTCATTTGCGGTAGTTTTGGGGTTGACGGTGATACTGTCGTCATCAAAAACGTCCCTGAAAACCTTGTTCAATCTTGCATAAATCATCTTGCTGTCCATAATTTTAATCTCCTTTAATCCATTAAATCTTTTCTTATAAAATGTGTCGGCTGCCAGGGTTCGCCTTCGGGCAGACCGTATTTTTCTTTGCCGAGAGCGATAGACTTTATCATAAAACTCATATTTCTTGCGAGAATACGCATATTCATCAAGCCTTCCGCATCATAAGCGGCTTCACCTTTTTCTCTGCCGTGAACACTGTTCCAATATTTGCTTGAAACAACGGGCATTCCGCTTATCGTGAAATACTTGTTCAGTTCATCAAATGTT
>CACZZB010000150.1 GCA_902785555.1 uncultured Ruminococcus sp.
ACGCTTGAAAAGAAAATCGAAAAACTGACAAAAAGTGTTGACAGCATTGGCGGCAGAAAAAACTAATCTGACGAATAAGACAAGACTCAGGCGATAACATTTTCTTTCCTGTTGGTAAAATGATTACGTAAAAAAATTCAGGCAATAATAAAAACAGAAGGAGCTGATACATTGGAAATATATAACAAAGAAAAAGATAATTACATCTCCGTTTGGATGACAAAAGAAGAGCAGCAGCTTTTTGACCGTCAGGAATTGACTGATCTGCTGCTTTCTACTGTCAATAACAAAAAATGCAAAGTAGTTTACTTCTTATCAGGTAATGGAGACTTATACACCAATACTGAGAATCTGATCGTAAGGAATTTAGGGTGTGCTTGAGGGCACATCCTTTTTTCTGCAAAAAATACAGCCGCTCCTTTGCAGAAATAGCAGGAGTGCGGCTGATTTTTGATTATCATACTCTGTCAAATAATTTCAATGTGTAATTTTTCATAGGATCCAGATCCCAGATTGTGAAAGTTTGTTTTGACTTTTCGCCTATTGCAAGATTATTGGTATATATATCACCAGATGTAACTACTACATCATCTTCATCATATACTTTATATCCTATTTCCGCGTGACCGGAAACACTCTTTCTGCTTGATTTTTCATCTAACGAAATAATTGCTTCAAATTCAACAGAAGCTTTACCCTCTGAATCAATGTATGTTTGATTATATGTCAATTTATGTATTGTTACATAAGATATTTCATCAGAATATCTTTTATCAATGTGGGTCGTCGGGATTTTAGGCAGCTTTATATTAACTTTTCTCTCAGGAAGATCAGTTATTGACATATCATATGGATCAAAATTATAATCTTCACCTGTAACTGTCAATGTCAATTTTCCGGTTGAGTTTGCAGAACCCTTGACATCTTTTCTGGGAATATTTATCCAGCAGCCTGATGTATAATCATCTCTGTTATCATTAGTCCACTCGGTAAAAGTAGATTCATCAAAATCAATATCTTTCTGAAAAAGAACATTATTTCTGGAGTCCTTTATTGTGATATTTGCTGTACCCGATATTTTTATAGGATTCTGTTCTTGATCAAGAAGTGAAAATAAAACATTATATTCATCCTGAGCTTCATTGTATTGTACAGATCTGTTACCTATATATGAAACAGTTGGTTCGTAAGATTCATCCATGCTGCTTTCTGTACTGCTCTCTGTACTGCTCTCTGTACTGCTCTCTGTACTGCTTTCTGTACTGCTTTCTGTACTGCTTTCCAGACTGCTTTCTGTATTGTTTTCTGAAATTGATGAAGAACTTGATAAAACAGATGATTCCCCATTCGAAGCCGGGATACCAGAAGAACCACAGGCAGACAATGTTAACAGAAATAATCCTGCAAAAAGCATATGCTTGAAATTTTTCATAATAATTCCTCCTTATGTTAATAATTATCTTATTTATTATAACATATAATTGTCACAATCGTCAAGTCATAATATTGGTGAGGTGATCGGCGTGAAGGAAGAATTAACGAAATATTTATCAGTCACCATCGATATTCAAGTCAATTGCTAATGAATCAACAAACATTTTTACAAGTTCCTTTTTTTCTTCCCAGATTCTGATTGCTTCCGGAGTAACCATTGGATTATCATCAAAAATCCGGCAAGAAAATCTGCGTATATGTTTATAGGCTGCTTCATAACTGTCTGAATGGTGCTCGCCTGAGGACATACAGTCAAATACTATTGACAGAGCACCTGTTTCATCTAAGGCAACACCGCACAATTGCAAAGTAATCGAAAAAATGATATAATAAAAATATGAACAGACAGATGACACTGGCAGAAATGAATGATGAGTTTGGTGCAGCCAGAACCAACAAAAAAGATTTTCTGAATAAAATGGATAGCATAATTCCGTGGAACACATTCGTAAAAGAAATAGAGCCGTACTATTACAAAGGAGAGCGCGGCAATAAACCATACCCACTGGAATTGATGCTGAGAATATATATGCTCCAGAATTTATACGATCTTGCAGATATGAAAGTAATGTATGAGATTCTTGATAGTCGTGCGTTTACTGAGTTTTGCTGTATCAATTCTCCCGATGAAGTACCCGACGGAGATACAATCGGACGATTCAGAAATATGCTGAACAAACACGGATTACAGCAAACGATCTTTGAAACAGTAGTCGATCTGCTGCTGAAAAGAGGCTTGCTTCTGAAAAAAGGTACCATTGTTGATTCAACATTTATTGAAGCACCATCATCTACTAAAAACAAGGAAAAGAAAAGGGATCCGGAAGCGCACTCTGCTAAAAAGGGCAATACATGGCACTTTGGCTACAAAATGCACATAGGAGTTGACCGTGACAGCGGGCTGGTTCATCATGTAAAAACGACATCA
>CACZZB010000151.1 GCA_902785555.1 uncultured Ruminococcus sp.
CTTGTGGAAAAACTGTGAAAGAAAACTGTCTATTTCTTTACAAATTACTGTTCTTACTTTTGTATCTTTACTTATCAGGAGATTTTAAACGGGCTCTTACCAAAACTTAAAAAAGGCATTTTTCACAATACATTGTTTTAATTTTCTACATTCTGATTGTGTGTTTTTTATTGCAAAAAATGCCTATATGTGATAAAATACAGCATAATAAACATTTAGGAGAGTCGCACGGTTTTTGGCAAGTTTATATCGTGTTTTTGAGTTAGGATTTTTAGGAGGAGGTATTATTATGCCAAATGAAATTAGACCTTCAGTACAAATGGCTCTTTCACTTTTCCCCCCAGAATCAGAGGAACTCTTTTGATTGGGCAATGAAAGTAGGACGTCTTATATTTGGTGGTGCAACTGGCATTGCGGGAACTGTATCAAATGGCTTAAATTCCTTATTTCAAACATACGCATTAATGCAAGTCAGACGTGATATTGTCAAAATTGTTAAATATACATCTACCTATGAGATAGAAATGAAACGGCTGGACAATGAAGCTAAACGTGATTGGTATCAATATGACCTTCAAAATTTTGCTTTAACCCTGTATGTGGATAGAAGATATCAGGAATGTGTGGATCAAATAACACAAGAAGCACAAAGAATTTCAAGAAACATAGAAAATGTAAGATGTCAAACTATACTTGCAATAGACGAAAAAACAAGAGCCATAACCAAAGGACTGAATCAGCAATACAGAGATATGCTGCGGCAGGAAGAAGCCGTATGTGCTGTCTACATAAACTTTATATATGACTTGTCCAAACAGAATATAAGCAGACATGATTTGGCTTATCAGCTGGGATTGCAGGCAATCAATAATTCTGCAACTTTGAGTGATCGACAGTTTGAAGTAGTGTTCGATGCAGTCAACTGCATGACGGAACCTCAATATGTAACTTTTGATCAGTTCGTAGGCTTGGAAAATATGATAAAACGGAACAACTTGATAGGATGATAAACAATGAACATTTCAGAATTGTTTGACACCTACGGTGTATACATAATTATAGCTGCGGTTATTATTGTCATAATTTTCATAGCAGTCAAAATCAAATCCGTACATCATTGGTCATTTTGGTTCAAAATGGCGATTGTGGGGTAAAAAAATTAAAGCAAGAAAGTTACATCAGAAATAAAGAAGGAGGCTTTTATAATGTCAGATGAAAGAGAGTTACTTATACCATTTGAAACGTTTGATACACGTGGGATTCGTAAGGATATACCTGAAAAAATCACCTCATCATTCTTTTTTGATATCTATGCACAGGCATTCAAACTTGTTGACTTGATTGATAAGTCAAACAGCAAATACGAAGAACACTTGCACAATGCCGGAAAACTACGACCGGAATTAGAGCTTAACGACTTCCAGAATGTCATAGCTTTCATTGGCCGCCGTGGTACAGGAAAAACGTCCTCTATGCTTTCATTTCTTGAAATGCTGGTAACACGTTACTTTCAATCCGATGATGATTATTTCAACAATGCAAAGTTTAGTTTTATTCACAGAGGATTTTATGCCATACCATACACAGATGCATCTATGCTTTCAAAACATGATGATATTTTTGAAACGGTACTTTCTAAAATGCTGTCAAGTTTAGACTTTGAGGTAGGCGAATCATATATTAGAAGAAACAGTACAGTTAGTGAAAGTGAAATCAAGAGACTTCGTGAGGAGATATGCAAGGTTTATAACCACTACTCCAGTTTGAAGAAAAAAGAAGACATCGAGAATGCTTCTCCCTATGGTCTTATGGAAAAGATTTCAAATAAGCATAGTGTCAGAGAAAAGTTTATCCAACTTGTCAGAAAGTACATCGGAATAATCGGTCAAATAAGAGAAAATAAGAAAGTAGACTATCTTGTTATTTGCATTGATGACATTGACATGGTACAGGATAAACACATGGAAATAATGCAGTGTATTCATCAGTATTTTATGATTCCCAAAGTTATAGTTCTTGTGTCATTTAATAAGCCTATTTTCTGTTGATGAGCTATTGTATGTACTATCATTGACTTCGGCTGATACGAGCAAACCGTTAAATGTTGAGGAAAATGAAAAAGAATATGTTGTAAAAGCGGAAATTGATCCAACTGCATTTATGATCAATTCATTTATATATAAGGCAAAAATCAAAGCAATAGAATTAAAATTTCTTGACAGCAAAAAGAAAAACATATCTCTTAGCGATTTTGTTAAGAAATTATACGGAATTGATGATAATAAATTCAACAGACTCTGTGGTGATGTTCAAAAAGAATTAGAGCGTGTTCACATAAAAAGAGCATCAAAAATCATAGCCAACATGATAACAGAAAGAAAAATTGAATCGAGCTTATCGTAGCGTGTAAAAACTTT
>CACZZB010000152.1 GCA_902785555.1 uncultured Ruminococcus sp.
AAAATCTCATGTATCAAAAAAGAGTTTGACTTAAATCAATATAAAACTTTTCCTAATTTATTATCCGAAGAATTCAAAATTATAAAAGCTCCTGTTTAGCTCGAAAACTGCGAACTCACTCCAGCCAATAAATTTGATAAATCGCTGTTTTTACAGCGATTTTTTTTGTTTAAAAGACCCCTAAATAACGATTCTTCGGTATTTTCACATAAGTGAGACAGTTTGGCTTTACGATATAACCATTTAGAACGCAGAAAACATACCTTTTACTTTAGGTATTGGATACCTTTATATATTAGGCATATCTTGGACTAGTACTCCAAAAAATAAACCACAAATATCTAATAGCGATACATACGTTTCATTGATGAATCCTAAAACATCTATTTGCCCCGCATTGCCTTTATTTTTGTATTCTATTATTGGGGGGCATAATGTCTTATGATTTTCCCAATGGACATTATATAATAGATATGAATTTTGTTTGTAATCTTCTATATGACTGATTGCATTTCTAACTGCCCTTATAATATTACCAATTTCGCTTAGCTTTTCAAAAGCTCTAATTAGATTTTCTTTATCTTTGGATATGAAAGATACCTTGTTTATTTCTGCCAAACAGTTATTCTCTTCAAGATTTTTTTCTGTTATTGATTTCTTCAAATAATATAATTTAAATATTGTTAATATGTGTGAAATTAAATTTTTTGACTCTGCAAAAAAACCATCTATAATTTCTTTTAATAAAGGTATCTCAGGTAATAGTACTGATGAGGTTTTATACGATTGTATATTTTCTGTAACATACTTAGTAATAGAGTTCCATTGTGCAAACAAATAACTATTAGTATGCATAATAGAACTTAATCCACTTGCAACATGATAAGTTAGAATTTGCAGCTCTTTTTCTGGTCTGGAGCCAACTATCATATATGTATTTTTCCAAATAGGATGGTCAGTTGAAAAATCAAACTCCTTGGTTATTTGGTCATATGTATCATATTTTTCTCCTGTATCACAAATTATCCCTTTTCCAACAACACATTTGTACATTGCTTTATTTGTAGAAAATAGCATAGGTAAACCGACTTGCTGTACTATACCTGTAAAATGTTCTTCACCCGTGAATATTTTGGAAAAGTCTATTATTGATACTTCTGTTGTTTTATATTCTTGTGTCATATCATATCCTTATTACTTAAGTTTGCTTATTTTACTATATATTTAGTTTTTTCTTTTTAACATCGCAATCATTTAAGCCGGTTCGAAATAGAGAAGATAGGAAAATCAAGGAGTTAGGAGTTTTAAATCTATTCTATTTTTTTATTTGGTGCATCATATTTAGCTTGACGTGATTGACTTTTCTATAAAAAACTGATAGTCATATTCAACAGGATGTAATAAAATTTATAGAAACAAGGAATTTAACATGGCAAAAGGGAAAGTATATTTTGCAAGAAATTCTGCTTTTCAACATTTAACAAAAATAGGAAAGACAACAAAACCTTACGTGGAAGAACGTGGTTTATCAGCCTCCAATGTTCCAGAGGATTTTGATTATTTGATGGTATTGGAATGTGATGATTGTGATTGGGTAGAAGAAAAGATTCATGAACAATTTAAACAGTTTAGACATTTTTCTGCTACAGGCAGAAAAACTGAATTCTTTTGGAGTGGTTGTATTGAAAATGCTATAAAATATGCCAAAGACCTGAAAGGGGTTAATATCACTACAGATGAAGAAACGGAAAAAGTATCTGTTACAGTTGATGGTAAAAAGCAAACCATTAGGCGCCCAAACACAACGTTTGCGATGATTGGCTTGAAGAAAGGAACTAAAATTTTCTATAAAAATGATCCAAATGATTATGCTATTGTTGAAGATGATAAAAATAACGTTTCCTACAAAGGACGACCAAAGACGGCAATATCAAATATATCAAACGAAAAACTTAATTGCAAAACTAATGGCTTCGAATACTTCTATTATAATGGTAAGAGATTGTGGGATATGAGGCCGGACGTTCAAGAAAAATAGCAAAACATATATCTTCTTAAACCACAAATCTTGTCAAATTCTAGCATACTCTTATTTTTGACAAATATCAATGATAAGAAATATTTAAGAATATAAAAATTCAGCCTCGGATTCATGACACCTCAAAGTTAAAAACATGCAAAATTTTATCTCGAGAATTGCAAGCTCACTCCAGCCACTCAAGACAGAGGTTGCATTTTCGGATGTAACCTCTTGATTTTTAATAATAATTTGCGGTTAAAATCGTTCATTTTTTAAAGTACCTGAAATAGCATCAAAAACAGCCTCCAAGCCTTGAAATTCATGGAGTTCGCAAGATTGAAGTTTTTGTGTTGTATCATTTCCTGTAGCTTTTAATACATTATCACTCAATATAAATGAAAATGGTTGATTGAGACTACGGGCGAGCGCACTTATGGTTCAAACTTTAAGATAAACGTGCTTTATAACGAACTCTGCAAATTGAAATATCCGTTCTTGGATGAAAATTTGAAGAAAATCAGTGAGCGGCAAATAACCCCTCGCCTTGCCCTGCAATACCGCCTCTATCCGAACGTGGATAGAACTCTGGACTTCGCAAAGAAGAAGGAGAAGAAATAGAAAATTGCCCCCCGAAAAAATTCGGGGGTAAATTTTGCTCAAATTTAAAAATGTTAATAAATGCACATTTTTTTAACATTTTCTCGGAAAAGCCCGAAAATACTATAGTTTTGAAAATGGCTAAAATGCCCCAAATAAAAAAATGTTAAACTTTGTGCGGATTGAGAGGATTGTTTAACATTTTGAAGATTTTTTATAAAATTTGCCTTATTCTGTTATTTTCTCTTTCGGATATGCCAATACAAAGGGTTGTTTTCTTTCATCTTCCGGAAGTATCTGATGGTCAAACCAAGACCAGAAAAAGTTTTCAGCGTTTTCAATGCTATATCCGTCTTGATTATGGTCAGCCGTGTCATACGTATCGGCAAAAATCAGCACATCATCAGCGGTTTCCTTCGTTCCTATCGTATCATAACCTATGATAACTCGCCAATGCCCGCCCATAAAAACATTTTCCACCATAATCGGATGCCCCTCTTTTAATTGCTCTTGCACAAAATCCGCAAACGGCTCATAATTCTCAAGCGGTTGCCATTCATCAAGATTTGTTTTCACATTCCAACCTAAATTACGGAAATAATTTGCAATGCCTTTGACACTCGTTCCGGTTTCAAAACTCGCACCCATTTTTTCTATCAATTCTTCTTCGGTAGCACCTTTTTTCCCATAATACTCTAAAACAGTTAAAGCCGCCGCCGGACCGCATGAATATTCCGTTGTTTGCTGAAAAGTCGGATAATGGCTAAAAATTGTTAAGTTTTCATTTGACTTCATTTCAAAAACATCCGGCATGGTGAAGTATGGCGAATTGATATGATTTACGTTTACCGCATCTTCCTGTTTT
>CACZZB010000153.1 GCA_902785555.1 uncultured Ruminococcus sp.
GACACTGAGAATGTTGTTTAGCAGTCATAATTATGTTATGACTACTGCTGAACTTACAGCTTCAAAGTTATACTATGCAGATATAAAACAACTTTTAGACGAAGGATTGATTGAAAGAGTCAGGCGAGGTTACTATCACTGGACTCAAGATTATGGAGAAAGTGAAGTTGTCATTATCAATCGATTGTTTCCCGATGCAGTGCTTTGTATGGAGACTGCTCTATTCTATTATAGATACAGTGACAGAAATCCTGCTGAATGGAACTTTACAATAGATAAAAATGTCTCTAAGCGTCGTACAAAAATCGATTATCCGTTCATAAAGGCATATCGTGTAGAGTCAGAGTTGGTTACGCTAGGCGAAACCGAAGGTGAAATTGATTTCCACAAAGTCCGCATTTATGACCGTGACCGTACTATTTGCGATGTGCTGCGAAATATGAACAAGATGGATAAGGAGGTTTTTAATAAAGCAGTACAGGGCTATGTTAAAGACCCGAAAAAGAATATACCGAATCTTATAGAATATGCAAAAGTTTTGCGTGTTCAAACGCGTGTAAAAGAATTGATTGGAGTGTGGTTGTAATGGCAGATGTTGCAGCTTCCGTCCTGGCAAAGCTGAGAAATAAAGCAAAAGCTTCTGGTATCAGCTACCAGCAATGCTTGCAGCTTTTTGTGCAGGAAGAATTTTTGAGAAAACTATCAAAATCCGGGTGTGAGGATACGCTAATACTCAAAGGTGGATTATTCATTTATACTTTAACTAATTTTGAAAGTAGAGCAACAATCGATGTCGATTTTCTGCTCCGTGGATACTCTAATTCAATAGATGATGTAAAAGAGTTGATTTGTAAAATCATCGACACACCGACAGGTAACGATTATATAGAAATGCGTGCAAAAGGATTTGAGGAAATTTCTCCGCAAAGAAAATATCACGGTATCAGTACGCAGATTATTGCTCAAATAAAAAATGTGCGTGTGCCGTTTAATGTTGATATAGGTGTGGGTGATATTATAGTTCCTCGTGCTGAAGAACGTACAATCAACACTCAGCTTCCTGATTTTGAAGCTCCTGTAATCAAAACGTATTCCCTAGAAAGCACTATTGCCGAGAAGTTTGATGCCATACTGCAACGCTTTGAGCTGACAGGCAGAATGAAAGATTTTTATGACATCTATTATCTTTCAAGGACATTCGATTTTGATGGTACAAAATTGCAGGCAGCTATATTTGAAACTTTACAGAGGCGCGGTACTCCCTATGACAGAGACAGTTTTAAGCGTGTTGTTGCACTTGCCGATGATGAAGATATGCAGAAGCGTTGGAAATTTTTTTTGAAAACCATAAAAGATAATACACTTGAGTTTCCATTCGTCATTGAAGAAATCCAGACTTTCCTTGAGCCTGTGTTTGACGCAATTGTGAATGAGAACGAATGGCAAGAACAGTGGAACTTTATTATGAAATGGAATAAAAATGAAAGGAGTCCTAAATTATGAGTAGTGTACTCACTGTTGAACAGCGTGAGCAAGCAGGTTCTGACTCCTATAATAGATTTGAATATCAAGTTCATTGGATTGTATGCCATATAATAGGTAAACTTCAAGAAGATGCAGAGTGTATTGTTTTTTGTGAATTTCATGATGATATGGCTGAATTTTCTCCTAATAATCAGCAGTATCAGTTTTTTCAAATAAAGACAAAAGAAGATTCTTCTGACTGGACTATTGCGGAAATGTCTAAAAAGGAAAAGAAAAAAAGTGGTAGCTACAAAAAATCTTTTTTAGGTTTTATTTTCTACAACTATTTGACATTTGGCGCTGAATGTTCGCATTGCCATTTTGTATCAAATAATGATTTTGATAAAGAAGTTTTGTTATGGCAGTCATATATTGAAGACGGGAAAAGACTTCAGACAGAAAATATTGCGTTATATGAAAAAATCAAAGACAGGATTAAAAATGAATTTTTAGATGATATGCCGAGCAATTTTGATTCTGTCTTTGAGGAGTTTATTCAGAATACTTTTGTCCATAAATCGGAACTACAACTAACAACTTATGAATCTCAAACTATGGGTAAATTTTTCAACCACTTGGCAGACAAAAGTATTCCGTCCAATACTGCCAATCTTATTTTTCAGCAATTGCTAAATGATGTAAGAAAAAAGAGTAAAGAAAAAATTAAAGTACCTATTAGTATGAAAAGTTTAGTTGAGAAAAAAGGTGTGGATATCGTGTTGTTAACAATTTAGTGACTTGGTATGATTTTTAGTTGATAGTGCACAATTTAATGTCTCTCTACGAGTCATAAATTCCATCAGCTTTATTTT
>CACZZB010000154.1 GCA_902785555.1 uncultured Ruminococcus sp.
ATATCTTACCGAAAACGGTTTCAAGGTTTATATCAACAGCGGTGCAGAGGTCAATATGCTGCGTGAATTGTCAAGTGATGTTTTGGGTGAGTATATTCCTTCCTATCAGGTGATAGGTACAAGATTCGGCATTACGTCAGAAAACAGAAGTGACGATGTCAAGGCTCGTGATTACACACCATCGGCAGATGAAAAAATCATATTTGACGGCACAGTGGAATTCAAGAATCTTAAACTCAACAAAGTTGTCAGTATCATAAATGATATCGGAATATCTCCGCTGCTTGCATTCGGCAATAGTTCGGGTGATTTGGCTATGGGACAGTATGTCATGCAGCATGGTGGCAAGGCTTATATGCTGCTTTGTGATGACACCGACAGAGATCACGGTGACACAGAGGTTGCTGCCTCTTTCAAGGAAGATTGTGACAAAATGGGAATGGAAACGGTTTCCATGAAGAATGAGTTTGCAACGATATACGGCGATTTCAAGCTCACGGCTTACAGCGATACATCAACAGAGGAATCACTTGCACCGGCAGCGTAAAAGAGCAGGGAGTAGTTATAGTATGAAATCGGAATATATCATTTTAATTCCGCTTTTATTTCAGATAGTCGGCTTGGGAATAGCTGTATGCGTAGATCCGTATATAGAAAAACATCATAAAAAAATCATGCTGTTTATTGTGCTTCTGGTGTTAAGTCTGACTGTACAGAATGTGTCGGAATATACGCTCGCCAAACATATTGCAATGCCGTATGTCAGAACAATAGTTGCTGTGTACGGATATTGTGTAAGACCGCTTATTATATTGATGTTTTTCTACATTTTGGATTATGGAAAAAGACATACTGTTTTATGGATACTGACAGGTATCAATGCGGTGATTTATCTTACGGCATTGTTCACCGATAAAATCAGCTTTTATATCAGAAGTGACAATCATTTCATGCGTGGACCGCTAAGTTTTACCTGTCATACTGTAAGTATCGTCTTGCTTGGTTTTCTTTCGTATTTAACATTGAAAGAGTGCATAAAGACAAGAAAATCAGAATCATTGATTCTGATTTTCAGTGTTCTGATAATTGTTGGTTCTATTATCTGTGACGGAATTTTGGAATCTGATGTTGTTTGTGTTTCCTATCTTACAATGGCGGTTGTCAGCAGTATTGTACTGTATTATATCTGGCTGCACATGAAATTTGTCCGTGAGCATGAAAAAGCATTGATGGCAGAACAGCGAATACAAATCATGATGTCACAGATACAGCCTCATTTTTTGTATAATACTCTATCGACAATTCAGGCATTGTGCCGTACCGATCCCGAAAAGGCATCTGTTGTAACGGAGCGTTTTGGAACATATCTGAGAAAAAATCTTGAATCGCTCAGTCAGACGGAGCTTATTCCTGTCACGAAAGAATTGGAGCATACAAAGATATATTCCGAGATAGAAAATGTCCGTTTTGATAATATCCGTGTTGAGTATGATACACCCGCAACTGATTTTATGATACCTGCTTTGAGTATTCAGCCGCTGGTTGAAAATGCTATTCGTCACGGTGTCAGAATTCGTGAAAACGGCATAGTGAAGGTCAGTACAGTTAAAGTGGCAAACGGCTATGAAATTATAGTAGAGGATAACGGCAGGGGCTTTGATACTTCTGCCATAGAAACGGCTGACAATACACATATAGGCTTGAGGAATGTCAGGGAACGTATCAAAAAAATGTGCGGAGGTACTTTTCAAATCGAAAGTACGGAAAATGTCGGAACAAAAATTACACTTCATATCCCGAATCAAAAAGCAAAATAAAATGCTTTTGATTATAAAAATTTATTACAATTTTTGATTGTGGTGTAAGTTAATTTACGTTTTGCATAGAAACTGTAAGTTAATTTACATTTGGGAACTATATTGCAAATTGTTTTTAAACGAAGATTTATATTATTATATAGTCAATTAAAACGAAAAAACAAAAAAGGAGAAAAAATATGTGGTCATTTAAAGGTCCCGGTTTGAAAATATTTGCGTCAATTTTAGCTGTCATTGTACTGGCAGCAGGTATATGGATGACATTTTTTCAGTCGGCAGGTTTTGAAAAAACAACAGCAACGATTATTTCTATCGAGGAAGATCCCGATTATATTCCCGATCCGGACACAGATAACGATGTAAGGCATAT
This sequence comes from uncultured Ruminococcus sp., assembly GCA_902785555.1. Classification (GTDB taxonomy): domain Bacteria; phylum Bacillota; class Clostridia; order Oscillospirales; family Acutalibacteraceae; genus UBA1213. The sequence continues at coordinate 2,188 of CACZZB010000154.1, forward strand.
CGT
>CACZZB010000155.1 GCA_902785555.1 uncultured Ruminococcus sp.
GGTTGCACCCTTACCGGTTTCTGCATTTTCGACAGCCTTTTTCAGACGTTTTTTCAGTCCGTGTCCGGCAAAAATATTATCGCCAAGTACCATTGCTACGCTGTCACTGTCAATAAAATCAGCTCCAATAATAAAAGCCTGAGCCAGTCCGTCGGGAGACGGCTGAACGGCATAAGAAAGCTCCACTCCGAACTGATGACCGTCACCGAGCAGACTTTCAAATCTCGGTGTGTCCTGCGGAGTGGAAATAATCAAAATATCCCTGATACCTGCGTTCATCAGCACAGACATAGGGTAATAAATCATCGGTTTATCATAAATAGGGAGAAGTTGCTTGGATGTAACTTTTGTCAGCGGATACAATCTGGTACCACTACCTCCGGCCAATATAATTCCTTTCACAAAACAAACCTCCCATAATATCAATCTCTTCTAAACAAATCTCTTGTATAAACTTTTTCCTTCACATCATCCAGACAGCTATCATATCTGTTCGCAATTATTGCCTGTGACATTTCCTTGAATTTTTCCAAGTCATTAACAACCTTGCTTCCAAAGAATGTGCTTTCATCTTCAAGTGTGGGTTCATAAACAATGACCGTAGCACCCTTTGCCTTGATACGTTTCATAACGCCTTGAATTGAACTTTGACGGAAGTTATCTGAATTAGATTTCATTGTCAAACGATAAACACCGATAACACATTTTTTTTCATCTTCAGCATTAAAATCCCCACGATTAAAGTAATCATAATAGCCTGCAATATTCAGCACACGATCCGCAATAAAATCCTTACGGGTTTTGTTACTTTCCACTATTGCCTCAATCAAATTTTCCGGGACTTCTGCATAATTTGCCAACAACTGCTTTGTATCCTTCGGCAGACAATAACCGCCATATCCGAAAGACGGGTTGTTGTAATGTGTTCCGATTCTTGGGTCAAGGCATACACCGTTAATGATTTCCTGTGTATTCAAGCCTTTCATTTCTGCATAGGTATCAAGTTCATTGAAATAACTGACACGCAATGCCAAATACGTATTTGCGAAAAGTTTAACAGCTTCTGCTTCGGTAAATCCCATAAACAGGGTATCTATATTTTCCTTAACAGCACCTTCCTGCAAAAGTTCTGCAAAAGTATGTGCTGCTTCAACCAATCTTTCATCATTCATATCCGTACCGACAATGATACGGCTTGGATAAAGATTGTCATACAATGCCTTAGATTCTCTCAAAAATTCCGGACTAAAGATAATATTCTTACTTTCCACTTTTTCTCTGATTGATTTTGTATATCCCACGGGGATTGTAGATTTGATAACCATAATCGCATTTGGATTATACTGCATCACTAATTGAATGACAGCTTCAACAGCACTTGTATCAAAATGCTGTGTTTTGCTGTCGTAGTTGGTCGGAGCTGCAATCACGACAAAATCGGCAGCCTTGTAAGCTGTTTCAGCGTCCAATGTTGCCGTTAAATCCAATTCCTTTTCGGCAAGGTACTTTTCAATGTACTCGTCCTGAATAGGAGATTTTCTTTGATTGATCAGTTCAACTTTTTCGGGGATAATATCTACTGCATAAACTTTATGATTTTGTGAAAGCAGGACTGCAATAGAAAGTCCAACATAGCCTGTTCCAGCTACTGCTATCGTTAAATTGTCTTTTTTCATTTCATATCCTCTTTTCACTCAAAACTTATAACCTAAAGGTCAGTCGGCATTACAAACCAATTAATAAAGAAAAAATAAAATTATTTATAAATCTTTAAATTACTGATATAATATATCATATTTAATATAAAAAGTCAACAATTTCGGCAAACGTACCGAATAGAAAATTAAAACATAAATTATATAAAAATTGTGCACTCTATAATAAGGATGATATAAATAACAACAGATTGAGGACAAACTACACATCATCTTGATGAATATATCAAGATGATGTGTAGTTTTTGATGATTTGCGTATTACTCGTATAAACCCAATAAATCTTTTAAATGTATAAGACAGTAAAACTGATATTAGTTAATACTGCACCAGGGTTTTTGAATGAGTAAACAATTTATGAACAAAGCCAATTCATAACGATTGTATCAAGATATGAGGAATCCAAAAGGCACTGGAATTGCTTATCAG
>CACZZB010000156.1 GCA_902785555.1 uncultured Ruminococcus sp.
CGTTCTCAGTTACACGAGGAATAGTGGTATCCGCAGTTGCTGTCTGCCGATCTGTTGCAGATACTGAAGTTGTGGGTTCACCGTTTCTATCGGCATTATTGTTGTTTGCAGAATGCTTGTCAGCCGATGTATCGTTGTCCACAGATAGTATCACATCAGATGCTGTTGATTCTACAGTGCTGGCGATAAGCTGATCGTTATGGGGAGTCAATGCTCCGCCCTTCCACAAGCCAACGCCGACAACTGCTGCCGCACATACAGGTGTAACCGAGGCAGCGACCTTAGTCATCTTGGCACGCTTCATTTTTCTTTCGTTTTCGTACTCATCAATCCGATGTAGTACATCCTTAGCCATGTCTTCATAATTTTTCATAATCAAAGCCCTCCATTTCAAGTTGTGATTTCAGTGATTTGCGCGCTCGATATAGAAGGGACTCTACACTACGGACGCTTTTCTTCATAATCTTTGCAGTTTCTTTATTGCTTAATTCTTCAAAATATATCAGCCATAATACCTGTTGATATTCAGGTGCAAGTTTTCTCATAGCCTTGTGAACTGTGATTTTTTGCTCCTTTTTGATATACTCTGCTTCAACCGCATCTTCATCGCTGATAAGATCAGCATTATCGTCAATAGAAACTTCAATATGTTTTGAATGTTTCCGAAGATAGTCTATCGCAACATTTCTGCCAATGGTATAAAGCCAAGTCTTGAACGAGCCTTTTCCTTTATCTTTCGGTTTTTTCGTACCGATCAGAACGAAGGTATCCTCTGCAAGTTCTTCCGCTGTCTGAACATTCCCGACAATGCTTGTCAGGTATAAGATCAAACCGTCTTTATAGTCCCTTATGATCTCGACGAGCGCATTTTGGTCACCATTGTCACGGAAACGGCGGTAGCTACTTGCACCGTTGTCCATTGACAAGCTCCTTTCTGAAAGCTTATTACACGAAGAAAATGGGGGGAACTACGCGCAATATTTTGAAAAAATACGAAGTTTGTGCAATGTGCTACATATTCCACAATTATTTTATCACTTACAACCAGTTATGTCAATAAAGAAGAGCTATCGCCATACTGACGATAGCTCTACAATAAAGTTCAGTAGTTATACCATGTGACTGAAAAACTTTGTCCGTTTACTGCACTTGGGAGCGCTCTGATGGAATTGTTACTTGGATTAAGCATGATTATCTTACCGAAAAACTGAATTCTGCGAAAAAACTTGCAAAATCCTCGCCGGATTTCAATCCGTATAAAGGTGTCTACAGTATGCTTCCCGATCAGGCGCAGACAGCACCGTCCGCCAGACAGCAATATATAAACGGTCATTTCTGCTATGCCTTCAAGGCAGGCGTTGTGACGAACGGACTCGGAATTGTGCGGGATATTGCGTTTTTTGATGATGATTTCAGAGCTGCACATCCCGAGGTTGTTTCACCCAGAACCGATGATCCGGAAAAAGGCAAGGAAATCGGTGACAATATTGCTTTGAAACCTGTTCTGACTGATTTTTACAAGGCGCATCCGTCATTTCAATACGGAACATTTCTGGGTGATTCCGCTTTTGATTCCTATGACACATATGCAATGCTGAAAAACGATTTTCATTTTTCAAGAGCCTGCATCCCGCTCAATTCCAGAAATTCCGGTTCATCTCACGGTGATTTCAATTCATTCGGAAATCCCGTTTGTCCTGTAACAGGTGAACAGTTCACATGTCTTGGAAAATCCGGCGGAAAGAACCGTTCTCAAAGAATGAAATGGGTCTGCCCAAAATCAGAAGCAGCCGGAACAACGCGCCGCTGTACCTGTGATTCGCCGTGTACCGATTCGAGCTACGGAAAATGTGTTTATACATACCCTGACAAAAATTTCAGAATGTGTCCGGGTATCGCACGAAATACCGAGCATTGGGATAACCTTTACAGACATCGAACCCTTGTTGAACGCACGATCAATCTGTTCAAGGATGCTTTCGGACTGAACCGTGTAAAAACACAAAATCCGAACTCTGTGAAGTTTGACCTCTATCTTGCCGGCTGTACGCAGCTTATTGGCGTGATTCTTGCTGCTGCAATTCATGAATCCAAACTCATCAGAAGTGTCAGACAGATTGTTGATTTTCTTAATTGTGCTTAACTCGTCATTGGAGTTTTACAATCGCCTAAATATGCTTAAATTCAGATAAACTACGAAACTTAGCTTAATACTGCATTGGTCTGACCCTCCTTTAATGGATTAAGTTCTATCCCTCAAAGAACTTGATAAACATAATTCACATCTGTTTTCACTTATTACACGATAATCGGAGTCAAAACTACGCACATATTGCTATGAAGAATATATGTTTCCCTATTATGCACTTTTTGAGCAGCTATTTACGAGCACTTTTTGTCATTCCGTATAAAAAAGACTGCCTTGTACATTGAGATACAAGGCAGCTTTTATTATGCTTATGCTTTCAATCCTGTTTTTTCTTCAAATTCGGGAACAGTCATGTTGGCTCTCTTAGCAGCATCAGCTATTGTCAGGATACCATCCTTGACAAGACCGATGAGAGCTTTCAAAAATCCTTCTTCAATACCATCATTTCTGATTCCTTCAATCACTTCGCACATAAGGCAGGAAACCTGCTACATAAAAAGCTGCAAGGAATTCAGAAAGGGTGGTACAATTACTATTCTTAGTAATATCCCATATATTGTCATTTGCATACCAAACATTATCATCGTCACCTGATAAATTATATCCATCTGTCATATCGTATAAAGTCCAATTGCCATATCGTACTTATTAAATTGTCGTTTCTCCTTTTTTTCATATGTTTCCATCTTTGTTATTACCTCCTTCGCAAAATCGTCCATGT
>CACZZB010000157.1 GCA_902785555.1 uncultured Ruminococcus sp.
ACTGTTTTCGGCAATACGCTATTATGCCGTAAAATCAAACTATGAAACGGGTAACGGCAGATCGGATATTATCATAAAAAATAATCCTAATCTTCGTGCGGCGATACTGGAACTGAAAATAGCCAAAAATATTGCGGATATTCCTGTAAAATGTGATGAAGCACTTCAGCAGATAAAAGACAGAAATTATGCTCAGCCCTTGATAGACGAGGAAGGGCTTGATGTCATAAGTTATGGAGTAACTTTCTACAAGAAAAAATGTTTTATCAAAAAAGGTTGAATAACCGTCTTTTAAAGCGTTGACATTAATTATGACAAGGATAGCGATAATAAAAAGTATGAATGTGTTATTGAAGAATTTGTGAAATGATATGAATAAAACAAAGAAATGAAGTGAAATTGTACTATGCTGTTTGTTCAGAATATTGTTTTGAGTTATCAAAAAGATGTACGCTATGCGAATTATGCCAATCAAAGAAGAAGTATTCGTTTTTGGGAGCTTCCGACAACGGATTTAGAGGAAAACGAAGTATTTGTAAACAGAGTATGTCTTGGACAAAGTACCTTGAATAAAACTTTTTACGGACAGGACGAAAAAAATATCCACTGCTATCGGAATATGACAAAATCCTATGGAGCAGAAGTATTTTATAATGGGCGTTTCATCAATAACTCGCCGTTTTCGGGGAGATTGGCTGTTGTAAAAGATGATGACAGTTATCAAATCAAATATTGCGGAAAGCATGATTTAGGTTTTTACAGTACAAAAATGACTATCGAAAAAGATGAATACGGCAGAGTTATTTTTAATGAAAGGGGTACTTATGAGTATTCGGGTATTTGGTACTATGAACTGAATATATATAATTTTGTAAATGCCGATTATTCAAAATACAATCCAAAGCTGTTTTTTAAGAAAGAGCCTGATTATGAATTTGAGGATATGCGAAAATTACGCTATAATGGCTGATTAATAAGGATTGACAAATTATATTTTATCTTTTATAATAAACACAGTCAGTATTTACATCATTTGCATTAGGCAAGTGTGTCCGGCATGGCTCCGGACGGTCTTACATTCGGCACCATATCGGCTTTAAGCTGAGGTGTCTGTGGCACGGCATTTTCAAGTGTCAGTGCAACATTAGCCGTCATTTAAGTGACGGTTTACGGCAGAGCAGTCTCTGCGATTTAGAATTGAAATTTTAATATGGGATAACTATATTCAAACGGCTGTTAAGGCATACAAAGATGCTTTAACAGCCGTTTTTTGTGTTCTGTAAAATAGAGTGACAATGAATTTCGGTGTCGCTCTTTTTTAATAAAAATTTTTAAGAAAGACGAGGTTTTACAAATGACCGAAACAATCACAATGGCGTATCAGCCGAAAGTTCTTTGCAGTTCTTTGCAGCACGGCAGGAATGACCGAAAATGACTGGCTTGCATGGAGAAAAACAGGCATTGGCGGAAGTGAAGCGGGTATCATTCTTGGTTCCAACCCCTATCGCACAAAAAGAGAGCTTTTCTATGAAAAAACAGGTGTTGAGCCTGTCAACGAAAAGGAAACAAGTACACTTGCATTGAGATGGGGACACGCTCTTGAAGAAACTGTTGCACAGGAATTTTCCTACAAGACAGGTTTGAGAGTGTATCAGATGCCCGAAATGTACCAGCACCCGATTTATCCGTTTATGCAGGGAAATATTGACCGCTTTATTGATTTTCCCGATGGTACAAGAGGTATTTTGGAGTGTAAGACTGGCAATCCCAACACAAAAAGTAAATGGAATGATAACAGCCTGCCTTTTCATTACGAAGTGCAGGTAAGGCATTACATGGCGATTATGAACATCAATATTGCTTATGTGGCTTGTCTGTTTGAAAACAATTCCGATACAATGGAAATCCGCAAAATTGAGCGTGATATGATTTTGAGAGAGAAATGATTGCGGCAGAAATGGATTTTTGGAATAACTATGTTATGACGAATACACCGCCGCCTTTCACAGAGAATCCCGAACTTTGTTTTGAAACGATAAACAAGTATGTTCAGGCACAGCTTAATAAAAAGCCTGTTGCAATCGAGGGTTTTGATGAAGAGTTGCCGAGAATTGCAGAGTTGAGGGCAAAGAAGAAAGAATTTGAAGATGCTGTAAAGGCAGTTCAGACCGAGATAGACTCGCTTGTATTGCCGTTGCTTGACAGCATGGGAAATCAGACTTCAGCGACAGCAACCGTGAACGGCATGAAATACGATATTTCCTATAAACCCGTTCCACGCACGACTATCAACAAAGACAATCTTGAAAGGCTGAAAAACAGCTATCCCGACATTTACGACCAGTTCGTAACGACAACAACAAACAGAAGACTGACTTTCAAATCGAGTGCAGTCTGAAATCAAAAACAGCTTGCCGTACACAGCATGGCTTTGTGCGGCATTTAGCTGATTTTTGTTGCAATTTTCACATTGAATGTGCTATAATTGCAGACAAGAATATTGGCTGAAAGGAGTAAAAAGATGTTAGCAACTTACAACAAGACTATTTTTGAAAACGGAGATTTTTCTGTCTGCACATTCATTCCCGATGATGAAAGCGAATTGCCCGAAAATGCCCTTAAATACGGTACTTTTGTCGGTATAGGAAATAACATTCCCCATAGTAATGACATACAGCTTATGATTGAGGGTGAATGGAAGTCAACAAAGTATGGTTTGCAGATGGAAATAAGTTCGTGTATATCCGTTTTGCCAAAAACAGAAGAAGGGATAATTGAATTTCTGTCGTCGGGTGTTTTGCCGCATATCAAGCGTAAAATGGCTGTCAGGCTTTACAACGCTTTCGGTGAACAAGTGTTTTCGATTTTGGAAAATAATCCTGATGAATGGCTGAAAGTTCGTGGCATAACAAAGAAAAAATTGGAGAAAATTAAAGAGTCATACACAGTCAACTACGGATATCAGGATCTTGTGATGTTATTGGCACCGTTTGGAATTTCCGTGAATAAAATCAAGAAAATTGTGGATAAATTCGGTGCGGAAGCCTGCGAAAAGGTCAGCGAAAATCCATATCTGCTTTTTACGATTAAAGGATTTGGATTTAAGACGGTTGACGAAATTGCGGGAAAAATGAACACTCCGAAGAACGATTCTTTGAGAATCAGGGGTGCATTGGAATATGTTTTGGCAGAGGCTGAAAAGAACGGACATTTATGTCTGGAACAGGAAATTTTAAGACAGCAGGCTTATGAAATGCTGAATGAAGGCATGGAGATACCTGTTGTGACAATCAATGATGTCACCAACGTCATTATCCAGATGGCACAGGATAAGATTTTGAAAGGCGATAACGGCATGGCATATCTTGCCAATAATTACGATAATGAAGTTTATTCAGCAAAGAAAATCCGTCAATTTCTGAACACACCGCAAAGCAGGATTGATGTTTCTGATAAGATTATGAAGTTTGAAAGGCAGAACTTTCCGCTTGCTGACAGGCAGAAAGAGGCTATCAAGCAGTTTTTCAATAATCGTTTCAGTATCATCACAGGCGGTCCGGGTACAGGCAAATCTACGGTTTTGAAAGCCATTCTGGAAATAAATGCACAGGTGTATGAAAAATCGGAAGCACGGAAATCAATTTTGAAAAATGGAGAAAGTATGGTATAATAGGAGTTATGAAAAATAACGGAATAACAGAATACTTTGAAGAGGTAGAGATTACCAA
>CACZZB010000158.1 GCA_902785555.1 uncultured Ruminococcus sp.
TCTTATGGCGCATACCGGCCTCGCCGCAGATGAAGCCGAGATGCTTTTTAAGTTCATCCTTAACGGATCTTTCGCTGTAAACAGGAGCCTTAGCTGGGAAAAAAATGAACGATGGTACCGGTACCAGCAGATCCTTGGCAGATTTATTAATGCTGGGATAGAGAGATAATCACATTGCCACTTCTGTCACCATCCCCGCCTTCATGGTAAAGCGCATTCTGTCCGGGAAGACTTCGATCTTTTCAACGAAGTCCCGGACAGAAAAAGCGGCACCCGCCTCTCTTCTCAGAAAGACGGATGCCGCAGAAATGGCTTAAACACGGGCTTTTTCGGCCCTCTTTCAATTTGCTCTTTTTAGCAGAGCCACGGTCTCCACATGTTCCGAGACAGTAGAAAAAATAATCATACTGGTTCATACTGTCTGGGAATTGGTCAAGGTAGGGACATGCTGTTCGGGAATTTGTCAGAAATATGATGCTCCATTACCTTCAATGATATCAGCGACATTGCAAAACATCATATATTCCATGTCCGATTATCAAGGATAAAGTAGAGCAATTTTTAACCTTTAATCTACAAAAGCAAAAAAATACTCCTATACAAGCTGTCATGAACATTTGAACAATATTGCCGCTGAATAAATGAAATATACCGAAGAGAACTGATGAACCAATAATGGCTATCATATCCTTTTGACCGATTCGTTTGATTTTTTCATAAAGAAATCCCCGAAATACAAATTCTTCAACAAATGCAATTGCAAATATACAATAGAAAAATTCATAAATAAATTGCCATAAGTATTTATATCTTTTTCCACTATCGACAAATTCACCAAAACCAGCTAGATGTGGTATTAGTGTTAATATAAATGACATAGCAATACCTACGAGAACTCCCACAAAAATTTGTAAACCTATTTTGCTTTTACAAAAGCCATAATCTACGAGTTTATCTTTATTAACAATCGTTGCAATTATAGGAATCAGTGCAATTAACCAGTAAACCAAGGGCATACATACCATTCTCATCCCCAATGGTAAAGACATGAGTACAAATTGATTAAATGCTACGACACCATACAGTCCCAGCATAGCACCCAAAAATCCTACGATCATACTGATCCATTCTTTTTTCTTTCCCATAATTTCTCCTCGCCAAATTCCGATTGTTACATTGGCGAATGAATCCACATGTATCCCAAAATCAAGACACTAAGCACTATTACAAGCAGCTATGCTATACCAATTGTCTTGTGCTTTCGCTTAAAAACGATAAAACTTCCCACACCCATTACTATGTATGCGAGAAGCAATAACATCGAAAAACTCATATGACCTCTTTAAAGTTTGTATTGCATGAAATTACCGTTATGAACAAATCCATATGCAGTATATAATTTCACTCCCATATCAGATGCTGTAATTTGAATCGTACCACAGCCATAATTTTGGGCTTCTTTAACAACTCTATGTAAAAGTTCTTTTGCAATTCCCATCCGTCTGTAATCGGCATTTGTAAACATGCTGGATAAAAGCCCCATCTTTCCACTGGGACATCCGAAATATGGTGGTTTTTCTACAAATGACATTCCGCTTGTACCAATGATTTTTTCATCATCTACTGCTATCCACGAAACAAATGTCCCATCTTTCATATGGCGTATATAATAATCCCGTAAAGCTGGTTTTAAATCAATATCCTCTTTAGCCCCCTCTTCTCTCAACTGATTTATTCTCATTTCAATGAATATATCCAGATCCTTTTCACATAATTTTCTATACTCAATTGCCATTTGCATTTACCTCCATAAACAACGATTTAATCTGCTTTTCCTTCACATCTATCCCCTGCCTGCAAACACCCAAAATGATCGAGTTGCCGGATTGGTTGTCAGCCCTTTTCGTTTTCCAAAAATCGTCCCAATATGCCTGACATCTAATCCACTGTCTCAAATTGTGACATCTAATCTGAGGTTACAACCTGACATACATTTTGCATTAGATATGTTTCAATATAAGAAAACCGAGCTTTTTCAGAAGTCTGGTTTCAAATCCAAACCTCCAAAAAAGCCTAGAAATATGCCGTTTTCAGGCACTTGATTTTATTTCCTTGACATCAATACTACCGTCTCCACGTGTGATTACCAGTTATTCTCAATTTAATCCGGAATCTTCTGACATTATCGTGTCGACATCCATTTAATCAATACCCGATTTTGCCAATGATAAATAGTTATTCC
>CACZZB010000159.1 GCA_902785555.1 uncultured Ruminococcus sp.
CATTCAAAAACCCTGAGTCAGCCTTACGGCTGACGGGCAATTCATCCCCCACCTACGCTTCGCTTAGAGGTGGGGGACTTCTTGCCCATTTGGGTTAAATCCTGCATAGTAAGGGTAATATATCCATGCGGCGATAAAGCTCATAGCCGGACACATGATGAGTACTGTGCAACTAATTATAACTGTTTCAAAAATCATGGGATGGTTTTTCCTCGGGTCAAACATACGGCTTGCCATTTTGAAGGATAAAGGACTGCCTACAAGACATTCAAGACTATATGCAAAACAAAATTCAATAAGCACTACAGCCCAGATAGGAAGCATATTTCCAAACATATATACTCCGCCTTGCTTTTCGATGGCATGGATCACACTATCTGCACCTGTTACTTCCATCAGCACACTTCCGTTTACTACATACAAACTGTAGAAAACATATGCGTGAACTGTTATGACAACGGTAATAAACGCAAATACCATTCTTTGAAATTGATTTCTTGGCATGATTTTTCTCCTTTTCAACAAAAATACACACGAGTGCTTTTGCGTATCTTAACGGCTGAACATAGTTGTTATGTATGTACCGTGATCAGATTTACGTGCAAAGCACAACGTGTGTCGTTTACATTGATATTTATTTTCAACTCTAAGATTGTACCAAAAACAACTGCTTATGTCCATTCGCAGTTTTAACAAAGATAGAGTATATATTCCATAAGCAACTTGCCTAAAAAGCATCCATATCGGATTGCGTTCCTATTTCAGAACAGCCTGCAACTTTGAAGAATTAAACATCTATGACATGGAAAAGCCCAACGGCGAACCCGAAAAAATATAGAAATACCACAATTTACAGAATTTACTGTAAACACAAGCGTTAAGCATGATACGCTTGGTGAAGGAATTATCATAAGCGTTAATGAACTCAAAGACGGCATTCATATAATTGAGGTACAATTCAAGCAAAGTGGAAAAATAATAAACTGCATTTAGAATCTGTTGTTCAAAAAGGTTTGCTCCACTTAGTGGGAGAATGATAAAAATTCTCATCTCACAAAAGAAAACAGCGGCACTTGTATAACACCCTCGTGTCCTTCCATTCCTCAAATCCGTTACGCTCATAGCGTTTCCACACTGCCTTATCTTTTGCAGCGGCAGGATAGGATTCTCACGGACAGCGGACACCCATCTGAATGCAATACTGATCTTCCGTCATATGATAAACGGGTTCATCGGGGGCTTTCAGTTCCTGCATCTGCTTCAAGACTTCACCGTGTATCAAGAAAGGATTCAGTTACCGAAGGACTGATCATTACCCATTTTCCGTATTTCATCAAGCCATTGCATAATTTCGGAACGTGAGTACATATAGTTACCATCTGCATCTTTTTTATGCTCATAATAGTGTAACAAATAGGCATATTCATTGCTCAGACAAGTGGAAAATGTACTTTTATCATCAGTGTTGATTGACAAATTCATTTGAACATTTCGTGAATTTTTTGATAGACTATGGTCATATAAGTTTGAGATAGGATGCTCAGAATAGTTATCGGCAATACTGATAAAAATATTTGATGTCGGATTCGTTTCAATGCCAATCCCATATTCTGAAATCAGTCTTTTCATCTTTTCTTGAACAATGTCAATAGCTCTGATTACATACTCCGGCAAGGTTTCTTCAACGATCTCTTCACCTCGTTCTTTTACTCTATCAGAGTAGTGGTATAAATAGTACAGATAGTTTGCTTCAAAATTTCTTCTTGCTTTTCCCATATCAGTATGCGTATTACATATTCTATATTCTTCAGAATAATCACATTTCTTGAGCAGAAAGCCGCTTTTATAAAGTTCCGGATCATCCCCCTCAACAAATAAGCCAAATGATAGTGATATATACTAAAATCACAACTTTCCTTGCTGTATGTTTTTCTGTCTTCGGGAAAATCCAGTAAATATGATTTTTTGGCTTCATCAAGAATATCATCAACAAAACAGCTTTGAATATCATCAACATATATCTTGTTAAAATGAATCCTGAACTGATTGTTTAAATACGAAAAAAGTAAGGCGTTATTCTCAAAGGTTATATTGTTATCACTTACAAAGTAATATAGCCACATCATATTATCCAAAAATACTTGTCTGGGCATGGATACCGTATTATTATGTTTTGAATAGTATTTTACAGGCGGCATTCCTAACAAAGTAGCATGACCGAGTCTTGAACCGGAACGAAGTTCAAGAAAATATACAGCCTCATAAATTGCTCTAAGTCCGTCTACTACATCATAATTGTCCTCTGCAACATGATATGTTGATTTGAGCTGACGAAGTTTCTTCTTATCCGGTGTTTTATGCTCCGGTTCGTAATCCTGCAAATATCTGAAAGCCAAGCCAAATACTTCCGGTCTGCAATCCATCTCATGAGAACACGCATCAATCCCCAATACTCTGCTTGAGATGGAATAGTCAGCATATTTTCTCAATTCGGTAATTGACCGAGCACGAACAGCCGTTTTGTTTCTCAAGCCGTAGTGTCTGCAAAACACCTTTTTCAGGCTTAAAATTTTCTTTAGGAAAGTGAAGCGTATAAAAAAAGTTTCTGCTGCAATTCATCTTCCGTTTTGGATTGATTAGAGCATGTTAACATAAATATTTACAAATCCGCATGAAAGCTGTATAATAGACGTATGAAACTGACTAAAAAACAATACCGAAAAATAGAGCATTT
>CACZZB010000160.1 GCA_902785555.1 uncultured Ruminococcus sp.
AATAATACCTTTCATAATTCTGCGCTCCTATATTTTCCGATTTGTCTTTTTGAAATTATATCATTTCAGTCTGATTTTGTCTATACCCCAAATAAAACAGGCAACCTCATATAAGGCTGCCTGCGATTGCCATAATAGTAAATGCGATAAATCAGAATCTGTCATACAGTAAGCTCTATTTGATTGCCTTCTATAGCAATAATACAACTCTCATAATATCCATCTCCCGTTGTACGAGGACCGCTTAACACTTCAAATCCATCATCTCTTAGTATAGTTGTTAATTCATCTACCTTCTCCGCACTCCCAACACTAAAAGCAACGTGAATAAAACCTGTGCGATTAATGTCTTTGTCCATATTTTTTATCTCTGGTTTATTCATAATCTCCAGCCTTGCACCATCATCAAATGAAATGAAGTACGAACGAAATTCTGTTTTTTTATTGTGATACACATTGTTTGCTTTTCCACCCAGATAATTGACGAAAAAATCTTTGGCAGATTCCAAATCACTTACATACATTGCTATGTGTTCTATTTTCATATGTTCACCTCTGCAAATCTCGATTTATCTTGCTATAATTATATCATTTCAGCCTGATTTTGTCTATCCGTCAAACAAAAAAGACCTTGATGAAAACGAATCCATCAAGGTCATAAATCTAAAATTATGCGATTGTTTCAGCTCTGCACGATTTTCTGCACCGTTTGGCGTAAGTTTGGCGTAAATGGCGTAAATCCGAGACATCGCAACTCTCGAAACCCGCATAAACACTGGGATTTTGGGGTGTTACTTATCTAAGGATTTCATTGTCGGGAGTATTAGAAAGCAAAATTATCCCGTATTTATGCCTATTATTTAACTAAATAATCTAAAAATATACGAATTTATACGAATAATAACAACTAAATAAGTGGTTTCTGTATATTAATATTCAGCATAATCTCGAATTTTTTCTATTACTCCTAAGTAGTCGTGAGCAGTACCGCTGAATTGTTCAGGATTAATTGGGTGATGAATGTTATAAAGGATTCCTGTTTTTCCCGTTCTTCCTAAATTGTTTTCATCAAGATGACATTCATCAATATGCACATTGACAATTTCAAGGCATATCAAAACATAGTCATCCCCCTCGGCGATTTCTTTTTCCCACTTGAACTTACATTCAAGATTAATAAAGCATTCTTCTATCATCGGAGCATTTACCATATCGGATTTTACAGCGGTTAACTCAGCCGCCGCAATCTCGTCATCATCAAACCGATTATGCCGTATGGTCGCCATACATTTATCGTAAATATCGGCAGACATAAAGTTAATGACTGCTTCTTTTGTTTCGTGAAGTGTTTGATACAAATGACCATATTTGCTAACGGCGGAAACAATCGCATAAAAACCGTTTTTGCCGCCTGTAAATGTAGTCCAAGACTGCATACAAGCATTTGCCATCCCGTTGCTTTTGTATGAGGTAATAATATAAAGCGGTGATGGAATCTGCGTAACAAATTCCATCCAATGAAATCCATACATTTCCATTTTTCTCATAGATTCAGGTAAAGTATTGTATTTTCTTTTCATAATTAGTATCCCTCCATAATTCCGATTTATCTTTCTATGATTATATCATATCAGCTTGATTTTGTCTATCCGTCAAATAAAAAAAGACCTTGATGAAAACTAATCCATTAAAGCAAAACATAAAAGAATGGCTTGCAAAAATGGGATTTTAAGGTATTATATTCTTATGGAAAAATGATTTTCTGATGAAAACGCAGTAAATAAGCCAAATGCTACGCAAAGTAGCGAAAAAATATGCCGATGTAAACCGTAATTTCTTGTTTTGTAAAGCAAAATTATCTAAAATTAAGTCAACAAATTAAGGAGGTCATCAATATGACATTTGCAGAAAAATTAAAATCAATGCGTAAGCAGTCGGGTATGTCGCAGGAAAAGCTGGCTGAAAAAATCGGAGTTTCAAGACAGGCTATAACCAAGTGGGAAAATAACACGGGAATCCCCGATATTGAAAATATGCTTGCTTTATCTTCACTTTTCAATGTTTCCGTTGATGAGCTGCTCTCAAACGAAAAGATTGAGAAAAAGCAGACCGACTATTTATATGAAAGCGTAACCGAGTACGATATTGACAACATAAAGCGTTATGATATGAACTTGGGTGGTGCAAATACACTTGTGCTGTCTGGCTATGAAGGCGAAAAAATCCGTGTTCGCCTTGCGTCTAACACGCTTGCAAAAAATCACATTGACATTGACATCAGCCGCAAAAACGGTATGACCGAGGCAAACGCAAAGGAGCAGGTGATGATTTTTGTTCAGCTCCCCAGTCAGTATATCGACAGAATTGAAGCGTCAATAAATGCAGGCGGGGTTGAGGTCAAGAATCTGAACTGCGAGAATCTTGAGCTTGAAACAAAAACACATAATGTTATAATTGACGGCTTTGTCGGTACGCTTGAGATTGACTGCAACCTTGATATGAACATTGTGTGCAACACCTTAAGCGGATCCGTTGAGGTTAATCAGATTTCGGCAACCTCAAGAATCTGTGTTCCCGAAAATGCCGAATTTACCGCTGTTAAAAAGGGTATAGGGTATTGGCACAAGCATTTCATATGAAATGGACGGAAAAAAGGCGGAGGATTTCAGCGTCGCAGACTCAGAAAATGTTATCGAGCTTAACGGAATGAAGAGCGAGCTTGTTATTTGCAGAAATGAATAGAATTAAAAAATACAAAAAGGAGATGTCAGCTGTGAATCATTATATAGGAAACGGGAGAAAAGCGTAGTTTGCGATTCGTTTCAGGGCATAAAAAACAGGCAAC
>CACZZB010000161.1 GCA_902785555.1 uncultured Ruminococcus sp.
TATTATAAGAGTCTCCTAATGCCAATTTGATTTGTTCTTCTGTAAAACCATTTTTACGCATGGTTTCAATAATAGAATTACGTTCTGCGATTCTGCCTTTTGCTTCACCCTTAGCTTCACCTTCACGCCTTGCATGAGCTAAAGCAGTGGCTTCATCGTGCAGCCGCTTTTCACGATAATAAGCTTCCTGACGGACTTTTTCATCTGCACTGAGTTCACGAAGCATTACAATCGTATCCTGTACTTCTGTAATTGTCGTTTTCTTCTGAATTTCCATAAAGTCACCCACCGTTTCTTTACTTTAATTATATCATCTTTTATTCTTATATTCAATAATAAGCAAAAGATAATTTATCAAAATTCAATCGTATAATATAATCATGTCGAGCTCGAGCCTAGAGTGGTGGGGCTATATGCCTTTAAAGGAACATAGGAGCATAGATAATATATTTCGTAAAAGTCTTATTTTATAAGCATATATTATATTTATGATTTCAACATCCGTTTGATCTCAACGAACAAACTTCTGTCAAAAAATTATACATGACATGAAAAACTGCAAGATTGGCTCACGCCAATCTTGCTAATATATGTCATGTATAACTTTCTGTCACAACTTTGTCCGTTGAGATCAAAAAATTTATATGAAAATTGGAGGTATCAAAATGAAATCTGTTATTAGCACAAAAAATCTGAGTCATGCCGACTGGCTCAGATACAGAACGATGGGAATCGGCGGTTCAGATGTATCACAATTATCGCCGGAATTAATCCCTACAAGTCGGTATATCAGCTCTGGCTGGAAAAAACAGGGCAGACAGAACCTGATGAAAGTGAAAATGAATATACCCATTTCGGTACGGTGCTTGAACCTGTTATCCGCAGAGAGTTCATGGAAAGAACAGGCTTGAAAATCAGGCAAAAGCATATGCTCCTGCAAAGTGAAGAACATCCTTTTATGCTTGCCAATCTTGATGGTATGATAAACCTTAATGGCAAAATGTGCATTTTTGAGGCAAAAACAGCTTCTGCATATAAGCTTGATGAATGGCAAAGCGGTATTCCACCGGAGTATATGCTGCAAGTACAGCACTACATGGCTGTCACGGATACGAGTAAAGCCTACATAGCCGCACTGATCGGTGGCAATCATTTCCTGTACAAACTGATTGAGCGTGATAATGAGATTATCTCTAAAATCATTGCTATGGAAAAATGTTTCTGGAAAGTGAATGTTTTAGGCGGTATTGCTCCTGATATTGACGGCACAAGGGCTACAACGGAGTATTTCAACAGCAAATACAATGTGTCAAATGGTCTGGCTGTGAAACTGCCTGAAGAACTTATCTCTGAATGCGAGGAGTACAACAGACTTGCTGATGAAATTGACAGGCTGACAAGTGCCAAAGATGCGGTATGTAACCGTATCAAGAATGTGCTGAAAGAGAATGAAACCGGCTTTGCAGGCAAGTACAAAATTTCATGGAAACAGGTCATTTCATCAAAATTCAACACGATAAAATTTAAGGCTGATAATCCTGAACTGTACAGCAAATATCTTACAAGTTCGCAGTATAGGCGTTTCAGTCTAAGTTAGGGGAGGTGAGATAAATGGAAATAAGACTGTTAAGGGCTGATGAAATTGAGTGCCGTATCGGTACTATCAACGAAAAAGGCTTGTCCCTGCTTTTGTACAAGGATGCAAGGGCAGATATGAAAATTCTTGATGAGACATTCGGCATCTTTGGCTGGAAACGTACACATCAGAGCATTGATGGGAATTTGTACTGCACCGTTGAGATTTGGGACAGCGAAAAGCAATCCTGGATTGCTAAACAGGATGTCGGAACGGTCAGCTACACAGAGAAAGAAAAAGGTCAGGCTTCGGACAGCTTCAAAAGAGCGTGTGTTTCTGTTGGTATCGGGCGTGAACTTTATTCAGCACCGTTCATATGGGTGTCAGCTCAAAAGTGCAATATTCAGCGAAGGAATGACAAGCTGATATGCTATGACAAATTTTCCGTCAGCGAAATATCCTACAGCAAGGACAGGGAAATCACAGCATTGTCAATCGTGAACAGCGATACAGGCGAGGTCATCTATTCTATGTTCTCGAAAAATGTGCATAATGCACAACCTGTCAGTATGCAATTTTGTGAATTTGACAGCGAACTCAAAAGAACCGGTGTTTTGCTTGATACGGTGCTGTCGAGATACGGCGTGAAAAGTATCAACGAAATGACACCTGAAATGCTCGGCAAGGCAATCAACAGCCTGAAAAGAACGAAAA
>CACZZB010000162.1 GCA_902785555.1 uncultured Ruminococcus sp.
GGGTGATTGTTGTAATTGTTTCTTGCATTGCCCTGTGTTGCCATTCTGGTGTGACCTGTCAAAATGGTGACGTCTGACGGAAAGTAGAAGTTTACCTCACATGAAGGCTGGGGCTTTTTGTAGATAATGACCTTTCCGTTTCTGACATATGCCACTCCAGAAGCATCTCTGCCCCTGCACTCCGATGCAACAGACAGGCGGCGGACAAGTTTCTTCAATTCTTTCTGGCTCAATACCTTGCCATAGTTCACAAATCCATACAATGCACACATTTCAAATCTCCTCCTCATTCAAAACAGGTTCGTTGACATACAAACGTCTTTCTTTCAGATAGCGGATAAGCTCCTGACATCATGATGACAAATTCATTCCACGACTGCTTCTGTATTGCTGTATCATTCAGCCTTATTGCGTTTTCACAGATCAAATCGACCATTTCCAGAGCCGCAATGAACGTGTTGTATTTGAGCGTACCTCTGAACATTCTTATCTCAATCGTGTCATAGTTGGTAATATTCACACAGGCATATCTGCCTTTGCGATTTTTCTTGGCATCCTCCAGAATTTCCTTCGGCTTTTCCTTGTAGCCGTAGCGTGAAGCCCAATGTTCAACAGCATATTCAGTTCTCCTTGAGAAATTGAACATCTCATTCCAGTGGCTTTCAAAGAAATACATGATACGGCTGATGACTTCCTCCTGCTTTTCGACTGTCTCGCCCAAATCCTCACGACCAATATGTATATGAAGTCCACAGGTAGTTGTGTTGTGTGAACGATAATACAGGCTTACAGCCTTTTTCATGATTTCAGCCCAGGGGAGTTTCGTTTTGTGATAAAGAAGTGAACAAGGGTGAGATACCAATTCCATGCCGTCACTCAAAGAACCGTCTGACTTGATGTACAAATTGTTATCGTTGGAATTGGCAATGTTATACAAAGTTTCTGCATTGCTGTCATCTTTGCCGCCCTTGTCGATTTCCAATTCAACACCATAATATCTGATTTTCTTTTCATTGGGGCAGCGATGGAAAATCGGATCAGGCTTGTAGGAATATTCGTTGATGAAATCGTCAGAAATATCATCATAGCAAGACTGACAATAGGGGTAATCATCCTGCCACAAAACATCGTCATCGTGTAAAAGACAGTTGCATCTCTCACAGCGGTGATATTCATTCTCATAACAGTTGCGACAAACAGAGGTATTGCCGTCACCATAGGCATTGTCATTGAAATACCTGTCTCCGCAACAGTCACAGGTGAAAGTGCTGTCATCATAGCAATCCTCACATACAATGCAGTCCTCAACCTCATAATAATTGTCGTCCTCAATTTCACTGCTGCAGCAGCTACAAATCACTTTACTCATTTTCAAAATCTCCTTTAAAATAAAATTTGACCGCCAGTGACGTGAGCCACTGACGGTCTTAAAATTATGCCGATTTACTTTTCGTTCTTTTCAGGCTGTTGATTGCCTTGCCGAGCATTTCAGGTGTCATTTCGTTGATACTTTTCACGCCGTATCTCGACAGCACCGTATCAAGCATTTCACGCCGTATCTCGACAGCACCGTATCAAGCAGAACACCTGTTCTTTTGAGTTCGCTGTCAAATTCACAAAATTGCATACTGACAGGCTGTGCATTTTTCGGGAACATAGAATAGACAACCTCACCTGTATCGCTGTTCACGATTGACAACGCTGTGATTTCCCTGTCCTTGCTGTAGGATATTTCGCTGACGGAAAATTTATCGTAGCATATCAGCTTGTCATTCCTTCGCTGAATATTGCATTTTTGAGCTGACACCCAAATGAACGGTGCTGAATAAAGTTCACGCCCGATACCGACTGAAACACAGGCTCTTTTAAAGCTGTCCGAAGCCTGTCCTTTTTCTTTCTCTGTGTAGCTGACCGTTCCGACATCCTGTTTAGCAATCCAGGATTGCTTTTCGCTGTCCCAAATCTCAACGGTGCAGTACAAATTTCCATCAATGCTCTGATGTGTACGTTTCCAGCCAAAGATGCCGAATGTTTCATCAAGAATTTTCATATCTGCCCTTGCATCCTTGTACAAAAGCAGGGACAAGCCTTTTTCGTTGATAGTACCGATACGGCATTCGATTTCATCAGCCCTTAACAATCTTATCTCCATATCAATTCACCTCCCCTAACTCAGATTAAAACGCCTGTACTGCAAATTTGTAAGATATTTGCTGTACAGTTCAGGATTGTCAGCCTTAAATTTTGTCGTGTTGAATTTTGATGAAACGACTTGCTTCCATGAAATTTTGTACTTGCCTGCAAAGCCGGTTTCATTCTCTTTCAGCACATTCTTGATACGGTTACATACCGCATCTTTAGCACTTGTCAGCCTGTCAATTTCGTTGGAAAGCCTGTTGTACTCCTCGCATTCAGATACAAGTTCTTCAGGCAACTTCACAGCCAGACCGTTGGAGGAATGGTATTTGCTGTTGAAATATTCCGTTGTAGCCCTTGTGCCGTCAATGTCAGGTGTAATGCCGCCTAAAACATTCACTTCCCAGAAATATTTTTCCATAGCGATGATTTTAGAGATGATTGTTTCATCACGCTCGATCAGCTTGTACAGGAAATGATTGCCGCCGATCAATGCAGCTATATAGGCTTTTTTGGTATCCGTGACAGCCATGTAGTGTTGTACTTGGAGCATATACTCCGGTGGAATACCACCGCTTTGCCATTCATCGAGTTTATATGCTGATGCAGTCTTGGCTTCAAATATACACATTTCACCATTTACTTTCACTACACCGTCAAGATTGGCAAGCATAAAGGAATGTTCCTCACTTTGCAGGAGCATATGCTTTTGTCTGACCTTCAAGCCTGTTCTTTCCATGAATTCTTTGCGGATAACAGGTTCAAGCACCGTACCGAAATGGGTATATTCATTTTCACTTTCAGCAGGTTCTAACTGACCTGTTTTTTCCAGCCAAAGCTGATATACCGACTTGTAGGGATTTATCCCGGCGATAACTGATACATCTGAACCGCCGATTCCCATCGTTCTGTATCTGAGCCAGTCGGCATGACTCAGATTTTTTGTGCTAATAACAGATTTCATTTTGATACCTCC
>CACZZB010000163.1 GCA_902785555.1 uncultured Ruminococcus sp.
GTCATTGAAAGCAGTCAATTTCAGTACTGCCCTGAAGTCTGTCGAATACAATGCTTTCGGACAGCATGAATTTGAAGAAATCGTATTTCCCGACAGTTTTGAATATCTGAGCAAGGGAGAATACTATTCATATCCTACTGCAAAAAATGTGACGATGTACATAAATACGGATAAAGCCGAAGAAAGAAAAGAAATGTACAAGAATATTGAACAGTGTATATTTGATTATGCCGAGAATGTCCATATTATTTTTACGGGAAATGTCGTAAGATTTCATGATACAGGTGCAACGATATTAGAAGAATTGTTTGGCAGTTTTCTTAATCACCAAAATATTCATGAGGAACTCATTATTTCGTTTGAGGACAGTATTACTGAAATAGATGACAGGGCATTTTACAATTGTGATATGATAAAAGAAATAACCCTTCCTAAAAACCTGAAATCCGTCGGAAACTATCTTTTCGATGGGTGTTATTCACTTGAAAAAGTTACTTTGAATGAGGGCTTGCAATCTATCGGAAACGGGGCTTTTTTCGACTGTACAATGCTGAAAAGCATAAATATTCCCGATACGGTAACACAAATCGGTGATAATGCTTTTCAATGGTGTGAATCCCTGAAAGAAATTACCATTCCTGACAGTGTTGCCAAAATCGGCTCCTGACAGTGTTGCCAAAATCGGCAATAATGTTTTTGAAGATTGTTATTCATTGGAAAGTATCACCATTCCAAACAGTGTTGCGGAAATCGGTAATGAAGCGTTCAGACAGTGTGAATCTCTGAAAGAAATCACTATTCCCGAAAGCGTTTCAAAAATCGGTGAATTGGCTTTTTGGTGCTGTGACTCGCTGAAAGAGATTACTATTCCTGAAAGCGTCACTGAAATAGGCGAATATGCCTTTGATGATATCTGCACGATTTACGGCATTTCGGGCAGTTATGCACAGAAGTATGCCGAATCACATGAACTGAAATTCGTACCGATAGAAGCTCAAGAGGATATATCAAACGAAAACTCTGTATAAATACTCAAAAAACGCTCGTCTAATTAAATACAAATCAATCTGCCTGAAATATAAAAATTTCGGGCAGATTTTAATACTATTATAAATATGTTTATTTTGATACTTAATATTTTGGGTATATTGAGTTTTGAGAAAGGATATAATATTTATATAAATTTGTTTATAACAAATTAAAACTCTTAATTTGCAGGAAAATCTGCAAATTGTCTTGTTAAAATTTGATTTTTGTGGTATCATGGTGATTGAGAGGAGGTAACTACAATGCTACTTGAATTTTCATGCAGTAATCACAAATCTATTGGGGATAAAATCATTTTTTCTTTGATTGCCGGCAGCGATACTTTCAGAGAAGAAAAAAATTTTGAATTTGGTAAATATAAAGTCTTACCGTCTGCTGTTATCTATGGAGCAAACGGTTCGGGCAAAAGTAATTTTATTGACGCTGTTTCTTTCGTAAAAAATCTTGTCATCAACAGTATCAATCATCAGCCGGGACAGGGGATCAGGCAAATGCCGCATAAACTTATTGGTTTAGAAAAGGAAAGTACCTATCAGATACACTTTGTTGTTAAGGGAATCATATTTGTTTTCGGATTTTCACTGAAAAATCTGTTGGTGACAGAGGAATATCTCTATTATTTCCCCAAAGGCAAGCAGGCAAAGATTTTTGAACGTGATGAAAACGGTTTTTCGACAGGCAGTAAGTTTATAGGTAAATTCAACGCTTGTAAAGATGTTTTAAAGCCAAATAGACTCATGCTTTCCTGTGCAGCCAATTTTTCCTCTGTTCCCGAAATTGATGATGCCTACCGCTTTTTCCTTGATGAATTAGTCGTTTATCACCCGTCAATGCAGGAAAGATGGATGAATTATTCCATATATCAAATGAATGCCGATTCAAACATAAAATCGGCTGTCATTACCCTGTTGAAAGAATTAGGCACAGGAATCAAAGATATTGAAGTCAACATAGACCAACAGAAAATTGAAACTATGCACTTACCGCCGTTTTTGTCCGATGATTTCAAAAAAATGCTTTTACAGCAGGAAGTTGACGCTATTACG
>CACZZB010000164.1 GCA_902785555.1 uncultured Ruminococcus sp.
AAAGAATAGCACTTGCTTTCTTGATAGCCTTGTCCCGTGTATCACTAAAAAACGGTATTTGTTCCTCATAAAGCATTTTGCCGATAGCGTAGACTCCCGCACCATTCACACGCATCTCAAATATTCTTTTTACCTGTTCCGCTTCTTCCTCGTTTACCAACAGCACACCGTTTTCCATTTTGTAGCCGTAAGGAATCAATCTTGTGTTCATATCACAGCACCTCCTTAATTTTCAGACCGCCCAAAAGTTCAAACTCCACCGTTCTTCCATCTGAAACTACACTTTTCAATATCATTTTCATAAGTCTTTGAGAAGATGTGCCAGCAATAAGTCTGTAAAGAGAAGTCAGTTCATCTATCGTTTCATCACCCTGTCCGTCCATCAATGACAGTTTCTTCTCAATTTCATCCAATTCAATATCAATCTCATTCTGCAATGTCAGGAGTTTTTCTGTCGTGATACAACCCTGTGAGCAGAGGGAGCATAATACATATTTCCTGTTTGACAATTCTTCCGCCTGTTCACGCAGCTGTATTATTTCATCGCTTATCAGGCATTCTTCTGTCAATTCAAAAAGGTCAAGGCACGGCAGGATAACTTCATCTGCATAATCACGCAATTTCAGGCACATTCTGTTCCATGCTCTATGATAGTCGGCATCAAAGAATGTCGGATTTGAACAGGGATTGACCGTGCTGTATTTGCCCGAACATTCCCACAGCGGCTTTTCTCTGTCCTTGAAATAAAAAGACCGTCCGCAGGTACATTTTGTTATCCCACGAAACGGTGATGAATTGGTTTTATTCGAAATCCTCACGGCTGATAATCGGCGGCAGACAATCTCTGATATAGTAACTTTCCTGCTCTCCGTGATTTATTTTCCACTTCGCTCCCATAAAAGTCGAATAGGTTTTCTGCCAGCGGATATCTCCGATATACTTTTCTTGACGGAGTATTTTCAGGATTGTCACATTGTTCCACTGTGTTCCTGTCGGTGACGGAATTTTGTCGGAATTCAGCTGAACCGCTATTGCTTTTGCACCCGTTCCAGAAAGATACAAAGCGAAAATTCTTCTTACTACTTCCGCTTGCTTTTCGTCAATCACTAACGCTCCATCCACTTTCTTATAGCCATACGGCACTCTTGCAATGCCGAGTGTACCGTTAGCCATTCTGCGTTTCAGACTCCAGCGGACGTTTCTTGAAATGGAAGCGGCTTCTTCCTGTGCCAATCCCTCCATAATCGTTATCATGATTTCATCGGAAACATTAGCGGTATCAATGCCTTCCTTTTCAAAATGCACCGTCACACCCATTCTTTTCATCTCACGCAGAGTTGTCAGACAGTCCTTGGTGTTTCTTGCAAAGCGGCTGAGTGACTTTGTTACGATACGGTCGATTTTTCCTGCACGGCAGTCGCTCATCAAACGCTGAAATCCCGGTCTGTATAAAGACGAGGTGCCGCTTGTGGTATCGGTGTAAACATCGATAAGTTCCAGTGCATCGGAGTTGGCATAGATTTTCTGAAAATAGGCTCTCTGCATTTCAAAGGAATGCTGCTGTTCGGTTCTGTCCGTGGAAACACGGCAATAAGCTGCCACACGCTGTTTTTTCTTCTTGGGTTTTGACTGCTTAATAGCTGTCATTTTTCGCATATATTTCCCTCCGTTCATTTTGGTGTGTTACATATTAAATCATGTTTTCCGTAAAGTAAACGAATAATGTAACAGAATATCATCCGTGAGCGTAGGGTATATTATGTTTTTAGGTGGTTAAGAATTGTGCGGAAATTATTCAGTCATTTTACAATAAAAAACAATGTTTTCTACAGTGTTTCAATGAGAACAATGTATTAATTATTTTTGCACAGTTCCTTATGCTTTTTTTACAAGACACTTTTTCTGGAAGAATGATATTCCATATTTATAAACAGTTTCTTCTCTGAACGGAAATGTATATTCTCTTTTTGCAATATTTGCTGTTCATTTGTTTTTCGGTATTTGCGTGTTTGAATTCAAAAACAGCGACTCGTGCCATACGAGGATTTTTCAAAATAACATCCGATCTGCCTGTGCCGGTTTCTCGGTTGGATTCGACTTTCATACCCGCAACACCGGACAACAGTCCTGCGAGGAATGCATGATAAAAATCTTCTTTGTAGTCATGGTAGCTGATAGTATCACCGAGGAATTTGCTGATTTCAACTGTCAGTTTTTCCGCATCACCGCTCCACACAGCATTGAACAGTTCGTTTCTATCCTCACCGACCATTTTTTCTTCAAACCACTCTGCAATGGTTTTCTCGAAAAGAATACGGATTTCTTTATTCGGAATTTTTAATGTAAACGGCAGTTCGTATAGTTCTGTTACATCTTCCGGATTATCCGATGATATTTCCGGCAGTGTTCCCGGAAGTATGGTCAAATACCCTGTCATATAAAGCACAGACCATAAATTCGTTTCACTCTTTATCAGATCACCGTATGTGATATTGGGATTGATATGCTTTT